>NZ_JBQTGI010000042.1:0-26698 GCF_052400645.1 Saccharicrinis sp. GN24d3
TAAACTTCCTCATTGGGGAAGTCCGTCTGTGTATGTGTTTTTGTACCAATAGGTTCCCTTAAGTTAACGGCTATGGAAAGTAATCGGGACAAGTTGTACCTCGTTTTAGTAAAGCCTTGTTTTATTGCACTTTAAATGTTCGCGACGAAGTTCTAATGCATAATCCGGGATAAAACTAGTTTTTGTATGGCATAGGGTATATATATTTCCTTTTTCGTTTTTTACATATTTCTTGCGCTATGTCATTGGTGCTGTTAACCAGATAGAAGTTAACCCGTTTTGCAGGGGTAGGTCCGTAATTTTCTGTAATTATGTCGAATCGTTTTTTAAAATTTACGCTGCTAGGACTACGGATTTTTTTCTGTAAAATGGTACATGTTGGTCCCCCATCAAGTCATATATGCTTTTTTTAAATTGAGGGTTCGGTGAACTTGCGGGCTGGCAAAACCTGATCGTGAATGTTACAGATTGGAGGCCACACAATTTTGTATGTTCGTGATCCTTCGAATCAGGTTCCAGTCGAAGCAATACCCTTTTTGCTTCAATTGGAGCCAGATCGCGAAGACTAACCAGTATGCAAGATCCCAAGGTGCAAATGTGCCATCGAGGCGTTGCCGGTTTTGTGGTATACCGGACATGAATCGGGATCTGATGTTAAATCCTGAGAAGTACTTTCCACCTCTCCGATATTATTAAAAATGAGCCGAGCATTTTCTCGTTGGTTCCGGCCAACGACGTGCTCAGAAAATAGAAGCCCGCTTTCTTAGGCTCGCACCGCATCTCTGTGGGTACACCGTTTTATGTCGTTTGTAATGGCTAATTGCATTATCTCTAACCTCATAGGGATATTTATTATTCATTAAAAGTTACTTTGCCAGAATTGACATCATACATAGCTCCAATAATTTTTATCTCGCCATTTTTTTCCATTCCAGCCAACACTTCACTTTCTTTAAGAATTCTATCGATTGTGAGGTGTACATTTTTAGCAGCAACATTGTCTACAAATGTAGGGTTTGATGAATTCCGTAAGCTTAAATCCTGAGGTTCAATAACTGCATTCACTGCAGGCTTTATATTGGATAGCATCGCTGTGAGATTACCCAGTTTTGCATCATCACAGGCGCCTTTAACTGCGCCACATGCGGTATGCCCTAGTACAACAATAAGCTTAGTTCCTGCCAATTTACAGGCAAATTCCATACTCCCTAAAATATCTTGATTTACAAAATTACCGGCTATACGAATACTAAAAATATCACCTAAACCTTGGTCAAAAACCAACTCAGCCGAAACCCTGGAGTCTATACAACTTAAAATAGTTGCAAAAGGAAACTGCCCGTCACTGGTGTCATTAACTTGCTCCAAAAGGTTTCGATTTGCTTTTAAATTATTCTGAAACCTAACATTTCCTTCTTTTAAAAAATCCAATGACTTTTGCGGAGTCATGGTTGCTTGAGTTTCTTTTGTATGTGCTTTCATATCTTTACTTTTAAATATCTACATTATTCATATTAAATAGCTTTGGGTCTGAGCCTAAAAAAATCAATATAACTAGACGGATTTTCAATAACCCCTCGTTCTGAAATTAATTTAATAGTGATATTCCTTTCTTCAGCTTTAATGGCAAAATCTTCCAATATCTCTATGATATCATTATCCAAATACCTTGTTTTTCTAACATCAAGTTCTAATAAAGAGTTTTCAGGAATGTTATTCAACTCTTTTAGGATAGCTCCTTTATTAAAGAAAGTTACTTCCTCAGCCAAAGTCATCTTCATTCTGCCATCGTCCACATCTTCTCCCTCCTTATGCAAAAAATGTGAGTTTTGATAACTTTTATAAAGGATAACCATTATTCCATTGGCCATACCTAACGCTATACCATATAGCAAGTCGATGAAAACAATACCCAAAACAGTTGTCATAAAGGGCAAAAACTGCTTCCAGCCAGAGATATAAATTTGTTTGAATATTTCAGGCTTAGCCAATTTATAACCTACCACCAGCAATATAGCTGCCAGTACGGACAGCGGAATCATATTTAACAGCCTTGGCATAATAATAACTGAAATCAACAATAAAAATCCGTGGATAATAGGGGACAATTTACTTTTACCTCCAGATTGTATATTTGCGGAACTCCTTACAATAACTTGTGTAATTGGTAAACCTCCAATGAAACCGGAAATAATATTTCCAGTACCTTGAGCAAATAATTCTCTATTAGTTGGTGTTATATTTTTATGCGGATCGAGTTTGTCGGTTGCTTCCACACACAGAAGAGTTTCTAAACTAGCAACCAAAGCAATGGTAAAAGCAATTATCCACACTTCCGGATTTGTAATTACGTTAAAATTAGGAAAGCTAAATTGTCCTAAAAAAGAAGATACATCCTCAGGTATAGGCACGCTAACCAAGTGCGATGGGGCAATAGCTAAAACCTCATTAGATTTTGTAACAACATAAAAAACGATACCAACACCAACCGCTACTAAAGGACCTTGTATAATTTGAAAAACTTTTCCCTTTTTAGATAAAATAATGTCCCAAAACAAAAGAATAGCAAGACCTACAACCCCTATTAAAGCAGAACCAGGCTGAATGTACTTTACAGTATTAATAAGAGCCGAGAATGTATTTTCACCATCCGCATGAAAGAATGCAAAGTATCCATCAGGATTCGCATCATAACCAAAAAAATGCGGTATTTGCTTAAGAATTATTATTATTCCAATTCCAGTTAACATACCTTTAATTACGGATGACGGGAAGTAATACCCAATTACTCCTGCCTTTAAAAAGCCTAATACAATTTGTATAGCTCCACCTAATACAACCGCTACCAAAAAGTTTTCATAACTCCCTAATGTACCGATAGCAGTTAATACAATGGCCGCCAACCCGGCCGCAGGACCACTTACCCCGATTTTTGATCCACTTAGTCCTCCTACAATAATTCCACCTACAATACCTGCAATTAATCCTGCAAACAATGGAGCTCCAGAGGCTAGGGCTATCCCTAAACACAAAGGTAGAGCCACAAAAAACACAACAACACTTGCCGGTATGTCACTCTTTAAATTTGCAAATAGTTTTTGTCTCATAATTTAATTATTTTAGTAATATGGCTGCAATATAATAAAACTATTACAAATGATAGTAATACTATTGTATTAAAATAGTAAAACTAAATTATCTTTGTAACTTACATGTTTAAATGGCGAATTAATGAGCGTAGAAATCAAAATATCTTTAAACAAAGGGCTTTACTTGAGAGATCCTCAGGAGTCAGAACTAGGAAGGAGCCTAATTAAAAATAGTATTTTATTAATAGATGAATTCGGGATAGAATCATTTACTTTTAAGAAGTTAGCTGCCCATATTAATTCAACTGAAGCATCTCTGTATAGATACTTTGTAAATAAGCATATGTTGCTGTTATATCTAGTTAACTGGTATTGGGAGTGGGTAAATTACCTCATTAAAATCAATACCGTAAATATTAATGATCCAAAAAGAAGGCTTCAAATTATTATTCATTCTTTCGTGTCAGCCACCAGAGATAACCCAGGTGTAGAATATGTAAATGAAAGCATATTGCAAAAAATTGTGATATCCGAAGGGATAAAAGCTTACCATACCAAAGAAGTAGACAATGAGAATTCGAAAGGTTTTTTCAAGAGCTATAAAGATTTAGCACTTATAGTGTCAAAGGTCATTTCCGAGGTGAATCCAAACTTCGAATACCCTTATACCTTAGCTACTAATCTATTTGAATTAACAAATAACCATATATTTTTTGCGCAACATTTACCTAGATTAACTGATGTTTCAATAGTAGAAAACGAAAACGAGGAGATAGAAAAAATGCTGAATTACTTCGTTGATAAATTACTCTTGTAGATAAAAAACAACTCACACTTTCATATGATGCTATGATCAACAATGATTAAGGAACATTGTATCTTTAAGCGTAACTTATTGTTAATTGAAAGTTTTATAGATCCGTTTTCTTTTAAAAAAAAAGAAAAAGCCTGCCACTTTATTCAATGACTCGCCACCCCTGCGATTCATTAAACAAAACAAACAGGCTTTTTCGGTTAAAGAATGATGGTATAACCAATCATCCGTTGCGTAACCTAAATCTTTGTGCCAAAAGTTAAGGTTAGCCAAATAATTTTTTAAACTAATTTAAACAAGTGTAGGTTTAAATTCTCTATCAGCACACTGCTTTATTTCCCTTAAGGCGAAAATAAGTTCCTCCATGTTTGGGGTGATGCTGTCTGAACTTTTTTTGCAGGAGCATTGTGTTTTTAATAAAATGGCTTTTTCTTTTACTTCCGCAGATATTAATTTATTACTTTCCAATGTTGAAATAATGTTGTCATCTCCGCTTCCATAGGGGTCAATACCATTTTTATAAAGCATTGCACTCATCAGATATTCTGCTGACATGCTAATAATATTATAGGTGATGAGTTCTCCGAACTTATTGGATTTTGAAAAGCTAACTGCATTATGAAAATATTCGATGCCGGTATTATAGGTGTCTCTTGGATTTTCCATGGTTGTTTGTAGTAATTATTGTTTTAGGATCAGTTCTTTTAATTCATTCTTATCGATACTTTGTTTTTTGCTGGATGCTAATTTTTTTACTTTGGGAAGAATCTTTTTGCCTTCTTCGGCTGAAAGGTGTATACCCATTCCAGCTAATGCATCGAGCACTGAAGCCACACCAGAGTGCTTTCCAATAACAAACTGTGATTTTTTACCTACTTCGCCAGGGTCAAAGGCATGGTACGTCATGGGGTTATTGAGTATGGAACGGCAATGGATGCCCGATTCATGGCTGGTAATTAATTCCCCGGTTACTGGTTTGGTTTGGCTAACCTTGCGCTGGGAAACTTCTTCTATGTAGCTACAAATATTGTTAATGTTTTTAAGGTCTATGCCAAGGTTTTGATTTAGGGAGAATTTTGCTGCCGCTGCCACTTCTTCCAAAGGTGCATTTCCTGCCCGCTCACCCAAACCGTTGATAGTGACATCGATACTGTTGCATCCGGCCTGCAGTGCAGCAATGCTATTAGCAGTGGCCATTCCTAAATCGTTATGGGCATGAAACTCCAGGTCCATCATGGGGAATAGGTTTCGATAGGTAGCTATCATTTCGTGTACCGAAAATGGGTTCATAATACCTACGGTATCCGCAAAACGAACTCTTTTTACGCCTAAACATGAAGCTTTAGAAATGTAGCTTCTCAGAAAATTAGGGTTGGCTCTGGACGCATCCTGAGCACCAATACCCACAAACTCAAAATGATTTGAGGCAAGACCAATCATGGTTTCCATCTGGGTTAAAACCCAATCGTAATCTTTACCTATAGCCGCCAACTGTATATCGCTTACAGGAAATGAAATACTGATTCTTTTTACCCCGGTGCGTTTGGCTGCCATGATATCCGAAACCGTGGCACGGGCCCAACAAAGCATATCGAAATTAAAACCCTGATTTACCAATGTTTTGATATCCTTTTCCTCCTGAATCGAAATGGCGGGTGTTCCAATTTCTGCTTCGTGAATTCCCAGTTCTTCCAACATCTGGGCAATACGAATTTTTTCCTTTAAAGAAAAAATAACGCCAGCAGCTTGCTCTCCGTCGCGTAAAGTTGTGTCAATCAGATATTGTTTCATGCTTATAAGATTTTAGAGAAGCGGTGACTAATGGCATCTTGCATATAGTCACCGCCTCTCTAGTTTAATCCGAGATTAAATACTCTTCTACGGCTTCGCCTTCTTCCAGGGCATCTAAAATCTCGTCAATTTTATCCTCGGTGATTTCTCCATACCAAAGGTTATTGGGATGGATTACCATAATAGGTCCCTGGCTACATACGTTTAAACATGCTGTGCTTGTAACAGCGGCATCAATACCCCTGTCGTTACATTCCTCCATAATGTATGGAATAAAGTCACCAGCGCCGGTTTTGTTACAGAAACCTTTAGCATCTCCTGCAACTCGATATGAGTTACATACCAAAATGTGATATTCAGGCTTTTTCATGATTTGATAATTATAGGTTAATTTATATTAATGTCTTGGTCAATAGTCACTGATCACTAGTTTATACGGTTTATCACTATTGAGCATTGACTAATCATTTAATTACTATATTCTGTGTTACTGCTGGCTTTCGTTTGCAGATTGTTAGTTTATTGATTATGCGATAATTATTTCCTGAAAAAATCGTTCAGTGTTTACCGCTCTTCGTTCTCTTGCTCTAGCCCATGCCTCAAGGTTATTGCAACTGGTTACTGCATACTGAGAACTGCCCACTGGTATCACCCGCATCCGGTTCCAGTACCGGAACATCCAGATCCACACTTAAAGCTTTCGGCTTTGGTGATGGTTCTTAGTTCGGTTCCTTTGTAAACAGAGTCCATTCCCTGGTCAATCAAGCCCGACATTTCCACAACTTTTAATCCTGATTTACCCAATATTTTTGAAGGTTTTGGACCAACTCCCCCAACCAATATGGCTCTGCAGTCACTCAATATTTCACCTAGTTCTTCCCAGCGCTTGTCACCATCTCCTCTTGGGGGAGTAACGCGTTGGTTCACTAGTTTATAGCCGTTAGGTGTTTCTTTAAATACATATAGTCTTTCCGCTTCGCCTAAATGTTGATTCACCAAGATGCCTTCATTACTGGCAACGGCCACATAAGGACGAGAATCAGCATCCCCTTTGTCAATTCTTACTTTGGCTGCTTCGGTCAGTAACTCCATGGCTTCGGTACTGTCTTTACCAAGTAACCCGGCTGCATCGGCCCGGCATCGGCTGCAGTGCGTCATAGGGGGAAGGTGCTCTCCAATCTCTTTTCTTATTTCTTTCATATAAGAACTTGATGGTTCGGTTAGCTCCGAGAATGGCGTATCTTCAACCGGAATCAATGGAATGGTATTCATTAAATCAACGCCCAGTTTAGATAACCCTTCTGCCAGTTCGCCAAGGTGTGTATCATTGATTCCCGGGATGACAATTGCATTGGCTTTAACGGTAATGCCTGCAGCTTTTAGTTTGTCAATGGCTTCCAGTTGTTTTTCCAATAGTAGCTCGGCACCGGCCAATCCAAAATATCCTTTCTTTTCGTAACGAACCCAACGGTAAACTTTTTCAAGTATTTTCGCATCCAAAGAATTGATAGTAATAGTAACATGACTCACCTCCAATGCTGCCAATTCATCAATATACGGTGCAATATTTAGTCCATTGGATGATACGCAAAGGATCATATCAGGGAAATTGGATCGTACCTGACGTAATGTTTCCATGGTTTCGTCAGGGTTGGCGAACGGATCCCCCGGCCCGGCAATCCCCACTACCGATAGTTGAGACATCTTTTCGCGTAGCGACTTAAGGTAAACGATAGATTGCTCCGGAGATAGTATGTTTGAAGTAACTCCCGGGCGGCTCTCGTTAACGCAATCGAACTTACGGTTGCAATAGTTACAGCTAATATTACACTTGGGAGCTACCGGTAAATGCACTCTGGCATATTGTCCTTTAGCTTCTTTATTGAAACAGGGGTGTTTTTTAAAGTCAATCATATCTTAGATTTTTAGATAAGAGACGATAGATAATAGACTTTTATCTTTTGCCTCAATAAGTTGTTATGATTATTATTAATAGATGTTTCTAAGAGGAAGAATGTGGCTCTTATCTCTGATCAAAATATCTATTACCTAAATGTATTTATATCCTACTTCGGAGTGTTCTTGTTTATATTCCATCATGGCATTCCCGATTTTATCGAAGAGCTCTTGAGCCCCTTTGTAGCCTATGTGTTTTAGTCTTGAACCTCCCATTCTGTCGTGGATGGGGAAACCAACCCTAATAATCGGAATCTCTAACTCTCGGGCGATGTAATACCCTTTGCTGTTACCGACGATTAAATCGGGTTTCATATCGATGCACAGCTCGTTGATTTTTTCGTAATCCAAATCACCCATTACCTCAATGGTTTTGCCATGTGTGGGTGCGCATTTTTCAATTTCCTCTTTTAGTACTCCACTGTTTCCGCCTGATGCTGCCAGTATTACCTCAACGCCAATTTCATCCAAAAAACCGGTCATGGCAATTACTAAATCCTCTTCGCCATAAACCACTGCTTTTTTTCCGAACACGTATTTGTGTCCATCGGCGTAGGCATCAATCAAGCGTCCTCGTTCCATAGTGTGTCGTTTAGGAATTTGGTTTCCGCTGATATCGCTGAGCAACTGAAATAGTTCGTCACTTTGCGTGATGCCCACCGGAACGTTTAGGGTAAACTTTTTTACTCCAAACTCTTTTTCAAGATATTCAGCTCCCGTATGTGACAGGTTGTTATTGTTGACTCTCCCTACCAGATTTCCCTTGTTTAAAACAGGACCAAATTCAATACTGGCTTTGGCTCCACCCATCATTTTTAAATCTTCAACAGGTGTTCCTCCGTCGGGAATTCTGTGGTAGGTATCCCACACCGGGTTGTCCAAAGTTTCGGAATAATCCGGCACCATGATATAATCAATTCCAAAATCTTCCAGAATATCCTTCAACATTCTCAAATCTTCGGTAGAAATAAAACCAGGGAATATATTCACCTTATTGTTCATCTCCACCTTGCTGGCGAAGGTTTTGGTGATGGCAGCTACTGTTTCGTGAAAGCCATCCATGTGCGAGCCCTGGTAACTAGGCGTTGATGAATACACAAACTCAGGTATGCTTGGGTCATCGGTATTGGCTGCTTTGTAATTTCGTAATGCCTGACCAATGTCGTCGCCAATGGTTTCGCTCAAGCAAGTGGTACAAACACCAACCACTTCGGGTTTGTATTGTGCAATCACATTTTGGATGGCAGCACTTAGGTTGGCTTCACCTCCAAAAATGGTGCTTTCTTCACTAAAGTTTGATGAAGCTATATCCACCGGCTCCTTATAATGACTGATTAAATATCGGCGGATATAAGTGGCACATCCTTGTCCTCCGTGAATTACGGGAACACACCCTTTAATTCCTTTATATGCAATACTTCCTCCCAACGGCGAACACACTTTGCACGCATTCCGTGTGGCAACGAAGTTTTTTCTTTCTTTTAATACTGGTATCTTGTCGGCCATTTCTAGACTTTTAGATGGTTTGATGTGAGATAATAGACTTGTTGAATCATGTAAATTGTCAAACAGTCTCTTATCTCTCAATAAATTTCCATACCGGACTACAAACTGAAGCATACACTTCTTTAGCGAAGTTGAGCATGCCGATGTATCCGGCCAATGCTTCTTTGCGTTCATGGTTGTGATCACAAAACCCGAGTCCCAGTTTGTAGGCTATCGGACGTTCCTTAACACCTCCGATGAAAAGGTCGGCTCCTGTTTGCTTTACAAAATCAGATAACTCGTTTGGGTTGGAATCATCAACGATGACAGTCCCTTTGTCACAGATTTTCTGCAATAATTTGTAATCGTCTTTATTGCCAGTTTGAGAACCTACCACCACGGTTTGCATTCCTAATAAGCGCAACGCCTTTACCAAGCTAATGGCTTTAAAAGCTCCCCCTACATATATGGCAGCTTTTTTACCTTCCAGTTTTTCGCGGTAAGGTTGAAGCGCAGGAATAAGTTCTGCTAACTCTTCGGAAACCAAGCCTCTGGCTCTGGCCATTAATTCCGGGTCGTTAAAATGTTGCGCCACTTCGTAAAGTGCTTCCGACATATCTTCGATACCAAAGTAGGATACCTTTTTAAAAGGGATATCGTACTTTTTTTCCATTTCTTTGGCCACGTGCATCATACTACCAGAGCACTGTACCACATTCAGCGATGCTTTGTGACATTTGCGAACCTGTTCAACACGACCATCGCCGGTAAGGCACGCAATAATCTCCACACCAATTTTTTTGTAATATTCGGCTAAAATCCAAAGCTCTCCGGCCAGGTTAAAGTCACCTAAAATGTTAATGCTGTATTTGGGAGGAACGTAATCGTCGTTGGTTCCCACCAAGTTCATTAAAGCATCACACGCCGCTTTGTAGCCATCTTTTTTTGAGCCTTTAAAACCTTCGCTCATTACAGGCAGAACATCTACGCCTGTTTCTTTGGTTAGCTGTCGGGCAACAGCTTCCACATCATCACCAATAACGCCTACGATACATGTGCTGTAGATAAAAACAGCTTTGGGTTTGTACGACTCGATAAGCTCGGTCAGGGCGCTATATAATTTTTTTTCTCCTCCAAAAACCACATCTTTCTCGCGTAAGTCGGTTGAAAAACTTAAGCGGTGTAACTGTGGGCCCGACGACATTGCTCCTCTAATGTCCCATGTATAGGCGGCACATCCTATAGGGCCATGAACGAGGTGAAGTGCATCGGCAATAGGGTATAGCACTACCCTTGAACCACAAAAAACACAAGCTCTTTGACTTACAGATCCTGCTACTGATTTCTTTTCGCAGGCTAAATCATGTTGGTCTTCGCCAATGGTAACAATCTGGGGTGTTCTATCTTTTATATATTTTGACATAACAATGAATGTTTAAATAGAAAGATTGAATTGACTAGACTTTTAGATTATTAGATAAGAGATAAGAAACAAAAATTGATCTGTTCAAATCTTTTATCATAAAGTTTAGTTAGAATTATTAGATATCTTGAAATACGTAGAATGTTTCTATTAATCTCTTATCTCAAGGTCTCTAATCTAGAAAAAAGTCAAAGGCTGGCGAGGCAATTTAAATATTTATACCACCTATTATTTATCACCTCCGGCGTTCCGAAGAATAATTGCCTCACCAGTCTTAACCTCTGGCAAACACAAAGTTTTTTATAGATATTGAGACTTTTAGATTAGAGACTAATAAAATTGTTGTTTTTCTATTGTCTCTAATCTTAATCTCTCTTGTCTAATTTATCGCTTGTCCCACCGGGACTTACATTACTAGTTCCACTTTTTCTTCAGGACAATTCTCATCCTGATACTGCATCAATAGGTCAAGCATTTTTTCCAGGATACGGATACCGCCCATATAACCTAAGGTTGGGAAGTATGAGTGTCCAACGCGGTCAACGATTGGGAATCCCATTCTTAAGAAAGGAATCTTCTCGTCAAGAGCGATATACTTTCCGTAAGTGTTGCCAATTAATAAATCAACACCTTCTTGCTTAATCCACTGGTGTAACTGGAACATATCCGCATTGGCACCGTTCTTGAATTTTACCTGGTCGATTTTATCGCCAAACACTGCTTTCATACGTTTTTCAAAAGCTTTTCCAGGAGTACCAGAAACAACGTAAGCAGGAACCATATCAAGGTCTAACAAGAACTCACACATGGGGATTAACTGGTCAGGATCTCCGAATAAAGCCACTCGTTTTCCGTAGAAATACTGGTGCATGTCGGTAATCATATCTACCAGGCGACCTCTTTCCATATCTAATTCCTCAGGCACGGATACCGCACCGGCTTTAGATAATGACATGATAAAACGGTCGGTAGCTTTAACGCCAATCGGTAGGTTAAGCATGTCAAAAGGTACTTTGCACGAGTTGTCAAGTGCAACGGCAGCTCCTTTAGTGGCCCACTCACCTAGGGCAACGGTTTTCATGCTGTCGCCCATGCTCACTAACTCAGGAATGGTAGTTCCACCTTTGGGATACATTTCGAATTTACCAGTCATGGGAGCATCCAATACATCAGAAGTATCCGGAACCAAAACGGTTTTAATGCCCATCATCTTTGTGATTCTTTTTAGCTCACGCATATCTGAAGGCTCTACCCAACCAGCCAATAAGTTGATTTGACGTTTGGCTTCTTCGGTTTTGATGGCAAAATACTTAACAATAGACTCAAGCATATTGTGGTATCCTGTAACGTGTGAACCTACGTAACTTGGCGTTGCAGCTTCGATCACATGTTTTCCTTCAGGAACTTTTCCGTCGGCATTTGCTTTAGCTACAATTTGCTTCAGGTCATCACCAATGGTTTCTGACAAACAAGTTGAGTGAACGGCGATGATTTCAGGATCGTAAACCGAAAAGATAGTTCCGATAGCTTGCAATAAGTTGGCTTGTCCACCAAATACCGAAGAACCTTCGGTAAACGAAGAAGTGGCAGCCATAACAGGCTCTTTGTAATGACGGGTTAATGCCGATCTGTGATATGAACAACACCCTTGCGATCCGTGGCTGTGCGGTAAACATCCGTGAACACCTAAAGCCGCATACATTGCACCTACTGGCTGACAGGTTTTAGCCGGGTTAATGGTAAGTGCTTTTCTGTCTATTTCTTTTTCTGTTGTATGTCGTAATAACATAATTAAGTCCTCCTAAAGTTTATGCGTTAATAGTCATGCTACCTACAATCTCCGGCTCTGCTTTCCAAGGTGTATCAACCAGTTTCCACACATTGGTAACTAACATACGCTCCATTTCTTTGTAGAAGTTAATCGCTCCTTCGAAACCTGCATATGGACCACCGTAATCATAACTATGTAGCTGTTTTAAAGGCACACCGGATTTTTGTACCACATATTTTTCTTTGATACCTGCACAGAATAAGTCTGGCTTGTAGAATTCGATTAATTTTTCTGTTTCGTGGTGCGAAACATCATCAATCACCAAAGAATTCTTTTTCATTTGCGGCATCATACCTTCATAATGACTGAATTCATAACCTTTTTTCTCTAGTTCAGCTTTTTTAGCTACAAGGTCATCACGCCATAATTCAGGGTTCTCCGTTTTTTCCACCTTAATTTCTTCGATGTTACGGGTATCCGCATCAATTTTGATGTTTGGAATGACATGACGTCCTTCGTAATCATCACGGTGAGCAAACTCATATCCTGCAGAAACAGTTAACATACCTAGCTCCTCAAAAAGATCCTGGTAGTGGTGAGCACGAGATCCGCCTACGAACATCATGGCTAATTTACCTTCTACTTTAGGTTTGATAGCGGCTTTAACAGCTTCTACTTTTCCTTCTTCGCGAGCTACAATCTCTTCAACTTTTTTCGTTAATTCTGCATCGTCAAAGAATTCGGCAATCTTTCTAAGTGTTTTGGCAGTAGATCCACCACCTATAAAGTTACCCTTGATCCACGGAATACCGTATTTCTCTTCCATCATCTCAGCAATGTAGTTGATAGAACGGTGACACATTACCACGTTTAAGTCAACGGTATGCGAGTAAGCAAAGCTCTCTACGGTAGAGTTACCCGAGTAGGTAGAAACCAAAGTGATTCCTGCTTCTTCAAATAATCTTTCCAATTCAAAAGCATCACCACCAATGTTGTATTCTCCAAGTAAGTTAATTTGGAATTTGCCCTCACGTTCGCGGTCGTTGGTACCTACAACGTGTTTAAAGATACCGTTATTGGCAATGTGGTGACCGGCAGACTGAGATACACCGCGGTAACCTTCACAAGAGAAACCGAAGATGTTAATTCCCAATTCTTCTTTCATGTCCCGTGATACAGCATGTACATCATCACCAATCAAACCAACCGGGCAAGTTGAGAAAACGCCAATAGCTTTGGGGTTAAATAATTTATATGCTTCACGAATCGCTTCTTTAAGCTTTATCTCTCCGCCAAATACGATGTTTTCATCTTGCATATCGGTCGAGAACGAATACATCATGTAGTTCTCTGCTGTTTCTGTTTCCGGTTTGGTTTGGTTACGACGTGTTAACCAAGCGTAAAAACTACAGCCGATAGGTCCGTGAACCAGGTTGATGATATCTCTGGTTGGCCCTAACACCACCCCTTTACAACCTGCATAAGTACATCCCCTTTGTGTAATAATACCTGGAATGGTACGAACGTTAGCCTGAACTTCTTGTTCTGCTTCAGGATCGTTAACCACCATACCTTTAGCACGTTTTTTTGCTATCTTACTAGGGTATTTGCTGATAATATCTTCTATCAATGGGGTAGGATCTGGTAATCCTGCTGAATAATCTTTCTTTTTAACCATTTGTTTTGTTTTTAAGATGTTATAAAAACTAAGCTTAATCTACCGCTTTGCTACCTGCAAGCCCTGTCCTTACCTGGATAACATCCATTACAGGCATTACAAATATTTTTCCACATCCGTGAGGTTCACCTTGATTGGCCTCAATAATCGCATCCACAGCTGGTTGAACAAAAGAGTCGTTCATAACTATTTCCAATACTCTTTGTGGGCGCAGACGGGGTTCTTTACCTAGGTGCTCCAAAGCCTCGGGTTGATTATTTTGTACACCTTCAAGTACTTTTGCTTCCCAAAGTCCTTTCCCTCTTCCGAATACTTTACCCGACGCGGTCATCGAGGTAATATTGGCATCAAGGAGCGCTTTTTTGGTTGCGTTCATCTTATCGATGTTGATTATTGCCATTACTTTTTTCATGTCTCAGACTTTTTGATGTTAGTAAATTAAAGTTCTTTTACTCCTCTTGAGATAGTATACGCTTCCTCTACGGGAGTGATGAAAATTTTACCATCACCAAATGCCCCTTTTTCTCCGGAACGAGCAGCATCCATAATAGTGTTTACTGCAAAGTCTTTATCTTCATCTTTGACGACCATGATTAACTGCTCTTTTGGCAACTCATCGTATGTAATATCACCGATTTTAATTCCTCGCTGCTTTCCTCTACCAACTACGGGCGATTTGGTAACTGCGATATAACCTGCTTCGAAAAGCGCTTTTAATACAATACTTGATTTTTCCGGACGTATAATTGCTTTGATCATTAACATTTTCTGGGTCTCCTTTTAATTTAGATACTAGATTTTTAGATTAGGGATAAGAGACTGTTTTGTTATGTCTATCCTTTTTTTCTAATAATCTGATTTATAGATTAATTTGTTAGATAGTGTTTATCGTGTCTTGAGAAAGCGTCAAGAATAAAATGTGCTGTTTTTGAAAATCAAGAAGTTTACAGTAAGTAAGTGACTGTTTTCAAAAACAGCGTCACACAATTATTGACATTTTACCCAAAGGCACAATTAGTTCATGATACCGAAGTCCATTAATAATTTCTCCAGCTCTTCAATTTCAAGAGGCGTAGGAATTACGAACATTTCGTTGGCATCTATTGCTTTTGATAGCGCTCTGTATTCGTCAGCTTGAGCGTGTTCTGGAGCATGTTCAATTACCGTTTTTCTGTTAATTTCGGCATGCTGAACCATGTTGTCACGAGGTACAAAGTGAATCATTTGAGAACCTAATTGCCTAGCTAGCTCTTCAATCATCTCTTTTTCGTTGTCAACCTTACGAGAGTTACAAATCAAACCGCCTAGACGAACAGTACCAGCCTGTGCGTATTTTTTGATACCTTTACAAATGTTGTTAGCAGCATACATCGCCATCATCTCACCTGATACTACAATGTAAATTTCTTCGGCTTTACCATCACGGATAGGCATAGCAAATCCACCACATACAACATCACCAAGTACATCGTAAAAAGTATAGTCAGTTTTGTATTTCTCGTCCCAAGCACCTAATTGCTCAAGTAGGTTGATAGAAGTAATGATACCACGGCCGGCACATCCTACACCTGGCTCTGGACCACCTGACTCAACGCAACGAACTCCACCGTATCCAGGCTTTACAACGTCATCTAATTCTACATCTTCACCTTCCTCACGTAAGGTATCCAAAACAGTTTTCTGAGCAAGACCACCCAATAATAAACGAGTTGAATCTGCTTTAGGGTCACAACCTACTACTAAAATGTTTTTACCTAATTCTACTAAACCGGCAACTGTGTTTTGAGTTGTTGTACTTTTACCAATTCCACCTTTTCCGTAAATCGCAATTTTTCTCATCTCTAAAAATTTTTAAATAGGTTTATACTAATTGTTTGTTTGTTTATACTTTTTGATTGTTTGGTTTTCTATATTTCACACTATGTGCCAAAAACAAAATTAAGTACTTGGGTGTTGTCATGGGATGTGCTGTAATATGCAGTTTGTCAGTACGTAAGGAGTTGTGTATTTTTTGGCATGTGGTTTTGGCACAGGGATAATGTTCTACATAAATGTAGGAAAAGGGCTTTTTTATACTTTAAGTGTAATAAAATATGTAACATGCAGTATGTTAGCGCCTTGTAAATAGGAAGAGTATTACCTAATTACAAAAGGGTAGGAAAATGTAATAAATGTGGGTGATTTTATACAAAGTTTGTTGATGAATGGAGAAATCTTGACCTGAAATTAAGGGTCAGTCTTTTAAACTGTTGGTTTCTAGCTGGAACAAGCTAAAAAAAACTGTTTGGTCGTGGGGCGATCAGGATTGGGATATGGTTATTAATATTAGTGCATCCTAACATTCCATCATTTATGAAGGAGTTTTTGGGTTAGTTCTAGTAAGTTTTAGCCATTTTTTACCAAGCTAATATTTTTGGCATCGAACTTTTGGGTTGGATTAGGAGCGCGATACAATGCAACATGCAATTCGTTTAGCATTTCTCTAAGAGGAATATGATTTGGTATCTTAGAAAAATCGAATCTGTCCAGGTTTTCGGATGTGGCAAAAACGCCGGGAACCCAATGGTTGGGTGTTTTTAGTTCTTTATAGCGGTATTTGGCATAGTCGAGTAAATCGTAACATTTCCATAGCTTGCGCCAATGCAATAGCCAGGGAAGATCAATGTCCGAATCCTTATTCTCAATATCATAGCCATCAAAATAGGCGTAAGGATCATCATGTAGCATGTTGTCTAACTTGATTTTAGACTGCTTGTCAAATTCTGCAGTAATGTCCGGCTGGTTCTGAAAAATCCCTCTCATCTCCTCAAAATGTGCTGCCTCCGTCATTCCAAAGGAAAGCGTATGTACATTGGGAGTATTTAAGCAGAATCGTGCATTCCACTGAATAGGAGTAGCATGGGGGATGGCATTTTTTATTTTGTCCGGGGCTTTATATAATTGTCCCCCCTTATCGTTTGGGGAAATAATAAATATTCCCATGTCTTTCTTTTCGGCCAGTTGAATAGCGGCCAAATTTCGTTGGTAGAAGTAATAATAATGAAGATTTACAAATTCAAACAAGTTAGTATGGATGGCTTCTTCTATCGTTTCCAGATGACCATGTGTGCTAAACCCAACATGTTTGATGATACCTTCCTCCTTCATTTTTAACAATTCCTCAATTGGCCCACCTGTTTTGCATGTGGAGTTAACGAGTTCGGGTGTATTCATTCCATGCCATCCATAAAAATCGAAAAAATCGGTTTTTAATGTTTTAAGCTGTTCTTCAATCCGTTTACGGGCATCGCTGGCATTCTGGGGATTTCCTTTGGTCATTAAGTAATAAGACGATCGGTCAACCTTTAGCTCGTCATTTAAGGTTATACCCAAAGCCATTTCGCTTTTACCATAGCCATATGCAGTTTCAAAATGGTTGATACCATTTTTAATCGCTAAATCAACAATTTGATTGCAATGCTTTTGCGTAGCAGCCGGAATTTCATCTTTAGGTTTGTCCCAACCCTGTTTAAATCTCATCCCGCCTAAAGTTATTGCACTAAGGTGCTTTTCTGTTTTCCCGAATCTGCGATATTCCATCAATAAAAAGTGCTGTTATTGTATTCTGGTTATAAAATCGAGTTTGCCTTCCGCGGCCATCCCGTTGGGGTTGCACCCAGGCATTCCTTCCGGAATATTAACTCCCAGTTTTTGATAATGTTCAACCCAATCAGTATGAAAATTCCCGGTGGCTGGGTCTATGAAAGTCATAGGGTTTAAGGTAAACACCGAGTCGGATTTAAAAATGTAATAGATAAACTCAGAGCAGTAGTAGCCTGGTCTTTCCATAATGTAAGTATCGTCGTAGGGTTGACCTATTAAATTTATGGCATTGGTAAGTGCTGAGTTGATGTTAACGTTTAATTCAGTTTTTAGTCTATATATATCTGTAATATATAAGGTGTCATTGTTTGGACGACAAAAATCCATGAGCGGTTCCATACAAACCCCGTTTTTAGAACTTGCATGGATAATATAAACAGAATCGTTGGCTAATTTACATATTCCCATATGTGTGTAGTTTGTTTCCCGAGTAGTTTGGGTAACTTTATTTATTGCTTGTGATAAACCGCGTTGTTGATTTCCCCTAAATAGAATGTCCCCATTGTTAAGAGATTGGATTTCTTTATTATGGGCACAGCTCATGAAGACGAGTAATAAAAGGGTAATTATTTTGATAGTTAATTTTTGCATACCGCAATGTTATAACTTTTTTGCATAAATAATCCTCTGACCATAGTTAAGGAACTCTAATATTTTAAGGGTTTGCAAGAGGGATTGTTGAACGGCAATGAAAAAGCCGAAAACTAAATAAAGTTATCGGCTTCAACGGGAGAAAATATATCTTTATAACATTTTTAGCGTTCCACTAATATGGCATGGGTGTGTCTGAATTGCATAGCTTTTCTAAAAAACGATTCATTTTCGCCAAATGCCATTGTAATACTTACCTGGTTTTCACATTCAGCACATTCCCCTGTGACTTTTATATCGTTAAAACGATCAAGATACAATGAATAGTTTGTAACACCATGTTTACACAAGCCGTTGCATGAATCACATTGAACTTCGTTTTCTAAGAGATACTTAAAACCTCTTTTTTCATGATGGTTTAAAAGGGCATTGAGTTGAAATTTATTTATCTCAATGTCATTAAAGTCAATCATAAATACAGATTTAAAGGGTTAAACAAAAATTGTAAACTGTAGATTTTCTGATTGTCAAATTATTGATAAATATTTGAAATTCAAATATGCGATAGCTGTTTTTTATGAAAAAAGTCATCTTTTAATTATTTTCACAAATTGTTCAAATAGAATATGAAGGAATTTGACGCTTAAATGATTATTTATATTGGATGAACTTCAAGTTTTCTAAAAGTAGTAAGAAAGAATATCACCAACAGGTGTCGTGCTTTACTTTTTTATGCCCAATGTGTGAATAGATGCAAAATAATGTATATCGAAATAAAAATATTGGGGGTGTTAGTTAGAAATGTTATAAATAAGATGTGATTGTAGTGTAAAATATAAGGGTATCCTCTTTAAGTATTATATTTGGATCCGAATTTGTTGAAAATTGTTACTAGGGGATTTATTATGCATGCACATTGTAAAAAAGGAGGAGAAGAATGTTATGGACTGGCGGAGATGACCTTATTGTTTGAAATTAGCCAACGGTTGATTTCAAGTAAGGAGCTCAAAAATGACCTGTCGCCCATATTAAAGATGTTGGTAGAGCACCTGGGTGCTGAGCGGAGTTTCCTGACCATTTTTAATCGTAATAATTCCAATATTTATATTGAGGCTGCTTATGGGATGAGCCAGAAACAGCAATCTTTGGGTAAGTATAGGTTGGGAGAAGGAGTCATCGGAAAGGTGGTGGAGTTGGGACAGCCTATTGTGATACAGGAAATTTCAAAGTCAAACTTGTTTTTAAACAAAACCCGATCTCAGCTAAACAAGGAAGGACGCGAGCTTAGTTTTATATGTATTCCCGTGGTTGCAGAAAATAAAACCACTGGAGCGCTAAGTGTTGTCCGGCCCTTTAATCCTCATATTACTTATGAGGAGGATATTCACTTGCTTTCCATAGTGGGCTCACTTATTGCCAAAACGGTAAAGGCCCGCCAGGAAAAGGCCGAAGAGGTTGAAATACTCAAGCAAAAGAACCTGGAATTAGAGACTGAGGTAAAGGCCAATAATTTTACGACCAATATTATTGGAAATAGCAGTAAAATGAGAGATGTATTCTCGTTAATTGAAATGGTGGCCCGCACAAACAGTACGGTTCTGGTGAGAGGAGAAAGTGGTATTGGTAAAGAGTTGGTTGCAGATGCTTTGCATACGGCAAGTAGCAGGAAGAGCAAAAGCCTGGTTAAAGTAAATTGTTCCGCACTACCTGATTCACTGATTGAAAGTGAGCTCTTCGGGCATGAAAAGGGAGCCTTTACGGGAGCTGATCAGTTGCGCAAGGGTAGGTTTGAAATGGCCAATGGTGGAACCATCTTTTTAGACGAGATTGGGGATCTGCCATTGTCGACCCAGGTAAAGCTTTTACGTGTAATCCAAGAGCGGGAGTTCGAGCGTTTGGGCGGATCGGAAACCATAAAAGTGGACGTACGGATTGTTTGCGCTACCAACTGTAACCTGGAAAAACTCATTGAAGAAGGTAAGTTTAGAGAAGACCTTTTTTACAGAATCAACGTGTTTCCCATTTATGTGCCTTCTCTGCGCGAACGAAGGAATGATATCCCTCTATTGGTCGATCACTTTATCCAAAAATTCAACAAGAAAAACAGGGCAAGCGTTAAAAGGATCACCACATCGGCTATTGACATGTTAATGATTTATTCGTGGCCTGGAAACGTCAGAGAGCTGGAAAATGTTATAGAGCGAGCGTGTATATTGGCAAGGGATAATGTCATTCATAGTTATAACCTTCCACCAACCTTGCAAACTGCCGATTCTACGGCTACCGGTTCACAGGAAGGCATGACGGGGGTGTTGGAAAGACTGGAGAAACAGCTGATTATTGAAGGTTTAACTACAACTAAAGGTAATATAACAAAGGCCTCTGACTTGCTTAAGGTTACCGAGCGCATGTTAGGTACGCGTATTAAAAAGTACAAGATTGATGCCTGGAGGTATAAGGTCTAAGCAATATTTATTTGTAAACACAAGTGTCCGACAATAATACGCTCCTAAAAACCTAAAGCTCTTTTGTCTCAAGCCGGCGGGCTTTTCATTTTTAGTTCGCCTCAGTTTTTATGTCTCAACGGTGTTCATGATTTCGGCTATACTCCAATTATCTTAGCAGCAAACGAAACATAAATTGCACTGCAATTTATACCGCCACTGAAATGAAAGAGCAAGAAGTCAGTGCTTTTTGCTTAAAGAAAAGAACCTGCCGGCCAGGCAGGTGCATTAGGTTCAAACAGCTTTTACTTTTATTGACTTTTGCTTCGTTCGGTAATACCTAAGCAAGCTTAATATTACACTTGCTTATTGCAAAAATTCTTTCTTAGCGATTCGATTACTGATTTATTTAACGCTTTTGCATGAAGGCGGAGATTTCTCAAACAGCATGCTTACTCGTTTAAAACTCTGGCTATTCGAATCAATACGGTGGACTAAATGATACTTAGTCGGTCGGTAAGGATAAATAATGGTTGCCTCAAGATATTATAATCCTCAAGCCTATAATTTACAGATTGTAAGAGTCTTATGGGTACTTCCCTTGACGTTGAGATCAAGGGAAGTGCCAAGTCAAAGACTTGAGGAAAGAGGTAAATAACTAGTTTCAATTATAACCAGAAGGTTTTTGTTGAATAAAACGGCTCTTGTCACACTCTTTTTCTTATTTCATGCCAAACAAAGGCCTCAAAACTTTATTGCGCCTTACCAGTATTTCGTAAAAAAGAAAACATCCCCCAAATGTAAAAGCCGAAATCAACAGTAATTTAGTCCATGCCGGAATGTCGATGGGTAAAATAAAGTACGATCCCAGATATAGAAACACCATATGCCAAATGTAAATAGGGTAAGCGCCAGCACTTAAATATGTAAGTTTTTTATTTGGTCTGTTAAGGT
This sequence comes from Saccharicrinis sp. GN24d3, assembly GCF_052400645.1. Classification (NCBI taxonomy): domain Bacteria; kingdom Pseudomonadati; phylum Bacteroidota; class Bacteroidia; order Marinilabiliales; family Marinilabiliaceae; genus Saccharicrinis; species Saccharicrinis sp. GN24d3. The sequence continues at coordinate 21,639 of NZ_JBQTGI010000042.1, forward strand.
ATCTTGCGCTAAATCCAAAAACAGTAAATATCCATAAAGCAGATTCAAGCGACATGATATAATTTGGCGCTTTTAATTCAAATAATATGAGTCGTATGGCAAATAATGACGATGACAAGGCGAGTAATACCCATCTCCATTTTTTTGTCGTTTCCAGAAAATGTAGCCCGCTTATTACAGTGCAAAATCCCCAGAAGAATGCAATAAAACCAAATGCAAAACCATGAGAAGTCGTGGCATACATTTCGAATATGGTTGGTTTAAATAGCATTGTCTCAGCAATAAATGTTAATGTTATTAACAATAAGCCTAGTGGTGATTTAAAAGTTTGGGATAGCCAGGTATAGGAGTTTTTAAGTTGTATTTTTTTAATCCAGAAAAATAAAGGGGATAAAATTAGTACGTAAATAAAAATGTTACCTAAAAACCAAAGATGTCCCGTGGTTGCATTATAATTTATTTGTTGACTGTAATAATCTTGAAAAATAAACCAATGCAATGGAACAATGAGTAATATACCTGCTACAAACGGGATTAAAATCCTTTTCGTTCTTTCCAGCAATAACTGCTTCCAACTTCTTTTTCGCATCGCAAATGCTACACCCATCCCGGAAACGAAAAATAAAATGGGGATTCTCCAAACATTAAGCATTGACATAGGGATCCAAATGGACTCAAGAGATTCTTTGCTTTGCAAAAAACCAATAAACACTGCCCAGGGCTGAAAAACAATGGCTATATGATATATCAATAATAAGCCAATGGCAATTACGCGCAACCAATCAATATCGTATCTTCTATCTTCCATGATCCTTGTTTATTTTTTAAGTAAGTTTGCGATAATAGGTCGTTCCTTTTTAATGTGGTCATAGTCCAATTTTAGACCCAAAGGCCCCAGTTGACTTCCAAAAAAATCGTAAATGCCTTTAACCTGTTTAAAATTTCCGGATACAGATTCTTCAGCAGTAGCACCTGTTTTATTTCGTATGGTTTTATCTGCACCATTCGCAATTAACGCCTCAACAATTTCTGTCCTGCAAAAGAAAGCTGCGGAATGAAGAGCGGTTGATCCATCGTTGTTTTGAAAGTTAATATCCGCACCTGCTTTGATAAGTTCTAAAGCCACTTCAGTATTTCCAAAAACAGCAGCCGAAATTAACGGAGTTGATCCGCCCGAAGGTTCAATAGTATTAATATCGGTACCTGCCTTTATATGTTCTTTTATTATATCAACATTCCCAATTAAGGCAGCACCGTGAATATCCATTTCTATTTTTGGTCCTGAGGAGGTTGAAGATAAAACAGGTTTGTTTTTTGATGATTGTTGTTTGCATCCGGTTAAACAAATAGTGGAAATAAATAACATAAATCCTAATGATTGGATGGTAATGGTTGTTAAGTTTTTCATGATAACGAAGTTTATTTTTTTATAAATAATTTGTTGATGTAAAGGTGGGGAATGTTGTGATGCGCTATTAATCAATGATGAGGAAAAGGATGTCAAGTTTGAGGCACGGGTAAAAACTATGAAGCATGTATGTAAATTATGATGCAAAAGAGATTTTTTACTCATTTCATATAATAAAAATAAGCAAGACCAAAATGACCGGTACAGATTCTAACTACCGAATCTATGTTCGGACAGGTTATGCGCCCAATTGTTTACTCTCGGCCAGTGGCTGGCAGGAGGTCATGCCAGTTTCGTCTCAATCAAAATACTTAATACGGGGTTGCTTCTTTATGGATAATTCATGACCTTTGAACCTATTAAAAATACAATGTTATTGTTTACGTATGTCGGAATTGTCAGGTAAAGACAAGGAGTTTTTAGATCAACTCAATACAGTTATAGTTGAAAATCTTTCAAGTGATCAGTTTGGGGTTGCAGAGTTAGCTTCAAAAATTGGTATGAGCAGATCTAACCTGTTACGGAAAATAAAGAAAATCGCTAAGGTTTCCGTGAGTAAGTATATCAGTCAAGTCCGTCTTCATCATGCGCACGAAATATTGGAAGATGATGATTTAACCGTTTCGGAGGTTTCGTACCGGGTAGGATTTGGAAGCACCTCTTATTTTATAAAGTGTTTTCGCGAGCAATATGGATATCCGCCAGGAGAGGTTCGCAATAAATCAGAAGAGAAAAAACTTAATACCTCTGTGGAACCATCATCTAAGAAGGGGATAGGAACCATAATGGCCGGGTTTGTTCTTGTGGTTATTACTATTGGGATAATATACATGCAGTTTTCTAAAAGTGACGAAGATTCCGATTTAGAGAAAACGATAGCGGTACTTCCATTTAAAAACCAAAGCGCCGATTCGTTAAATGTCCACTTCGTTAATGGCATGATGGAATCAGTCCTGAATAACCTTCAAAAAATAAAAGGGCTTAAGGTTGTAAGTCGCACTTCCGTTGAAAAGTATAGAAACACTAATATAAGTATTCCAGAGATCGCCAAGGATTTAAAGGTGAGTTATTTTGTAGAGGGGAGTGGTCAGAAAAATGGGGATCAAATATTATTAAGCGTGCAATTGGTAAGGGCAGATAAAGATAAACAAGTTTGGTCGGAGCAGTATATAAGGGAAGTTCAGGATATTTTCCAACTGCAGATGGAGGTTGCTAAGCATATAGCCGAAAAAATTGAAGTGGTGATTACACCCGATGAAAAAAGGCGTATCGAAAAGGTGCCAACGGAAAATATTGAAGCCTATGATGTTTTTTTAAAAGGACTCGACCACATGCATAAAGGAACCAAAGAAGGACTGGATGAATCGATAAAGTATTTTGATGAAGCTATCAGGTTAGACCCTGCTTTTTCAAGAGCTTATGCCAATGTGGCTATAGCCAAGTATTATCTGGATATTTTCAGTAATGAGCGGGAGAATGCGGATGAAATAAACTACTACGCAGATAAGGCTTTACTGTATGATGCGCACCTGCCGCAAAGTTTAATGTCAAAGGCATATTATTATATGTATACTACGAATTACGCCAAGGCTGTACCTTTTTTGGAAAAGGCGCTTGAATATAATCCAAATTCTTTATTGATAATTAATACCATTTCCGATTTATATGCTACATATCTGCCAAATTCCGGTAAATACCTTAAGTATGCGCTTAAAGGAATGGAATTGGATTTTTCTGCTCAAGATTCTGTTTCAACAAGTATAGCTTACCTGCATATTGGTAATGCATTTATACAAAATGGTTTTGTCCCTCAGGCCGAGAGATTTACGAAAATGTCATTGAAGTATAACCCGGATAACATCTATAGTAAATATCTTGGAGTATTTATTAAACTAGCTAAGAGTAAAGATTTCCATCAGACAAAGGAAGATCTGCTTGCTTTATACGAAGAGGATGTTACTCGTCTGGATGTTTTACAGGAAACAGCAAAGATATGTTACCATATGCGTAACTATGATGAGTCGGCTAAGTATTATCAAAAGTTCATTGAGGCAAAACAAAAGTATGATTTAAGTATTTATCCGGGAGAGGACATGAAAATGGCGAAGGTATTTTATGAATTGGGATTATATGATAAAGCGGATAGTTTGGCGGATAGGTATTTTGAGTATGCGACAAAGGATAAATCAATTTATAAGAATTTAAGTTTTACTGCTTATTATTCTCATCATGGAAATGCTTCCAAAGCCATTGAGCATTTAAAGAAATTCTCGAAAGTAGATGATATTCAATATTGGGTAATATTGTTTTTAGAAGATGATCCTCTTATGGAAAACATAAAGCATTTACCCGAATGCAAAAAATTGTTCCGGGAGATTGAATCTAATTTCAATGAAAATCATAACAGGTTAAAATCTAAGCTTCGGGCAGAGGGTTTAATATAGGTCAGCTTTATCACTGATCTATATTGTGTTCCTGATTTATGACCTCAATACTTAATAGCTTTTCTTTAATGCGCATGATTTTCCACTCATATTCGGCGGTCCCTCCCCAATAGCCCACTGTAATATATATGGTAGAATCCTTTGTGCTCCACGAGCCTTCAAAGTCTGCGTAGGAAAGAGGAGGAGTGCCACACCAGCCAGCGTTTTTTCTTTCAATTAACGAGTTGTCTGATTTGATGGCGAGGCCATATTCATGATCCATTAACTGATAGCTTCTTTCATAGGTTACTATGTTATTGTAATAAACAGGATTTATCCAATATCCGGTAATATTTGATTCCGGATGCATTGCTGGCTCATTTTCGTTTTCACAAGCCAGACAAGTAAACGATAATAGAATGACAAGGGTATGTAAAATAAATCTCATGGTTGTTTGTTTTGTCAATATGATGATGCTTTTCTAAAAAGGTTGCGTTCATACAAAAATCAGGGGCATTCCCCTTGCGGAGGCCACAAGGCGCATCCTGTCAGCCTGTTGCGAAAAAATACCCGGGAGGCATGGCCCGGTCCGGCCAATCCGTAACCTTTTGCCCGTGCAGGGCGTTCCCCGGCTGTGGGAAAACCCCGGGCGTGGCTTCGGGAAAATAATCTAAAAATATTTATCGAGGTTAACCCGTTGACAAGAACCCGTTTAAGGCATGTCCGGCAAGTTCGCGCAAAAAAAAGATTAAATCAAGGCTAGGAATTGCGGATTAATGTCCCTTTCTTTGCAGCCGCTTTGAAAAACACGGATGGGTTAAAGGGCCCGTTTTTCAAGCCTTCCCTTGCGGGTCGCCCTTTAGAAAGGCGAGGAGTGGGGACGGCGCAGGAAGAGGCAAGGTATACTGACATGATGAGTGACGCCAATGGCCGGCGACCGGAAATAGGACCGGTTTTGAAGGGCCGGGGCCGGCAGGAAAAAAAGTCCGAAATTTTTTCAAAAATTGTTTGGATTTTAAAAATAAAACCTGTTATCTTTGCAGCCGCTAAAACGGTAGCAAAAGAGAGAACGGAGCTTGGAGGCCTTATGTGGCCGGAAGCGGTTTTGGCACAGTGTTTTGGGAGAAAGGCCGGGGGATAAAAATCTTTCAAATATTTCTCAAAAAACATTTGGAGTTCACGAAAAAAAGTTGTTATCTTTGCATCCGCTTTTAGAGCGGCACACAAAC
>NZ_JBQTGI010000043.1:0-24226 GCF_052400645.1 Saccharicrinis sp. GN24d3
TTAGTGCCGGCAAGAAAAGTCGCTTTTTTTACAAAGTGGACAAATCCAAGCTGATTTATTTCAATATTAAAAGAGTTGAGCAAGGCTGTTCAAATACTTTTTGTTAACCAAGCGGTTTGTTCCTTTGGTTTTTCCCCATTTTGTAAATAAAAGAGCATAAGCCTCCCTTTCAAAACACTTAATATATTATTATTTAGGATGTATTATGCGGCCAGTCCCCTGTGACTGTTGTTTTTTTCGGAGGCACGCATTTCCGCAATAAATTGCTCTCCTATTTTCCGGAGGTTGTATGCGCTAACCGATAGGCTTACGTGCCCTCATTTTGTTTTTCAGGTCAACGCGCCAGTTTTTTATCTTTCTCCAACCCGGAAGGTTGTTCCTTTCCTGAAGTCTGGTGACCATGTCGATGCATTTGCGGGCGCTGTCCCACAGCAAGTTGTAATCTGTCGGGAAATGCACGTTGCTTTCTGCCACAAAGCTATCGGTTTTTAAGCACAATGCTTCCTCCTCTTTTTTTTTACACCTCGTGCCCGAACTTAACAATAATCCCGTTAAGTTCTTTTACGGTTTCGTCGGACAAAAGCCCAACATTATCGATAATGCTCTGGTAACCTATTTCTATGCGCCCATGGCCGAAACCGTTCTCGATACCCATCAGTTGCCTGATCAGCGAGTCGTAATTGGCGATGTGATGGAGGTCGTCATAACTAATGTTCTGGCACAGCCTAACCTGCGAAAGTACTTTAGAAACTCATTTCGTACAGTTAGACGGTTGTTTTTTATTCTTAGAATATTATTTCTGCCACTTAGTTAATTATTCCGAATAAATAGAATGTCATTTCGAACACTTCGAAAGTCATTTCGGGCACTTAGCCGGATGTTTTGAGCACTTAGAAGGTGGTTTCAACAACTTAGACAAACATTTTGTCCACTTAGCTACTAATTTCCAACACTTAGCTAAAGGTTTCGGGGACTTAGCTGGAAGTTACTGAAGTTCTATTTTATATTTTGTTGATTTATTTTTACTGTACAAATCTGAAAACGGTATTGTTGAAAATAAACCAGTGCTAATAACGCTTTAATATGATTTTTAAGAAATAAGCCGCAAAGTTTGCCGTATTCATGGGCTACCTGAACTAATTTAGTTAGATTCATTACAAAAATGATGGCATTTACCCATGATTCAGAAGTATCTTGAAGTTTTGCCTTTATATTATTGAGTCCATATCCTCTTTTTCCTTGACCAAACTTACCTTTAACGTGATTCCTTTCTGCTGCTTTCTTCTTCCTATAATGTTTTTGAGCTGATGACACTTTGATTTTGGGAGGCCTACCTAATGGTTTGCCGACAATCTGGATATTATTCAGCTTTAAAAAACCTCTGTTTTCACGTGTTAAATAGATGCCATCGCCAAGAAAGTACTTTGGATATCGGCCATACAGACCTTTAAAATTTTCTGCCTGAAGTTTAAGATCCGTGGGACAGGTTATCTCTTGATCTGCAACAGTAGCGTCTACCTTCAGTGTGCCTTTGTTTCCATCACTGTGGCTATCATCTTTTCTTGTTAACCTGGACTGGTGGCTTTATTCTTTCTGACTTCTCTATTACAATCTTGTTAAAGGCATCGAATTCCTTGCCTCCCATTCTTTTCCTGATTTCGACAAACAAACTTGGATCAAAAGCCGAATCTACCGTAAATTCCTTTAGCCCGCAAAAGTACTGTATATAGAGATTTTCAGATATCATATCAAAAGCACCCCCTGTCATCCAGGTTAAGTTTGTGCTTTACAACTAATGCACCAATGACAGTTCTTACATCTACACTTTCAGTTAGCGTTACCACAAATTATAAAACTGCTTTATTAAATATCGGGTCATGGGTACTAGCATACCCTAAAACCTTTTTCAAGTATTTTACTTTTCGATATTAAATATGGTTACTGGAGAAACCGAAAAGCATCGCCCTACTGCTTCAACTCCTATCGTTATTTTTTCGTTTTTTGTTTTGGAAACCGATGGCAGAAAGCAGGCATTAGATGTTGTTGCTCCCAAAAAATATTTTGAGCCATCACTGTTGATTTTGTATAGCCTATAATAATAGATCCCTTTGTGGTGGGCATCCCATTTTACTCTTAAGTTAATGGTCTCCTCTATTCCAGGGGCTTTTTTAAGCAACCGAATATTGGTGGGTGCCTCTATTCTATCACTTTGCATATCCACGATACCAATACTTCCGATTTTTACGTTTTGTGTTTTAGCGTTCTTGGCCGCTACTTTTAAAGCTATTTTTTGTAGCTCCCATCCAATATATTTTTTTAGACTTAAAGTATCCACATACCATTCCCCAGCATTTTTACGATCCCTAATCGACAACTCCTTTTCTTTTCCGTTTGCAAAAGTCAACAATAAAAAAACATCGGATTCTTTGTTTTTCTTTACTGCCACAGTAGCCACCGAATTTTTATTTAATTTTAAACGGGTACTATACAGAGGTATAATATTATCTTCTTCAGATTTCCCGCTTATGCTTAAACAATTTCCGCCATTGTATGCATCCGTAAAATCGTAATCCACCTTTAGTTTTGTACCTTTACTTTTTACAATCCAGCGCCATGTTGGCTGAATATCTTGCAGGGTTAAATTGTTCCAACCGTTTTTCCATGTAGGAGAAGTGATGTCTTTTCCTTTTAAAAAGAATTTTCCACCTTGTCCGGTACAAAAATTCGTTACAAAAGGTATTTGGTTAATTGGAGACTTTGCCGGAACGTAATGGGCTACCCCTTTCCAATTATGATCGGTTTGCGTATCTCTTGGATCACCTTTCTCCCCAACCCAAAAACGAGCTTCTTTTTTATAAAACTCATCCATGTTGTTAGAACTCGAGTAAGTCCAGGATGGAACGTAAAAAGCCAATGAAGCGGCATGAGGTTTTCCTTCGGGGAACAATACGTCAAAATTGGCTCCTTGCGGATATCGGTAACCGGTCTCCGCCTCATAACCGTTATTTTGCACATCAACTCCACCGTAAACATCATAAATATTTCGGCCAAGCTCTTCAACCGCTTTTTTTGTTGTTTGTAAATTTTTCGACGTATATCTAAAGTCAAGAAACATTTGATCAGACACAAGAGTGTCACCTTTTTGAAAGAACATCTTGTTTTTGTCGTTAATCTCATGCTGCCATTTTACCGTACCATCTTTTAACATGGCATCGTACCATTGAATAGATAAATCAGAATTATTTTTAAAGTACAACATAAATTCCTGCATGGCATTAGCCAAGGATTTATCTTCTTGCACCTTTCCTTTATCTCCGGTTTCCTGGTTAATAAACCAGCCATCAAAACCATAATAATTGGCTACTTCAATTAACTTGTCGGCAACCGGGAAAATACCATCTTGATTCTGTACAAACTGATAAACCCAATCTCTTTTACCTCCATAAACAGATGGCGGAAAGAATACGGTACCATAAACCGGAACACCATGGCGGTGAGCGGCATCAACAACCGGAGCCGTTGGTGTGAGAATAATTCCCTCAAAAGACGAACCTCCCCAGTACACCATTAAATCGCAATATTGCCAGTAGGTGAATGCGTAATAACTTAAACTTAACGAACCTTGCGAAGGATTACCAGATGTGGTAGCAAAAATAGGTAACACCTCCACATTTGCTTCGTTGGCACGAGCATGAGCGTTTGATTTAAAACCTGCATTAAAATGTTTTGTTTCTAAAGGCGTAAAACTCCTGTTGAATATAGCATCAACATCGTTGCCGGGTGTCCATTCCAGGAGTTCATCAACAAACCAGAATGGAGCATAGGGTTGTAAAGTGTCAGCCACCTGAGCATTTCCAAAACGAAAAGTATTTAGCAACACTACTAAAAGCAGCGCATATTTCGCTGTACCATTATTCTGATTCACCATTTTTTTGATGTACTTAAGTTTTTGATTTCAAAAATACAACCCGATGTTATTATAGTCAAACATATCTTTTATTTGAAAACATTGTTTTAGTGCGCTATTCCGTTATTTGAAAAATAACGTTACCTTTAATAAGAATTTACAAACGACCCATAATACCTACACTAACAATCCCTACACCCCCAACGCTTTGCAAAAATCATATTCCAGAACATCAATTTATTACGGTATAGCGACATTCTGAATGACCTGATTTTTATATTAGTATAGGTTTTCCAAACTTTGTGCAAAACCAACATAAATACACTTTAAATACAAAAAATGAAAGCAATTGGATATTCACTAGTTTTTATCGCCCTATTTCTTCACACTTCATGTGCTGTAGAAAGTGAAACCGGTAAAAAATTAAGTATAGATGTAACCTCCTACGTAAACCCGTTCATAGGAACCGACTTCCATGGGCATACATACCCCGGCGCTACCGTTCCGTTTGGCATGGTGCAATTGAGCCCGGATAGCAGAACCAAGGGGTGGGACGCCTGCTCCGGATATCACTATTCCGATTCGGTTATTCTTGGTTTTAGCCATACACACCTGAGCGGAACGGGAATTGGCGATATGGGAGATGTTTTGATGATGCCATTTAACGGACAAGCTGCATTGAACTCAGGTGAAGCTCAACCAAGAGGCATAGGCTACAAATCATATTTCAGAAAAGAAAATGAACTGGCCCGCCCCGGATACTACAGTGTATTCCTGGACGACCCTAAAGTAAAAGTGGAGTTATCAGCAACCACACGTGCAGGTATTCATAAATACACCTTCCCTAAGTCGGAGAATGCAGGAATAATTATCGATCTGGCACATAGCATCCATCAACATAAAGTTACTGAAGCCGACATACATATCATAAGCGATACAGAATTATCCGGATATAGAAAAACAAAGGGGTGGGCAATTCATCAATATGTATATTTCAGAGCCAAATTCTCGAAACCATTTAAAGTTGAATTGTACAAAGATGATAAGTTGGTTGAGAAAACTGCAAATGTTGACGGCACCAACTTAAAAGCCATTCTTACATTTGACACTTCTGAAAACGAGGAAGTATTCGTGAAAGTTGGTATTAGCCCGGTAGATAAGGAAGGTGCTGAAAAAAACCTGAATGCTGAAATTCCAGATTTTAATTTCGATAAAATTGTAGACAACGCCAGCCAGGCATGGGAAAAAGAACTAGGTAAGATAAAAATAAAGGGCGGCACGGAGGATGAGAAAACAGTTTTTTACACTTCTCTGTATCATTCTAATCTTTCCCCAATTATTTATAGCGATGTGGATGGACGTTACAGGGGAATGGATCATAAAATTCACACTACCAAACATAAAAACTATACAATTTTTTCTTTGTGGGACACCTACCGCGCCCAGCATCCATTGTTTACGATTATTAAACCCGAGTATAATCAGGATTTAATCAGGGATCTTTTACGTAAAAGTCAGGAAGGCGGTATTTTACCGAAATGGGAACTTGCGGCGAACTACACAGGTACCATGATTGGTTCCCATGCAGTATCTGTTATTACGGATGCCTATATGAAGGGGTACAGGGACTTTGATGTTGAGTTGGCACTTACAGCGATGATAGAAGCCGTGGAATATGATTCTGTTAGGCATATCGAATATCCAACACCTGCGTTTATCCCTGCGCTAATGCCTAAAGCAAAATTGTATGACAAAAAATATGGCTATATCCCTAACGATTTAGAAGGCTCTTCAACATCTAAAGGATTGGAATTTGCTTACAACTACTGGTGCATAGCTGTAGTCGCAAAAGATATGGGTAAGGAAAGCATAGCACAGCATTATTTCGAAAGGTCGCAACATTATAAGGAATACTTCGATAAGGAAACTGGATTTATGAGAGGCAAGAACCTGGATGGCAGCTGGAAAGAGCCCTTTAACCCACGTTTTTCGGCCCACTGGAAAACCCCCTATGTAGAAGGTAATGCCTGGCAATGGACTTGGTATGTTCCTCATGATGTAGAAGGATTGATGAATTTATTTGGAAGCAAAGAAGATTTCGCCGTAAAGCTGGATTCTTTATTTACTATTACTTCCGAGGTATTGGGCGAAGAAAAATCGGCCGATATTACCGGACTGATCGGTCAATATGCACATGGGAATGAACCCAGTCATCATATTGCTTATTTATATAATTATGCAGATCAACCGTGGAGAACCCAGGAAGTGGTTAACCAAATACGTTCCGAGTTTTATACCAACACGCCTGACGGTTTATGCGGCAATGAAGATTGCGGTCAGATGTCGGCCTGGTATTTGCTAAATGCAATGGGCTTTTATCCGGTTTGTCCTGGTAGTAATCAATATTCGATAGGATCCCCGGTATTCGATAGAATAGAGATTGAAGTTGAAGGAGGCAAAACTTTTAAAGTATCAGCGAAAAACAAAACTGCAGAGAACAAATACGTTCAAAAGGTATATCTAAACGGCAAGCCATTGACAAACCATTATATTCTTCATTCGGATATTGTAAATGGAGGAGAGATGATTTTTGAGATGGGTAAGGAAAAACGTGTTTTCTGGAACTAACTTTATTATATCCTCTCTATCTAAAACATATAGAGGGGATACAATCTCCCACATAAACCATTACCGGATTAAACCCGCCATATGCATTAGAAATTCTATTACACATTGAAATTACTTTAAAACAAGGCACTTCGTTGCATCACTTTCAACTCACCAGAACGATGCTCCTGAAAGTAATCGGGACAAGTTATGCCTCGTTTTATTGTACTTGCAATGCTCATGACGAACCTCCAATACATAATCCGGATTAAACTGCTGTATACAGGAGAAAATCTTTTATCATAGTAGATAATTTCTGTAGAGGTATATAAAATGCAGCATTTTCTAATTACTATGGGCCTCCTCCTAAATTTTATGCCTATATAAAAGTTTTATGGAACCCAAATAAAAGGGATTGATTTCACACACCAATACTATGTGATTACAGCAGCGGAAGAACTAGTCGAAATGTATTTTAATCCCTTTTTACCCTCTATAAAAAACAAAACCTCTTGATTATTAACTAATCAAGAGGTTTATCTGTACCCAGAGCCGGACTCCTCCAAACCCATGTGATGCGCTTATATTCTATTAATTACAAATTGTCCAAATCCTTGTTCCCGTTTTTGGCACCAGGCAAAACACCTCCTTTGAAGCTGGTAATCAGATAAATATAATGTTTTTAACTTTTATTTCCAAAAATCCCGAATTGGAATCGAACTATAATCACATACACTCCTGATATAGTGATCTATAGCTATTACGAAACGACCGATTAGGAGAACAACCAAAACCTCAATAAATCTTCCTATTCTTGAAACAACCTCAAGTATTCTGAAAAAACATATTTCTTTTTTCTTTTTCCTCCGGTGATTTCTTTTAAAATTTCAAGATCTTCTAATTCCGAAAGCAATTTATATGCTGTTGGGGCAGATAAACCAGTGATTTCTATCGCAGTTCGCGGATTTATTAACGGTTTCTGATATAAAAGCTCCATAACTTTTAAAGCATGATTTAATCTTACTCCTAGAGTAGATATCAAGAGCTGGTTAGAGTGTAATTTTACATCTAAAAAAGAAACAAATTTGAATATTTAAATTACTAAAGATGTTACATTTAAGCAGGTAATTAGATAACCAATGGGCAACAATTACCCTTTGATAAAAAAGTAGTACTAAACTAAAGGATCATAAACCTCTTATATGAATTGATTTCATGGAAATACATTCTAAGATTCTTCCAGACTAGTTGTCTTCCGAAAAATAATTTTAAAATAATGAGTTCATTCAGTGGTTTCAAGCATCGTTCGTTTTGAGAGATTAGCAGCAACAAATAGTATGTCTATATACATTACCCTAACTCTGCCTTTTTGATATTTTTCTAGACCATTTCCCTATAATCACTTGGTGACATTTCAAACTGATCCTTAAAACACTTTGTAAAATAAGATGGTGTTGAAAAACCAACTTTATATGCAATTTCTGCAATGGTACTTTCTGAGTTTTTAAGTAAGATTAATGACTCTTTTAGTTTTGTTTGAGTAACAAATTCACTTACAGATACTCCTGTTATTTTTTTAATCTTTCGGTATAAATGAACTCGGGATAAACCCATTTGTTTACTTAACTCTTCAACATTAACTTTAGAATCATACTTATTTTCAATGATGAGATTGCTTATCCTGGAAAGAAATTTTTTATCCATTCTGCTCATTCCTTTCTCCTCTTTCTTTAATTGCAGAGGTTCCTGGTATTTTTCCCTTATTTTCTCCTGAGCCTCTAACAGTTTTTTTACCCGCAATTGTAAGTGCTCTTTGTTAAACGGTTTCGCGATATAACTATCTGCCCCTTCTTCCAAACCCTCAAGTAAATGTTCTAAAGATGACTTGGCTGTTAATAATACAACAGGAATGTGACAGTAGCGAATATCTTCTTTTAACTTTCGGGTTAGTTCTAAACCATCCATTACAGGCATCATAACATCAGAAATGATAATATCAGGACCTTCTGTTTCCACTAATTTCAACCCTTCACTTCCATTTTTAGCCTCTAAAATCGAATATAATGATGGCGAAAAACATGATCTGATATATTTTCTGATATCAGGTTCATCTTCCACAATAAGTAGCAATGGTTTATCACTCTCTGCAATACTTGTTTCTAATTCTATTGTTATATCTTCTTTTGGCTCATCTATTTTCTCAAACTCAGTAGAATCAAGCATTACAGGATGCTCTTTCATTTTACTATCAGACAGCATATCTTTTTGAGTAAAATGATTTTTACCCAATGGTAAAAATATCTTAAAGCAGGTTCCCTCTCCTAATTTACTTTCTACAGTAATTTTTCCCTTATGCAACAAAACCAGCTCTTTTGTTAAAGATAAACCAATTCCTGTTCCTTTATATGAAACAGTGGAATCTGCCTGATAAAACCGATCAAATACTTTTTCTACTTCATGCTGAGGTATTCCTTCACCATTATCTTTCACCTCAATCTTTGCATACTCCTCATTTTCATCATCACACAGGCGATCTAAAGTAATTTCAATCCTTCCTCCTTTTGCTGTATACTTAAAAGCATTTGACAGTAAATTAAACATCACTTTATCCATTTTATCCCAATCAAACCAAAGCGATAGTTTTGCATTTTTACTGACAACCTCAACATCAATTTGTTTTTCTGTAGATAAATTGAGAAATGCCTCTTTTATACTATGCATAAACTCATCCAAATTATAATGGCCAACCTTTAATCTCATTTTGGCTGTTTCAATTTTTCTAAAATCCATTATTTGGTCTACTAATCGTAATAAGCGTAAAGAGTTGCTATAGATGGTACTTAACTCTTTTTTTAAAACTTCATCTGTGTTATTTGTCTTGATTATATTTTCGAGAGGACCAACAATTAAGGTTAACGGAGTTCTGAATTCATGCGAAATATTCGTGTAGAACTGCATTCTGGCCTGAGTAGCTTCCTGAAGTTGCTCAGACATACGTTTGAGTTCATCATTTTGAATGGATATGGCTTCCTTTTGTTCTTCAAGACTTATATTTGCAATTTTTTTATTCTTAAAAGCTATAAACAGTAGAAATATTAGAATAACGACTAATGCTAAAGAAAATAAGGTGATAAATAGTAATATCTGCTGCTTTTTAAATCTTCCTCCAAGCAGATCCAGCATCCCTTTAGATCTGGCAATATCATTCTGCAGGTTTTTAATGTTATTGTATTGTAACCGGGTTATCTTAACATTCCGATCATCAATTAGGGTTGTGGGCAATAAATTTATTTTTTTAAACGGACTATCTGATAATATTTTCGATGCGATGACTATGGCCTCCTTTCCGCCTGTAGGGTAAATTAATGTAGCATCAATAATACTGTTTTCAACCAATTCAACCCCTCCACCTGCACTAGGAGAACCATCAACACCAATAATTTTAATCTTCCGATCCAAAAATTCTTTACTAATAACCTCACTGGCAGCAGCTGCTAAAAAATCAGCATGTGCAAAAATCGCATCTACATTAGGATTTGAATGTAAAAAATACGATAAACTATCCAGTACCGTTTGATTATTCCAATTTGAATAGATTCTATCAACAATAGATATTCCTGAATATTGAGATAAGGCATCTTCAAAACCATTCATTCTTTCCTTAGCAGGAGAAGAACTTAATGCACCTAATATTTCAATAACATCACCATGTTTATTCAAAACATCAGCGATATACGTTCCTGCGGTATATCCAATTAAAAAGTTATCACCTCCAACATACGCAGTATATTGATCTGACTCAATCTTTCTATCAATTAAAACAACAGGAATTCCTTTTTTATATAATTTTTCTACAACTGGTTGAACTGCTTCAATTTCAATGGGTGCAATAATTAATAAATCAATCCCCTCATTCAGCAACTCATTAATTTGCTTAATTTGGAGCGAAGTGTTATCTCCTGCATACTTTATTGTCAAGGCTATATCAGGATGAAACATTAACTCCTGATGCATCTCCTTCTCCATTTGTTGTCGCCAGTCACCACCCGAACATTGAGAAAAACCAATTCTATGTGTTTTTTGAGCAAATGACGTTAATGAAATTAATATCACCACTAAAACGAGGATAGACTTTTTCCACATAGAAAGCTATTTATAGATTATGTTATAAATATAATCAAATGCAGCAAGAAAAACACTTTCTGTATCTGATATAAGAGTTCATTAGGGATTTCTGCTGTTTTCATAACAACATTCTCAAAAAGAAGCATTGCATTTATTTATAGAACTCTGCATCCAGAGAATCAACTCTCTTCCTTTCTTAGGAACTAATACCACAACTACCAAACGAAAGAAAAGATTATTTTAATTCAAAACAATGCCCTTTGCCCTTTACTCTAAGCCTACCCTCTATGCTCTTTTCCATGTTCCCTGCTCCTTGCTGCCTGCAAATCGCTCTACGCCCTACGCCCACTACTCCACATTAAAAAACGTAGCTGATTCCACCTCTACTGATCCTAAATTTGAAAAAAGCGACAACTTATTAAAAGATGAATCGGGAAATAGAATATTAGTCATAGCTAGTTTTCCTTCATCTACAAATACTTCTACCGAAGAAGCATCAATGATGATTTTCATTTTAATTACATCACCAATGGTATATGGAGCTAAATCTTCACTTAAATAATTAGAGTCTGTAAATTGGGTATTAATCTTTGTTCTATCGATAAACACATGTTTTGACAACATATTATAGCCAATTTTCAACTCCTCATCTGCATCATTTTTTAATAACAAACCAAAGGCTGTTGTATGGCCATTTAATGATCCTTTCTGCGGTTTAAAAACAAAGTTTAATTCGCAAGAACTCAAATCCAAGTCAATATTATTAATATCCGACTTTCCTGAAAATAGCATATTATTTATCTGCATTTTCAATATTTTTGAGTCTTCAAATTCCTTAACAGGAAAGGTTGTAAGTTTATACTGATTATCTTCCTTTACGAGTTTTATTTCACGAGGTAAAGTCATAGCACTTCTCCATGATTCTGTTGGAACAATTTGTGCATAAATCCAATTACTCATCCATCCAATAAACAACCTGCGACCATCTTCTTTTGGAATATCTGACCATGTAACACCGGCATAATTATCTTTTCCATAATCCAACCAATCACTCTCATTCTTTTCGGGTATAAAAGTCTTTCCATCAAAGTCTCCTATAAAATACTGAGTTGCAGAACCTCCATTTGGACCACCAGGATTTATACTCACCAACATCACCCATTTCATAATATTAGTCCCTCCAACATGAATTGGAAATAAATCCGGACATTCCCAAACACCTCCATGAGCGCCTATTCCCATTCCAAAGTCACTTTCAAAAGACCAAGTTTTCAGATCTTTAGATGAATATATTTTTGCTATATCCCCGGCAGCCAATATCATTATCCATTGCTTTGATTCCTCATGCCATATTACTTTAGGATCCCGAAAATCTCTAATACCAGGATTTGGTAAAACAGGATTGTTTTTATACTTCTTCCATGTTCTCCCTTTATCTAAACTATAAGCAAGTGCCTGATATTGATAATTATTTTTCCCTGCTCTTTCTCCATCTATATTATGATATGTATAGATAGCTACCATAGCAGGATTGTCTTTTGATCCAAATCCTGTTGTATTTTGCCAATCAATTACAGCACTCCCTGAAAAAATATATCCAAGTGAATCGGGATATAAGGCTATTGGTAGATATTCCCAATTTACTAAATCATTGCTTACCGCATGCCCCCAATGCATCGGTCCCCAAACCGTACTATCAGGATAATACTGATAAAACAAATGATATTCTCCCTCATAATAAACCATTCCATTGGGATCATTCATCCAATTTGCCTGAGGTGTAAAATGAAATTGAGGTCGAAACTTTTCCTTTCCTATAGTCTTAATGGAAGTTTCAGTATTCTTACAACTCATTTGTAAAAAAACAATTAAAAAGATAGCTATTATATAAGCTATTTTATTTCTTACTATCATTCTATCGTAACTTTATCTTTTACTTAAATTAAAACACTATCTATATAACCTGAATTCAAAATAACTTTTAAAACCCAGGTTATTAAATAGATTTAAAGGGACTTGTATTAATAAACTAAAACTTCATTAACAGAAAGACTATGGGATTAATTAGTGTATCATTATTTTCTTAACGATATTACTATTTTCAGTTTCTACTTTAATAATATATAATCCGCTACATAGGGATTGTGAATCATCCATAGTTAATTCACTTCCTACATTCTCAACAGTCTTAATGAATTTCAGGTTACCCTGGATATCATAGATACTCACTGTTACAGCTACTGACTCCAATCCTTTTACAATTAATACATTTGAAGCATTTACAAAGATCTCTGCATTATCTATCGCCATAGATTTAGCACTTGTTGGTGTACAGCTGATACACTCACATGACTCCCAGCTTATTGTAGGTAATACTATATCTTCTGTAACTTCGTACCAATGTACATTTGTTTGAGTACCATCCCATGGATTTGTAAAACACGATCCTTCTCCTGTTCCTTCTGCACCTGTTGTTTCATCACGAAATTCACAGTTCCATCCAACTACTCCTCCTGTAACTTCGAAACGATAATCAATCCAGCCTTCTTTTTGAACAGTGGTTGACCATATATTTGTTCCAGGTTCATTTGTTAATGAAAGTGCACCATTCCAACCATTAATGCCTCCTCCCATTACTACGGCATCATAATCAGAGCCTGCATATGAGGTCATATCTATTGAAATGGTGACATTATAAGGTTGTGCATTTACAAAATGACTTACAACAATTAATACAAGGGTAAATATTAGATTTTTCATTTTTTACTTTTTAAAAATTAAACATAGATATTGATGTTAGCTAGCTAATTTGTTTTTACATACTTATAACTAATCTCCTATTTCGTATACAGAGAGATTTGAAACGTCAATTGTTCCGTTGTCTACAAAAATGGTCCATGGATTCTTATCCATTTTGTAAATACGGTTGGTAAAGGCAACGTTATCATTAACATAAACCACACAAATTGACTTTTCAATAACAATCTTTATATCGAAAACCTTATCATCCGAAACAATAAGGGGAGTAAAATTTAATTCGGTTGTATACGAACCTGTTGAATAACTTGACTCTTTATTTAGAAACAGAGATGGCATTGACCATCTGTTAGTAGAAGTCAGATCAAAAGCAACAGAATATACTTCTGATAAATCATCACATGCACCAAAGGAAAATCCAAAATTTGAAGATTGTGATGCATCTATGGTTAATTCAATTTTTACAGGAACTGTATTTCTATTAAATTGTGCATATGATCTTTCATCCTGATAATTGAGAACATACGAACCTTCATCTCCTGCTACATCTCCCTGTGACTTTAACATTGAATATTCTGTGGACGTATTAAATTTATTATACACTGCCTCAGGTATCATTGGATATAACTTTCCGCTTGGTTGCTGAACCAGTTTATGGGTAATTAAACTCCCTGCCCAATCCAGTTCATTATTACCATTCACAGTCTGCCCAGTTGAACACCACCCTGAGATATAACGATCAGTGCCATTTGAAGCTGTTTTTCCTGCATAGAAATACAACCCGTCTATTGTTTCATGGTGACCACTTGCATCCTCACAACGTACCCATGGACCATCAGGACTATCAGATACTCTGTAAAATGTTTTTCGGTGTTCATCCCTGTTAATTCGGGAAAATACCAAATACCATTTATTACCCATTTTAAAAATATCCGGACATTCCAGAATTTCAGCATCGGAATTAAAATCAGTGAGAGGAGATATTAAATCCCAATTTTCAAGATCTGATGATGCATATCGAATCAATACGCCTTTTCCATCCTTTATCGAGGTAACCAACATTACATAAGCAGATCTGGTTGGATCATAGTACACACATGGATCACGGAAATTATTTTTATCATATCCATCAGGAGCTTCAAAAGTAAATGAAGGAACTTTTGTAAATGTCTTCATATCAGTTGAAGTTGCCAGCATTACTTTCTCTGCAGGATATAAACTTCCATTGTGTCCGGTATAAAACCCATATAATTTTCCCTCTGAATTCTTTATAAAACTTCCGGTTCCTAAATACGCCTCCTGCGAATCAGCTGTTTCTGTAGGTATTGCCTCTGCAAAACCAGTAAATGAGCTATAATCACTTGTTGTAGTACTATAGATTGGGTGTTCAGTAGTTGCACCGTTTCTCCAATCCTGCAAATAATACAGGTAGTATTTATTGTCATCCGAATTAAAATATGGCATTGGATCACCAACATACCCACTCTGCGGTTTATAAAATGTTGAATAAGCACCACTCTCAACAACTGACCTACATGTTGTTGTTGTGTCTACAACTATCGGAACCTCCTCTGTATCATCTTTCTCATCCTTAGAACAACTGGTATTAAGGAGTAGAATGAACTGCATTAATAATAGTGGTAGAATCTTCATAATTTCTGTTTTTTTTAGCGAACGGGAAAATCCCGTCCGCATATTTCAATTTTAAACCTGAATTAGATTAAAATTTGAGAATTCAGATTGTAATAAAAAGCTGATATACAAGGCAAATTTTGCAGGGCTAGTGAGACTAGCTCGAAAAATTTAACGCCGTAGATCTGTTTTTTATTCAAAACCTATTATATTCCACTTATAAACAGCAATCTTCTTCCTAAAAATTACTCAAAACAACCCGGTATTCTTTCTTAATTTTCAGTTGAACCTTACTATCTATAAGTGGTCTGAATCCCATATTTTATATCGAACTCAGGTTTTACTCTATTGGATGAGCTTTTACTTCATCCCAATACATGGTCTGTGTTTCAAAACCTGTTTCAGGAGTATGTGGCATAACAAGAATATTATTAATCACAGCAGTACGGCTCTCCGGAATTACAAAGGTTAGCTCTTGCCATTCACCAATATGATCAGCTGAATAATCTGCATGCAACCAATCCTTGTTAAGTTCACCTGCTTCTTGTATTTCAAGCTGTACATCTCCAACAACATCTTTTAATACCATAACTGTTATACTTCCATAAATGGCTGGATCAACATTTACCTGATTCGCATTCCACAACACACCACTTGTCCATGGTCTTCCACCCGCATCAGTTCCATCGTTTGTTCGTAGAAGCGATACACAAGTCGATGTTGTATTAATACCATCTGTAACTGGATTTACTGTTCCATTGTTAACTGAACTTGCAATAGATTCCCATGTTGGAGATACATCTTCACCATTGTAAAGAACAAGAATAGGCGTAGGTTCATCTCCGAGAATGACTGTAACTTCATAATTAAATACAGAACTTAGATAATCAAGTGAATATGTTACAGGACTGGTAAAATCAACTGAGGTTCCAGCTTCAGGGGCCATAGTAGCACCATCTGTATATTCTACAATTGGAATTAATGAGGTAACATCTGTACCTACAGGCAAATAGATTACAATTGTTTTATTTTGCTCATCGATTGTGGCCTCTACTGATCCTATTTTAAAACTTGAGATCTTAGCCCTGGCAACATCAACATTTACAGTATATTTTTGATATAAATCTGAATTTGTTACAGTATAGGTTACATCCAATAAATTTCCATTTGCATCAGCAAAATCAATGGTCTCACCGCTACCTGGTGTTATTTCTGCACTACTTGCAATAGTTATATCCGGAGTTAAACTTGTCAGACCAGAACCAGAAGGAAGAATTACAGAAATAGTTGAGTTCTCTTCATTTATTGTACCCTCTACTCCATTCACAACAAAGGAATGGATACTTGTATCTCCTGAAAAATCAAGGCTTTCTTTGGCATCCTCTTCGCAAGAGTATAAAGCTACTGATAACAGGATAATGATAAATTTATAAATATTTGTCTTCATAACATTCTTCATAATTAAAATCCATAATTTTGCTCATAACTACCTTTACTATAATTAATTTGCTGAATAGGGACAGGCACATACTCATTCTTGTTTTTTTCAAATTCAGCGCCTTGATAATAAGTATGGTCAGTAGCTTCTCCTAAATAGTAAGCATTCATTACCTCATCAGCAATACCCCAACGAACCAGGTCAAAGAATCTACTGCCTTCCATAGCAAGTTCAAGACGACGCTCCCACCTCAAAGCTTGTCTGGCATAGTCCTGCGTCCATACACAATTAACTCCATCCTGATAAGTTTGAATGTCAAGATTAGTTGCAAAACTGGTTAATGAAGTACTTGCTTTTGCTCTTGTTCTAACCTGGTTTATTAATGGTAGTGCATCTGCAAAATTCCCCATTTCAATCAACGCCTCTGCTCTCATCAACAACACATCTGCATAACGAATGATAATGTTATTTTTAGAGTTGGCATACCAAGGTCCTGTTTTAACATAGTAGTCACTTGCAGGATCAATATTCTCTTTTAACGAAGAGAAATAACCATACATATTAGGATTACGAGATTGATTTTCTTCGTAATTGACATCAGTATATTTATATGGTTTCCCGGCAATAGCAACTGTATGAAAAAGTCTTGGATCAACTCTATCTGTACTCTCCGTGTAATTTGCATCATTGAATGTATCAAACATTGGTAAACCATTTGATGTTTTAAAGGCGTTTACCAGGTTCTGACTTGGCTTATTAAAATCTCCACCCGGAGTAGGTGTTGTAAGCGCATTACCCATGTTTAATCTTCCATAAGTTGTTCCATCATCTTGCGAGTATTGAACTGCAAATAAAGATTCTGCACCATTTTCATATTCTCCTGGTAAAAAGTTGTAAGCAAAATCACTTTCCAATTTATAAGGAGATGTCATCACATAGGCAGTTAAATCCAATACCTTTTGTAAATCATCCTGATCTATTGAAACCACATTATGCATCTCGTCCTGTCTGTAAGCTTTGTATAGATAAACTTTAGCAAGGTATGCAGCAGCTGCATATTTGTTAGCACGTCCTACTTCATCCTGTTCTTCAGGTAAGTTATTGTAGCCATATTCAAAGTCATCAGCTATTTTTTGCCATAACTCATCATTTGTATAAGCAACATTTGAAAGGTTTGAAATATCTTCAGCAGACATAGTCTCTTCTACAAAAGGTACCATTTTAAATATGATCTTCTGGATAAAGTGCATATGTCCTCTTAGAAAACGCATTTCTCCTATTCTAACTTTCTTGTTAGACATATCTTCTTCACTGATTTTATTGAGCAGACTCAATGCAAAATTAGCTCTGGAAATGGCCACATAATTCCTGTACCAAAATACATCGGTATACCAGGTTTCATTACCTATTGAAGGAGATGATATTTCAAGAAAGTGCAAAAAGTCACCGTCATTTTGATCATTACCCCCCTTATATGCATCATCAGATCTGACATTACCGTAGTTCCATAAACTTAATGGACGGTTGATTTCATCATTCCCTATAGCTGCATAAGCAGATATCACTTCATTCTCTATTTGCTCAGCACCGGTAAGGTTATCTTCTGTCAATGTTCCGTAAGATGGAACTTCTAAAAAGTCATCACACGACACCAGATTTAAAGCAATTAGTGAAATGAATATTAATTTATATGTTCGTTTCATGATTTTTGATTTTTGATTTAGTTCTTAAAATGAGATGTTCATACCAACTGTAAAAGATGTTGAAATTGGATAAGCCAACGCAGGGTTTTCCGGATCCAATCCTGTGAAATCTTTACTTTTTATAGTCATCAAATTTTGACCGCTAACATAAAGTCTGGCTTTCGACAATTTCATTTTTGATAACAAATCTCTTGGTAATGAATATCCTAGCTGAATAAGCCTCAATTTCAAGTAAGAACCATTCTCTACATAATATGAAGAGGTTCGTTTTTCATTGTTTAAATCACTGTACGAAAGCGCAGGTATATCTGAACCTGTGTTCGTAGGACTCCAGGCATCTAAAACTCTTACTCCCTTATTTGATCCTAACTCATCTACAGCCCAGAAATCTGTAAAACGCTTTACTGAATTATAAACATCAATACCATAAACTCCCTGCAAAAATGCAGTCATATCAAAGCCTTTCCAACCCAATGCTATATTCAATCCATATTCAAAATCCGGATGTGGATTTCCGATCCATGCTCTGTCATTTTCATCAATAACCTCATCATCATTCATGTTTTTATATTTGATTCGGCCAAGTCCTTTTCCTGTTTGTTCAACATAACTATCTACCTCATCCTGTGATTGAAATAATCCATCAGCAACATAACCATAAAAAGAATTGAGAGGTCTTCCTAAAATATTATCGGTAGTTCCGTTACCACCATAACTATTAACAACACTTTCAGGTAGTTTTGTAATTTTATTTCTATACCCGGATACATTGGCCATAATATCATACAAAAAACCATTTGATGATTCATTCCTGTATCCAAGAGATATTTCCAAACCTTTATTCTCCATTGAAGCACCATTAACCCAGTGGTCTCCACCTTCACCAATAGCACCCAGATATGGTGGTTTCACAAGGATGTCCTCTGTGTTCTTTAAATATGCTTCAATGCTTCCGTATAGAGCTTGATTATAAAACCCAAAGTCAAGTCCAATGTTTGTTTGAGTCGTAGTTTCCCACTTTATTTCGTCGTTAGCTCTTTGAGTCAGAGAATAACCAGATGGCAATATTCCGGAGTTAGAACCTGCAATATCGTAAGCCGTTCCTGTATTAATACCTGCTCCGGTTTCTCCAATATAATTCGAATAAATCAAAGTTCTGTTTGCATAGTTATCTATTTCCTGGTTACCTGTTTGTCCCCAACCCACTCTAAGTTTCAGGTTTGAAATGACCCCTTGAGTTCCAGCCATAAAACCTTCCTGATCAATACGCCATCCGGCAGAAAAAGCAGGAAACGTTGCATATCGGTTATCCTTACCAAACCTTGAAGAACCATCTCGTCTTAATGTTACTGAGGCCAGATACTTATCAGCAAAACCATAATCAATCTTACCAAAGAATGAGTTAAGTGTATAACCTGTTGCACTTCCTGTTGCATACATTTCTCCAACACCAGCTGAAGGCCACATGTAATCAGGATCTTCAACTTCGTAGGTTCTTCTTTCTGTAGAAAAGTTTATATCAGAATTATCAATCATTTCTGTACCCAATAAAAATGAGAACCTGTTTTTACTTAGTTGAACTACATAATTTGCAGTATTGGTCCAGTTCCATTTTGTTGAATGGCTTTGTATCATTTTTGAAGAAGTAAGGTCTGAACCTAATCTTCCGGTAAAACTATAGGTAAGAACACGTTGATAATAATTAGAATAATCTATACCAAAACTACTTTTGATATGCAGATTTTTAACCGGCTGGATATCAATGTAAGCATTACCAAATAATCGCCAGTAGTTATACGGGTTATCTTTATTCGCATCCAGAATTCTGGCAGGATTATCTCTGTCTCTCATACCTGATGTTACACTTCCCCAATCTCCATCAACAGTTTTTAAAGCCATCACAGGAAGAGATAATATCGCCAAATCCAGCACTCCACCCGGAGTCTGCAACTCTGATGTATTATTGATAGTCAGGTTTTCTCCAACGGTAATTAAGTCTCCTAATATTTTTCTACTGGTATTAATACGAGAAGAAAAACGTTTAAAGTAAGTCTCATTTACGGTACCTTTATTATCATAATATCCCAATGAAAAGAAATTATTTGATTTATCAGTTCCGTTACTGATTGACAAATTATATGATTGCGCAAATCCCGGACGGGTTATTTCATTAAACCAATCTGTATCAGAGGTCAACATTGTATTCGTTCCATCTCTTGCATCTATATATTTAGGCAATTT
This sequence comes from Saccharicrinis sp. GN24d3, assembly GCF_052400645.1. Lineage (NCBI taxonomy): Bacteria > Pseudomonadati > Bacteroidota > Bacteroidia > Marinilabiliales > Marinilabiliaceae > Saccharicrinis > Saccharicrinis sp. GN24d3. The sequence continues at coordinate 20,411 of NZ_JBQTGI010000043.1, forward strand.
CATTCCGTTTAAAACTGCATTGCCATTATTATCGTATTTATAATCATAGACATACCCAATCTGATTGTTATTAGGATCTACACCACTGTTTACCATGGCCTGCCATTGAGCCTGTCCAAATTGTTTTGTATTCAGCATATCGATAATCTCTCCATACTGAGAAAAGGTTTGAAACATATCGAAATTAACACGAGTTTTTCCTTCTTTACCTTGCTTTGTTGTAATGATAATCACACCATTACCAGCCCTTGAACCATAAATACTGGCAGCTGAAGCATCTCTAAGTACCTGTATACTTTTAATATCCGAAGGATTCAGTTCATGCATTCCTCCTTTTGTAGGCACTCCATCAATTACATACAAAGGATCATTGTTATTTAATGTACCAATACCCCTAATTCTAACTGTTGATGATCCACTAGGATTACCATCACCACTAATATTAACACCAGGGATTCGACCTTGCATTGCTTTAATAGGATTATTTTCCCCCTGCTTCATGATCTCGTCAACCTCAACTATTGATACAGCTCCCGTTAAATCAGCAATTTTTTCAGAGGTATATCCAGTAACAACTACTTCATCCAAACCCACTAAATCACTTTTCATATCAACATTGATAATTAATTCATCACCAACAGTAATGGTCTGGGTAACCATTCCAATAAATGAAAATTCAAGTTGGGCACCAGGATTTACCTTAATAGAGAAATCTCCGTTAATATCAGTTATTGTTCCATTTGTTGTTCCAACTTCTACCACCGTAACTCCCGGAATTGCAATATTTGTCCCGGCTTCAGTTACGCTTCCTGTTATATTTTTCTCTTGCGCCATGGCAAGAGTAGAAATAAAAGCTATTAGAAACACTGCAAAAAGTTTCTTAAGCCAATTAATTAAACCATCAGATTTTTTCATTTTTCTTCATTTAGTCGCACCTGCCCTCCTAATCATTCGTTTATTAATAAGTTATGAAAACTTTTATAAACAAACTCTTATCAGAAAACAAAATACTTTTTTATAGTTAACAATTAATTTTATCGCAAATTCTATCTATTTCATAAAAAGGAGTAGCTCCTTTTTTTGTGCACACAAACGCTGATACATTTACAGCCATTTGATGTATTTCAGACAAACGTTTATTCTGTAGCTTCCCTATAATCATTACGCCGGTAAAAGAATCTCCTGCTCCAACTGTATCAGCTACTTCTACTTTTGGTGTTTCTAAATATGAATGTTCATCAGTTGTAAATAAGTAACTGCCGTTTTCACCACATGTAAGTGCTAACATCTCTAATTTGTAATGATCAATAAGAAATTGACATTTTTCAATATCAGATCCCTCCCAACCAAACATATCAGAAAGAATGACCAACTCCTCATCATTTATTTTAAGTACATTACAAAGCTCCAGTGATTTTTTAATAACCTCCTTAGTATAGAAATGCTGTCTTAGGTTGATATCAAATACCTTAAGACAATTTCCAGTAGTATAATTGATCGCTTCTTCGATTGCCTTCCTCGATACTTCATTACGTTGCGCTAACGAACCAAAACAAATGGCATCAACCTTATTCAATTCCTTTTTAGCAGCATCAGAAAGTTCAATCATATCCCATGCAACATTTTCTACAATATCATAAGTAGGAATACCATTATCCTTTAGCGTAACAGCAACAGTTCCTGTAGGGAAATCCACTTTAGATATTAAAGAATCAATATTTAGTTTCTCAATGTTTTCACATATCTCATCTCCCAGAGAATCTTTACCAACAGCACTTAAAATGGCACCTCTGGCTCCCATTTGTTGCGCATTGTAGGCAAAATTTACAGGTGCTCCTCCAAGCTGTTTTCCATCCGGAAGCATATCCCATAAGAGCTCGCCCATCCCTATTACATAAAATTGCATGTCCATTTTCTTATTTTTTTAAGATTTACTCTTTAATTCAAAGCCAAATCAACTTCTAATTGCTCCAACGTTTTTCCTTTTGTTTCAGGTATATAAATTAATATGAAGATAAAGGCTATAAGGCTAAACAGACCAAAAAAACCAAAGGTATAAGCACCGCCCAAGTTGTTCAACATCCATGGGAAGAACTGCACTGTTAAAAAGGTGCAGACCCAACTAATTCCTGTTGAAAAAGACATAGCAAGGCCTCTTACCCTATTAGGGTAAATTTCGGAAGTAACTACCCACATTACAGGTGCTAATGATGCTGCAAAGAATGCGATATAGCCTAATAACGATATCAAAACTCCATAACTACCAGCTGTTTCAGCTGTAAATGAATATACCATATAGGCAAGAGAAATAGTCATCCCAACAGTTCCCCATAATAAAAGCACTTTGCGCCCTTTTCTATCTACTAACCACAATGCTACAACAGTAAATAAAAGGTTGACGACACCAACTAATATGGACTGTAAAAGAGCTTGATCTTCTCCAACTCCAGCTTGACTAAAAATAGTGGGTGCAAAACTGATAACTGCATTAATACCTGTTATTTGTTGAAAAACAGCTAACAAACTTCCTAACAGAACTACCTTTGCAACTTTACCTTTAAACAGCTCTTTAAAGCTAACCTTATTATTGTTAGCATATTTTACTAGTGATGCAGAGATATTGTCAGACTCCATTTGGGCATATACTTCACCACCAATTCTAGCCAGAAGATTCTTTGCTTCTGTGTTTCTACCTTCTTTTGCCAACCAGCGTGGGCTTTCAGGAAATGAGACCAATAAAAGTAAAAGAAATAGCAAACCAAAAACAACAGGTACAGCCATCATTAATCTCCACCCATTCTGAAGGTCAACAAAAGCAAAATTGATTACATATGAAAGCAAAATACCAATAACAATTGCAAATTGATTATTAGCAACTAACGTACCTCGCTTATTAGCAGGAGCTATTTCTGAAATATATGTTGGAGCTAAAACAGAAACAGCTCCAACTGCTAATCCTGTGATCACCCTGCATGCTATAAAAAATTCTATTGATTCTGCTAGAGAACATCCAAGTGATGAAGCAATAAATAATATGGCGCCAACTATCATCATTGGTTTTCGACCATATTTATCGCTTAAAGTACCAATGGCTAATGCACCAATTAAACATCCTATCATTATTGAACCGACAGCTGCACCAAGACTAACATCACTTAAAACAAAATAGTCTTGTATAAAAGGAACCGCCCCTGAAATACCAGCCATATTTAGCCCAAAAATTAATCCACTTAATACGGCGATAAATGTAATCCAATATAAATACTTGTTATTTCTCATTTCCTATTTATTAGATAAGACTTGTTAACTGTTTTGGGGTATTAAAAACTCTTATCAAATGTAAAATGGGAAATAAAAAGCATGATGCAATTATGATACAAATGCTATTAAATATAGTACATAAAGCCGTTTGTTTTCAATGAATACTAAATATGTTACATGTATGTAAACTGTGTTACATTAATGCTCTTGATTTATATTAACGATTAGTAGCTTTCGATAAGAAATAACTTTATAATCCTTATTCAACAGTTCGTTAAAGTATCGTATAAAATGCTGAATATCAGCAAAGTAAGTAGCTAATTTACTTGTTTAAACCCTTGATAATCAGCATTTTAATGGTGAATTCTGACAACATCATTAAGGATGACTATCAAGGGAAATAATATTTATAAAACACACATAGAGAACGTGTTATCAAAAATGCCAAATATCAACAATTGGAGGAAAGAGTTTGTAGCAGAGACCCTTATCCTATTTTTATGCATAAAAGGGCGCTTTAACTTTCTGCAGTTGGGGCGCTTTGGTAAGCATAAG
>NZ_JBQTGI010000044.1:0-20774 GCF_052400645.1 Saccharicrinis sp. GN24d3
AAAAACAAACGCATCCAGAAATAATTAATTTAATTTTTAATGGCTAAAGTTAACGGCTATGGAAAGTAATCGGGACAAGTGATGCCTCGTTTCAGTAATGCCTTGTTTTATTGTACTTGCAATGCTCATGACGAATCTCCAATATAATCCGGGTTTAACTATCTAAAAAACAAGTTTGTCACTTATAAATACTATGGTTTTCGCCATTATTCATAAATTCTCATAATAATCCGGGTTAGCGCAATGCTTTTGTAAGCATTTGGAAAGTGTGTAAACACCCTCTACCTTTAAAATAAACCTCATGAATCATGCATGTCTATATTTATTGAATTATGGACAGAGCTGAATTTACACGCTCTTTTCTGCGATCCATACTGACCCGTACCCAGAAGTACAAAAATGTAAAAAGGGCGTATAAGGCGGCTTGAAAATAGAGCAACAACAATTCAGGTTTAACCTCTGAAATACCCACTCCCATTGTCCGTAAGCGCAGATAAGCAGGAACGGCTGTAGTACCTGGCAATAACTTGGAAAGTGCGACCAGCCATCCCGGCATGGCAGAGGTTGGCCACGAAACCCCACTTAAAAAAAGGGCTATAGGCGACAAAAACATCATAAATACGATGGCCGATTCTCGGTGCCTGAATAAAGTGGACACAACAGTTCCCAGTAATATTACGGAAAGAAGGAAGGGGAACAAAATCATCCCTATATCGATCAATGATGCTTTATCCGGATAATTAAACCAGTCGTGAACCAAGACCACCGCAAGACAAATATTAAAAGCGGATAGAAACAAGTAAGCTCCTGCCTTGCCTGCAATCAAGGGTAATATTTCGCGGTGACGCCTTTGCAGCGGAAGCACAAAAGGCGAAGTTTTCGATTCGGAAAAGGTGCCGCCCACAATCCCAATCCCGATAAGCAGGGTCTGCTGAATGATGATGAGAATTAAACCGGGCATAATAAAACTACCATAGGCACCTGAAGGGTTGTACAAGATGTGCGTTTGCACGGAGAGAGGGCTGTTTGCCATTTGAGCCTGCTGAAACGATTTTCCTTCCAACATAGAACGTTTGACGGCAATACCGCCCCCAAAATAAGCATTGTCATAGGATGCTGCCGTATAAAAAGCCTTATATTTCAGCATGTAGCTGCCATCGGCGTATACGGCCACATTCGTTTGTTTGCCCGACAAAATATCTTTCTGAAAACCCTTAGGGATTAAGAAAATCCCATTTATTTTATTGTTTAACAACATATCCTCGGCATCGCTTAAACCCTGAGGTTTACATGATACGGCCACCTCCTGTGATGCATCTAACATGTTGGTATACTTTCGGCTGGTTGAAGTTTGGTCCAGATCAACCACCCCGATGGGCAAATCGCTAAGTACCTCGTTAAAATAACCGAATGAATATACAACCGGATAAATCAGTAAGGCCCCCACCAAAATCAGTACTGCGCCACTATCGGTAAAAATTGCTTTCAGTTCTTTTAAAAAATGAACGGCAATTAACTCAAAGCTATTTGTTTTATTTGGCTCTTTTGTCATGATTTTATAATTTTCCCCAATGTTTTTTATCGCTCAGGCAACGTTTATAAGTTTTAAACCATGCCATACCCATCAGCATAAATATCAGGAGATAGCAAATATAAGGTAAGGCTTCGCGGATAGGAGCACCGCGCAGAGATTGTGAAATCATAAGTTTCTCCCACCATGTAAAAGGAAATATTGCGCTAACCAGCTTAACAAATTCCGACATACCTTCCAGGGGAAATGTCAATCCGGAGAAAGTAATGCCCATCATAATGTAAGCGCTGCCCACCGATAGCGACAGCCTCATATTTGTTGTGACCGCCACAAACATTAATCCCAGCAACTGATAAGAAATAATAGCGATAAATTGACCAAAAAAAATAAACAAAAAATTACCTTTAAGGGGCATCCCTTCCACCTCATACAGTAAATAGGCAATAAACATGGAAAAGCCCGAAAAAATAAGTGTATAGGGTAACATCTTCCCTGCTATTGCGAAGCGAACACTATTGTTTCCGGCTTGGAGTAGGTCCAGCCCGGTGCCCCTTTTTAGTTCATTTCCAAAGGAGTATACCGAGGCCATAAATGCGAATAAAAACAAAGTAAAATAAAGCATGGCCGAATTTAGGAAATACCCATAGTTCACATATGGGTTAAATAGTACATGTTTTTGGATGTTCACCGGCATAACTCTTGCCATTGCCTGCGCCTTATTGTTTCCCGAAAGCATTAATTTTTTTAGTTGAATACCGCCGGATATAGTACTTAAAGTTGTCACCACAGAGCGCTGAACAACCCCAGCCACGGTCACATTTGTTCCATTAATATACACTGGCACCGGTGCTTCCAGCCCCTGAAAAACTTTCTTCTCCAAGTTACCCGGTAAAAGAACAATAGCATGTATTGCCCCTTGTTTCAGCCATTCCTGGGCCTGGAATATATCCTGGGTTCCGGCTATTACCTGAACATCGGGAGAGGCATTTAAGGCATTATTAATTTTAATCGAGAGTGAGGAGCCGTCCTGATCTACCACCGCAATCGGCAATTGTTTAGCAACCCCATGATGAAAAATAAAAAACAGCAGAAGAATGCCAACCAAAGGTCCTCCTAAAAGCAAGAACCGATAGGCCGGATTTTGCTTTATCCGGTCAATCTCTCGATTCATTACGATCAATATGGGATGTTTCTGCATATTATTCCTGTTCGGATAAAACAATAACTGCTGTCATTCCGGGCCGCAATCCCTCAATGTTTTTCACCGGACGGGCTTCGATTTCAAAGGATTTTAAATCGAATTCACCCGAGGTTTTAGTGGCATTCCATCGGGCAAAGCTCCCTGTTGGGCTAATATAGCTTACTTTAAATTCATATTCATGATTATCTAATCCGGGTATGGTTGCATTAAACTTATTGCCCATTTTAAACTTGCTTAAATAATCTTCCCGTATATATAAGGTTACCCAAATATCACTCAGGTCCAACAAGGTAACTACCGGAAAACCGGTTGAGACCAACTCTCCCTCTTCCACGTTAATCCCGGAAACTTCGCCGTTAGCCATGGCGTTAATGGTGGTTTCATCTAAATACGCCTTTACCTCATCAATGGCGGCGTCAGCCCGTTTAACCATGGCCGCGGCGGTTTCTTTATCTTCCTGACGGGCTCCTTTCTCGGCTTTCTGCCAAATCGCCTTTGCTGCGTTCGACGTTTCACGGGCTGCTTTCATTCTGGTTTCAACCTCATCGCGTTGCTGAGCCGGAAGTACTCCGTCCTTGTACAAATTTTGAACCCTGTCAAATGTTTTCTCGGCAAACTGGGCTGCGGCCTCCGCTTTTACGTAGGTACTGTACGCGGCGGTGATGTCCTCCTGTTGCGCGCCTTTTTGCGCTTTCTGGTTTTGTGCATGGGCAGCCGAACGTGCCGCAATGGCATTGGCTAATTTTGCGTCGATTTCGGGGCTGTGAATTGAAAAAATAAAATCCCCCTGTTTAACCTGCTGCCCTTTTTCAACAGCCACTTCCCGGATCCTTCCTGAAATTTTTGATGCAACATTATATTGTTGAGCTTCCACTTCTCCCTGAAGTATCAGCGGTTCGGGTTTCATCACTATAATGAATGTGTACACAATAAATGCAACTATTGCTATCAATACGATCATTGTGCTTATAGTCTTCTTACTCATCATATTCAATTTTATTTTTTTATGAACGATAAATGATTAAAGTGTTTCCGTTATGACATTTCCCCCTTTCGAAAAATCCGGAAAACGATCGGCCATGCCTACGGTCTGTAAAAAATAAACCAGGGTTACGTCGTAATCATATAATACTTTCAGCCGTTTTGTTTTTGCCTGTAACACCTTTGTATGCGCCTCAACAACTGTAGTTGAATTGGCAAATCCTTCAATAAAGGCTTTTTCTGTACTTGAGCAATACTCGTTGGCAAGAGCAAGTGTCGTTTCCAGTTCTGTTTTCTGCTCCATCTGCATCTGAAGTTCATGAAACAACTTTACAAGATAAGCTTCCAGGTCGTCGTTCGCTTTTTGCTCGGCATATGCCACCTGGTTATACATTGTTTTGCTGGCCCGAATATTATTTTTGCGCTGTGCCCCCTCAAAAAGGGTCCATTTCAATCCAACACCTACCAGCCATTCGGGCACGTACGGAGAAAGATCTTTGTCCGCTATATTATAATTTCCCAAGGCGGCCAGTGTTGGCAGGTACTCATTTTTCTCAACCCTATGCTTTATTTCAACCAATTCTTTCTTTCCATGAATTTGCATTAGCTGAGGGTTAAACGCCTTTGCTTTCTCAATCCATGCCTCCAACCCTGTTATTTCTTTATTAATAAACAAATTACTGGCGGGGATGACCTGGTGCAAGGAATCATTGGCCAGGGTGGCCTTCAGCCCTGTTCGCAGGATTTTTACATTTCGCGTTGCTTTTTTTAGTTCGCGTTCCGCCTCATTTTTAGCAACTTCAGCATGTAACAATTCTACTTTGGCTATCATTCCGTTATCAAAAAGCTTTTTTGCGTCCGAATAGTGATTTTCCATACTTTTCAACATTTTGTCCCTAAGCTTGACGACTTGCATCCCCAATGCCAATCCATAATAACGCGTCACCAGTTCGGCAAGCAACATACCCTGGGTGTGCCTCAATGCCTCCTTGCTGATATTGTGCTGGACGTCAGCTGCCTGATTGGCGCCTTTTATTTTACCGCCGGTATATAGCGGCCACACAAAGCCCGCCGAAACCACTGCAAAAAACTTTTCCTGTATCGTCTGGTCCCATTCGGAATTTTCAACAACCTGGCCGGCTTCCAATAATTCCTGGCGGACAGCCGCCGTGCTCATTTCGTCCGTCAACACAGGCATAGCATCACTGGTTGACGGATCTGGATTGGCAACGCCACTGAATACACCATAATTCCCCAGGGTGGTATACAACGGAGCTATGGCATCCCCTACGGGAGTTAAATCCAAATGCAAGGGGTCGGACATGGTAACCGCCTGTGCATTCACCGAAACAATGGGCATATGCAATCCCCTCTTCGATTTTATTTCGAATTCTCTCTGCCGAATTTCTTCTTTTTGTTGGAGAAGTGCCGGATTTTGTTCCAACATCATTTGCATTGCCTCCTCAAATGAAAGCATTTGTTCCTGCCCCCAAACCGTCATGTTTAATGCAAATAATCCCAACATCACCATAGTTGTTTTATATTTTCGTATTACGTTCATATAGACTTTGTATTTAGTGCTTGTCTGAAAGACCCAGTTTTTAGAATGTGCCCTTTTTGAAAAAAGTCATCCGATAGCTTCCGTATTCCCTGATTTTCGGAAAAGCCAAGCCTTGAACTTGAACTTTTTGATTCAAGAACTTGGAAAAAAGAATGTTTTCTTGCTGACACTATTTATGTTAATAACTTCTTTAGCAAATTGAATAGATGATCGATATCTGCCCTGGTAATTGTACCTTGTTTTGTGTATTTATAATGGTGGTTGATATATTGCAACACGGTAATAAATAGAATGAAATACAAGTCGTTAACAGTTAGTGACTTGTTGATCTTATCCGAAGGGAGACTTTTTTCCTTCATCCTGTGAATAATGGCCAGCGAATGCTCATGGAGCTGGTCATCCACTTTAAAACTGTAACTATTGGTTAAAACATAGAGAAATTTTACTTTTATAGGCTCTTCATTGGCCATTCCGATAAAATGTATTAGCATCGCTTCAACACATCCCATAAACGACAAGCCCTGATGCATTAGCTTTTCAAATTCGCAAAATACTTCTTCATACACTTCCTTGAGTATAGTGTTTACCATTTCGTATTTGCCTTTGTAATGCATATAAAAATAGCCGGTGGATATTTTTGCCTGTTTGGCTATTAAAGCTATGGATGCACCGCCGTAACCTCGCTCTACAACCAAATTCATGGTCGTTTGCTTCAATCTATTCATTTTAGTCTGATCGGGAATTCTAGCCATATTTATTTAATAAATGAATGTTCATTCATTATGATGTTGCAATAACAAAAATATATTTCACAATACCAAAACCTATTCGAACAAAAATCATATTTTTTCGAAAAAACAATAAAAGATACTTTAACTTTAAAATAACCGATCGTTAACTCCATTTCCGCACATCCTGTATTACCCTCCTTTTTTTTGGTTTAGATATAGTATAATATACAAAGTTACTGATCGGAGGGTACGGTAAATTATTTAGATCTGAAAGGCTGATGGTTTGCACAAGTCTTGACTTTTAAGTTAGAGTTGTGTATCATTGAGGGTAAAAATAATCATCATGCGATTATTGTTGATACTTTTTCTTTCATTTTCATTCCTTAATATTGTTGGGATTGACAATCTTAGGCCTAGTTACCAGCTGATAGTTTTTGAGGGATCTGATTGGTGTGTCAATTGTATCAGGATCGAAAAAAAAGTTTTGGGCCAGCCTGATTTCATGGAATTTTTAAAACATAATAATATCCAATTGATCAGGGTTGATTTTCCACAACGGATAAAAATGAGCAAAGAACAAAAAAGATTCAATTCTGATTTAGCCGAGAAATATAACTTTGACGGAACTTATCCCAGTATTGTTATATCGCAAACTGGTAGCTCCGAGTTTAAGAAAATCACCTATAAAAACCAATCGATAGAAGAGTTTTGTAACAACATACTAACCGAAATAGAATTTATTAAATGAGAGAATTCAAAATCAAAAAACGATTGATGGGTTCTTCATTTACCTTGGGGGTTGTAACGGGAACACAAGAGCGGGCTGATTCTCTTTTTCATATGGGAATTGAAGAAATTTGGCGACTCGAAAACTTACTCTCTGAATTTTTGCCTCACTCCGAAACCTCCTTGATAAATAAATACGCTGGAAAAAGACCCGTGAAGGTTAGCGCGGAAACCTTTGGTTTAATGCAAAGAAGCCAGGACATCTCGCAACTATGTAAGGGTGATTTTGATATTACGGTGAGTCCGCTAAAAAAATTGTATCAATTTAAAAACAAGGCATTTGTGTTCCCTCATCAGCAAGAAATCGACAAGGTGCTTAAGTGTGTTGGTTTCAGGCATTTGAAGTTAAACTCAGATAACAATTCCGTTTACCTAACTAAGCCAGGTTCACAAATAAGCTTTGCGGCTATAGGAAAGGGGTACGCATCTGATCAGGTAAAAAAGCTGTGGAAGCATCATGGTGTAATTTCCGGTTATATAAATGCATCGGGAGATTTAACCGCATTCGGGAAAACAATAAGCGGAGAACCATGGGGTATAGGCATCTCGAATCCGGACAATAGAGAACAGATGTTGTTACACATTCCGCTTATTAACAATTCGGTAGCCACCTCTGGGGATTATGAGCAACATTTTATCTATAAGAATATAAGATATTCACACAATATAAACCCACATACCGGAATACCTTTGTCGGGTATAAAAAGCGTTAGTGTTTTTTCGCCTTCAGCAGAATTGTCGGATGCCTTGGCAACGGCAGTATATGTTAAAGGCATAATTAAAGGAATCGATTTTATCGATCAATTGCCTGATACGCATTGTGTCATCATTGATAAAAAAAACAAAATACACTTTTCCAAAAAGTTGAAATATAAACCCATGCAAACATTGCAGGCCGGGAATACACGTACCAATGATTTAAACAATAATGAACTATGATTAAATTTGTAAGGAGTTTATTGGTTTGTAGCACAATGCTTACTGTGTTTTCGTCATGTATTAGCCTAAAGCCATACGAACGTCAGTTTGTTGACGACCCCGAAATGCAAATGGGATTGGATTCCGGCCAAAACTTTAATATTTATATCAGTTCTATTCGCGAAGGAGCGACACCGGCCGCTAGCAGTAAGGGAAGCGGAGGGTGTGGCTGTAATTGATTAAATGAATAATTTTACAAGGACACACCCATGAAGCGGAAATACCTTTTGATTGGAAGTTTGGCGTTAGCCCAATTCTGGGCCAGGGCACAGGGGCATGATCGTGTTCGTGAAGAGACAGTCAAGAAAACGGAAATTGAGCTGGTGTTCAATCATTACCGACAAGATGGGGATCATTCGGCAGTGACAGGCGGTGCGGGAACGGAGGAGCTCACAGTTTACGGTCCCATGGCCAAAATCAAGCACTTTTCAGGGAAATACATTGTTAGTTATCAACTAGGTTCGGATATTATAACCTCTGCTTCAACCGATAAAATTGATTTTGTAGAATCGTCGGCATCCAGAGTAGACGGAAGAACTTATGCTAATGTTGGGTATGAACGCATCATCGATAAGCATAAAATGAATGTTTATGGAGGAACAGGCTTTTCCATAGAAAGCGATTATTTTTCATTGGGCGGAAACATAGGGTTTACGAAGCAGGACAAGGAAATGCTGAAAACATATTCTGTCGAGTTCCAATATTTCAACGATGATCTAAGATGGGGAAGACTAAAGGGTTCCGGCTTTAAACCTCAGAAATTGCTTTATCCGGCCGAACTCAGGCACAAGGAATGGTATGATGTTTACCGACGTATGTCTTATAATTTAAAATTGGGTTACACCCGAATCATCAATGCCCGAAATGTACTGGCCATCTTTCCCGGGTTCACCTACCAGGAAGGCCTGTTGGCAACCACTTTCCACAGGGTGTACTTTTCGGATGGTTCGGTGGTGGTTGAAAAGTTGCCACAACACCGTTACAAATCAGCAATAGCATTGAGACTTAATACTTTTGCCTATGGTTTTGTGATTTTTAAAAATACGGTAAATGGTTATTCCGATAGTTTTGGAATCAGCGCCATTTCTGTGGACCATGAAACTGCTTTTAAAATAAAGCCATTGTTAACATTATTGGCCAACGCTCGTTTTTATACCCAAAACGGATCCCCTTATTTTAACAAAATGGGACAGCATAGGGGCGATGAAAAGTTTTATACTTCGGACTATGATTATTCTGATTTCGAAACTTATCGAATTGGAACAGGACTACGATATCACCCGTCAAAATATTTACGTGAAAAAATAAAATTTAACGCATTGTTGATTCGCTACAATTTTAACTATCGTACCGATGGAATGAAAGCACATGTTTTTTCACTTGTTATCCAGGCTGGTTTTGAAAAGGCCAAGAACCATGGCTTTTAATAGGGATGATTTGACTGTATAAAAAAGATTTGCTTTCTGTTGTTTTTTTGCTTTAAACCGATGTGTTAGCACGTTGATGAAAATCAGTTCTGCTGAAATATCAGGATCGCCGGGGTATTCGTCTGTTATTAATAGCGTTAAGCTTTATTGATATCTTAGCTCAGCACTGATCTCCCAAAATTTAATTTCACCTCCAATATTTATTTTTGCATTAAACTTTCGACTACCATTAAAATCCGCTGATTCAGCGTAGTATTCTCCATCTGCCTTAGTTTTGACTTTCAGTTTTGACAAAGCCAGATATCCGATACCGTGTCCGGCATAAAAATATGGCTGCAAAGCCTTGTCCTTCCCGCTTGGGGAAAACCGTATTGCAAGCGGCAGTTCAACATATCGTTTTGCATTATCACATCTGCTTCCACAGTAGGCCTGGAATGATTTCCAGATCTTTTATAACGTGTTCGTTTTAAATGTAAGCCAGTTCAGGGCGAAGCGATAATTAGTTGTTCAAATTAAACTTAAGAAAACCACCAAATGTAAAACCAATCCGTGTTTTTTTTGTCAAAACTACATGCGGAAAGCCCAGACGCATCCATCCCTTCGCTAAGCTGCAGTGCCATATTGTCGGCGTCACCATCCCATTTAGAAGAACTGCTGTACATATACATACTGTAATTAACTTTTTGGGATAGTGAAATCACAGAAATTAATAACAACAACAGTAAAACACAATTCTTTTTCTTAATAAATCCATTAAATGAAGTATTTTGTGATTTGATAATTGTTGCCAGCTAACGGCTCTGCTAATTCTGAAGAATGCAATGGACCGCATCAAAGATATGTGCTAGTCAAACAGTATATTAGGTTTGTTGAGTTTTTCCATGTCAATGAGAAGCTTTTTTCAATCATTTTCACAAAGGATACTTTCGACTATATTTTACATTGACCAAATACAACTGATGAAGAAACAGTATCAAGAACGATCAATAATATCATTTTAGTAACCGTAATTATCCTTTAAAATTCAATCCGTAATGTTAATGTATGATGGCTTTCATCTTGCAGGTTAATTTCAGGGTATAAATTTAACCCGCAATGTGCATTAGAAATTCTATTACACATCGAAATTACTTTAAAACAAGACACTTTGTTGCATCACTTCAACTCACTTTTTTACGAGCGATAAGGGAATGGATTAGTTCTGAAATATACAATTGCAGATTATTAGTTTCGCTTCCAATCGATTTGTGAAAATAGGTAACAAAACTAAAGAATTTGCAATAATTCAGAATCATTCCAATTAAAATGACATTCGTTGTTAATTAAAATAATAGATCACAGTACTTTTTTTATAAACTTTCCTCTATGCAATATCAAAATAATTTCTTATTATTGCAGTACGCTTGTCTTTCATACAAAACCAAAATAAAGTTTTGATGCAACCTAACATATCAATCTCAAAACGATGTGCGCATTTACGATGTTTTTGGTGGAGTAAATCAGTTTATTTTTTATTATTTATCAACTTATCATTCAAACAAAAATTGCTATGAGTGAATATTTTAACAAGGTAAAAGAATACCTTATGGATTTGGAGTACCGCATTGTTACCGAAGATGCAGCAGCAGAGCTAGTTGTTATCGAAAAAGAAGAAGATGGTATCAGTAACGTAGTGATTGATTGCGAGGACAGCATTATGATTATCGAAGGACTTCTTTTTGAAATGAACACGGGAGCAGAGGATATTTATAAATCGCTATTAATGAAAAACCGTGAAGTAGTTCATGGTGCCTTCGCATTAGACGAATCTGGTAAAAGAGTAATATTCCGCGACACGCTCCAGCTGGAGAATTTAGATTTAAACGAGCTTGAAGCATCGCTGAACTCGTTGAAACTGATGTTGTCGGAGTACTCTAATGAATTAATCGAATTTTCAAAAGCTTAAAACGGAAAAAAAATGGGAATTTTTAATAGAATATTTAAAGTTGGGCAAGCTGAGGCCCATGCAGTGGTCGATAAATTGGAGGACCCAATTAAAATGACGGAGCAAGGTATCCGTGATCTTAAAAATGATTTGGACAAAAGCCTTCAGGCATTGGCCGAGGTTAAAGCCATGGCTATCCGCAGTAAAAAGGACTTGAATACCAATAGGGAAATGGCTAAAAACTACGAGCAAAAAGCCATTTTGTTAATAGGAAAAGCTGAGAAAGGAGAATTGGATGCCGCCGAAGCCGATAGATTGGCAACCGAAGCTTTGACTCGCAAGGAGGAAGCTGTTGCGGAAGCATCGAGAGCGCAAACCGAGGTGGAACGTTTTGCTACAAACATCGCCACCTTGGACAAAAATATTAAGAAGCTTAAAAGTACAATTACAAGTTACGAAAACGAGTTGCGCACTTTAAAGGCTCGTGCAAGAGTAAGCTCCGCTACTCAAAAAATCAATAAACAGTTAAGCGGAATTGATAGTACGGGTACTGTTTCCATGCTTGAAAAGATGAAGGAAAAAGTTGCCCAACAAGAAGCTATGAGCGAAGCTTATGGAGAGATTGCATTGGATAGCAGAAGCATCGACGACGAAATTGATGATGTTCTTTCCGAGAACAGTGTAAAAGCCTCCAGCTCTCTTGAAGAACTAAAAGCAAAACTTAAGCAACAGTAATACTTTTTGTAAATACAAGATGACCATGGGTATCTTTGATATATTTAAGAAAAAAGAACCTCATTACGATAGCACCAACATCCGGGTACAAGACCTGGATGTTGGTTTTGTTTTTGAGTATGACCTTTCAACATGGGAGGTAGAGGCTATTTACGAATACGACTGGGGCGATGATTACTTTACTCGGGAGTTTAAGGTGAGCAATGGTACTTTAACTCGTTACTTATCTATTGAAGAAGATGATGAGTTAGAAATAAGTTTGTCTCAAAAGATTAAAGTCAGAACTTTGGACGAGGAACTGATGAAAACTTTAATGGATCGTCAGAAGCCACCGGAAAAAATAACCTACAAAGGAGTCACGTACTTGTTGGAAAACGAAGCATCGGGATATTTTCATGATATTGCCAAAGGCGATACCTGGGAAGAATTTCGTTCCTGGGACTTTGAAGATAATGCGGGTAAGCATGTGCTTACCATTGAACAATGGGACGAAAAGGAATTTGAAGCTTCGGTAGGCATTACCTTGAAAGAATTCGAGATTTCAAATATCCTGCCTGCCTCTAAATAAATCTTATTGCATTTTTAAAATGTATAATATCCAAGCATATGAACAACGGAATTGCTAAAGTCATTATCATCGTTATCATCGGGTTTTTCGTTCTGAAAACCTGTAATAACCGGAAATCATCGCGTCAATATTCAAGTCAGGTTACACAAACTGCTCAAAACTGGGAGAAATCTCCGGTTGATGAATTGATCCGCGACCTTTCATCGGAAAAAAACTTCTCCATTATATTGCTCGACATGGATTCGAGAAGCGGGAAATACTATCATAAATACAATATCATTGTTGAACAACCGGATACGGTATCTGCCAATGAAACAGATTGGAAAGAGGTTTCGGATGCTTTCTTCGCCAATAATGTGGACAACATGGGCATGGAGATTGCCTCGAAAAAAGACGGTAAGGTATCTAAGGTGGCCGCTCCTGCGGGATATAGCAATTACATAGGTAACGAAAAATATGGTCAGTGGCGGCAAAGGGATGGATCCTCATTCTGGGAGTTTTATGGACAATATGCCTTTATGTCCTCTATGTTTAATCTAATGGCCTACCCTGCGCGTCGCTCCTATTACGACGATTATTACCGTGGTGGTTATTATGGTTCACGTCCGTATTATGGTCCGCAAGGTTCAAATATGTACGGAACGAAGTCATATACCTCACGAAGTGGTAAAAGTACAACGTGGGGTGCAAAACCTTCATCCTTTAAAAGTCAGGTTCGCAGCCAGGTTTCACGCTCAAGCAGTGCCAATAAATCAAGGAGTTACTCATCCGGTTCTCAATATTCCGGAAGTAGCTCTAAGACCACTCGCAGTTCATCCAGATATAGCAGTTCATCATCGCGTAGTCGCAGTGGTGGGTTTGGAAAGTAATTAATAACTTCACCTGGACTATTCAATAAACTATTGAAAATAAACACTTATGAATTTATCAGATATTTCAACAATACTCTACGATGCTATTGCATATATTGCTGTTGGCTTCGTTATATTTTTCTTAGGAAAATTAGTCTATCAAATGGTTAATCGAGGATTTAGCATCAAGGAAGAGCTGGTAGAAAAGGATAATCTGGCCTTTGCATTTGCACATGTAGGTTATTTTATTGGTCTGTTATTGGCCATAGGGAGTGCCATAGTAGGGCCCTCCAGGGGGCTTGTGCAAGATGTTATTGACATTTTAATCTATGGCGTTCTGGCCATCATCTTGCTAAACGTGTCGATTTGGTTCAACGATAAAATTATCCTTCGAAAATTTTCGGTTAAAAAAGAAATTATTACTGATCGTAACTCAGGTACTGGTGTGATTGAAGGCGCTGTCTCCATTGCCTCGGGACTAATAATTTTTGGTGCCGTAAGCGGTGAGTCGGAGATGGGGGGCTGGGCTCATGGCATATTAACCGCGGTGGTGTTTTGGGCTGCCGGTCAACTGGCCTTGATTATTGCTGCCGCAGTTTACCAAGTAATAACCCCCTACGATGTTCATCATCATATCGAAAAAGATAATGTGGCGGTAGGTGTAGGTTTTGCTGGAGCTTTAATTGCCATCGCAAATCTTATTCGCCACGGAATAGCCGGCGACTTTGAAGGATGGGGACCGACTTTCACCGAAGCCGGCTTCGAGTTGGTACTGGGTATTATCCTTTTGCCTGTGATGCGATTTCTGACAGATAAAATATTACTGCCCGGACAACGTTTAACCGATGAAATCGTTAACCAGGAACGGCCCAATGTTGGAGCTGCCATTATTGAAGCATTTGCATATGTGGGTGGTTCTGTGTTGATAACCTGGTGTTTGTAATTAGATGACAGACTTTTAGATTAAAGACAAGAGACAATAGACGGGATGCCCGAAATGAAGAGCGGATATTTTTTAGACGCAATTTTATAGTGTCGTCCGTATAATTCGTCCTGTTAGCCCTGAGTCATGGGGAATTGACGGATCGGCTCCTTTGCCATAGGCTGCGGCTACCGGAGAAAGATGCGGGGATGGGGCTTATTGCTAACCAGCATATACACGAAGTAGGTTAAATGATATATGATAGCTTTGGGAATATCCTGTTTGCTGTTTTGTATGTATTGATTTCCAATTTATCATGTTCAAAATAAAAAACCGATACTCGGCCATATTAATGGCTGCTATTTTTGCTACCGGATTCAGCGGAATCGTGGCAGAATATCTTCTTTCGACTCTGGCCACCCATTTTCTGGGGGATTCAACCATGCAATGGGCCTTGATTGTTTCCACCATGATGTTTTCCATGGGGCTGGGAAGCCGGATCAGTAAGTCATTTACCAACCGGTTGACCGAGAAGTTTCTAATACTGGAATTTATCCTTTCCCTGGTAGTCTCCTTCGTGCCGCTCATTGTGTACACCGCATCGGCTTATATACAGTCGCTGTCCATACTGATCTACACATGCAGCATAGCCATTGGTATCCTTATCGGGATGGAGATCCCTTTGGTTACCCGTATTAACGACCAGTACGAAGACTTAAGGGTGAATATTTCCAAGGTGTTGGAGAACGATTATTATGGTAGTTTATTGGGAGGTGTGTTCTTTGCTTTTATCGGTATCCCATTTTTAGGAATTAATTATACACCCTTTGTTTTGGGCTTGGTAAACTTTAGTGTGGCTATTGGAGTTTTTTTCTTTCTCAGAAAGTATATAGCGCCTGCCTTTAAAACAATTTTCAATATTGCTATTGTTTCAATTTCCGTCCTATTAATTGGTGGCGTTTTTATGGCTGATCCAATTATTAAATATGGCGAACAGGAAAAATACAAAGACAAAGTTATCTATGCTGAACAAACCAGGTACCAACGAATCGTTATCACGCAGTGGCAAGATGATTTCTGGTTGTATTTGAACGGTAATCAGCAGCTTTGCACGATGGATGAGATGATGTATCATGAGCCACTCGTGCATCCGGCCATGAGCCTGCACCCTCATCCTAAGGAAGTATTAGTATTGGGAGGAGGCGATGGCTGTGCAGTACGCGAGATATTAAAATATCCGGTAACCGATAAAATTACTTTGGTGGATCTCGATCCTTCTATGACAAAGCTTGGTAAAGAACACCCGCTGCTGAATAAACTTAATGCGGGAGCACTTTCGAATTCAAAGGTGGAAATGGAAAACAAAGACGGATTTGTATTTTTAAGTGAGACCAAATCTTTTTACGATGTGATTATCATTGATCTGCCTGATCCAAGAACAGTTGAGTTGGGACGTTTGTATTCAGAGGAATTTTATCGTATCGCGTATAAACACCTTCGTCCGGGGGGTATTATTGTCACTCAGGCCGGGAGTCCTTATTTTGCCACCAAAGCTTTTAAATGTATTGTAAAAACCATGGATAGCGCAGGTTTTAAAACCATCCCGTTGCACAACCACGTAATTACCCTGGGAGAATGGGGATGGAGTTTAGGCGTGAAAAGTGATAGAAGTTTAAAATTAAAAGAGGCATTGCAAAATTTGAGTTTCGATAAGTTGGAAACCAAATGGATAGATAACGAAGCCATGAAACTGATTACTTCGTTTGGCAAAGATATTTATCCCGGGCAAAATGATTCCGTGAAAGTAAATAGGATTCACGACCCGGTGCTTTACAAATACTATTTAAAAGGTAATTGGGATTTGTATTGAGAAATTAACTCGAGTGAAATGAAAATATGGTATGAGTTGTGAGCTCTCCAATCATTTAAAATTTAACCACAGATAAACGCTGCGTAAAAACTCCGTGTTTCTCTGTGGTAATAAATAAGCATCATGAAAACAATTCAACATAAACAACTTCCTCCACAAATATTCAATCTTAAAGGTTGGATGAATTTGGTGGACGAAGTCCAATTGAAAGAAACTTTTGGCGAACTTCTGGTTAAATCAGGGTTTAATGTGCTGGATTATTCCTCCCACCAATTTCCGGTAAATGGTTTTACTGCTTTTTGGCTTTTGGCTGAATCGCACCTGGCACTTCATACTTTTACGGAAAACGGCTGGTGTTACATCGAATTGTCAAGTTGTAATCAGGAAAAGACCATAAAGTTCAGGGCCATGGCAAATGCGCTGTTGGATGAAGTGAGATGGGACGAAGAAATCAAAAACTGCGAGCCCGGCAAAAAAACAGAATTAAGTTTATAACTTTAAGTACTTTGAAGATAATTCTGATCTATGAAAAACAAAAAGCTTTTATACATAGGTATAGTTGTTTATTTAGCCCTGGTATATGTAATTGCCCTAATTGAGAAATCGGATCCTAATGCCAATATTAAAACATTTACCGATGCGTTGTGGTACGCTGTGGTTACACTCACTACGGTGGGTTATGGCGACTTTTATCCGGTTACCATACCTGGCAAGATATTGGGCTTGTTTATTATTTTGGGAAGCTTAGGGATACTTGGATATTTAATTGGTGAAATAACGTATAGAATAAACAGTTATATGGAAAAAAAGAAAACCGGTTATTTCGGCACAAAGTTCGAAAACCACTACATAATAATTGGTTGGAGCATGTTTGCGCGTCAGGTTGCGGATCAAATTTATAATGCAGGACACAAAATTGCCCTGGTTACCAACTCCAAAAATGATTTGGAACTTTTCAATGATTTATATGGAAGTGAAAATACTTTTGGCCTATTCGTTGATTACAAGAATCTGCCCGCTTTTGAAAAGGTGAATATCACCAAAAGCAAGGCTGTTTTTATCAACTTTAAAGAAGATACCGAAACACTTGTTTTTGTGTTAAACATTAAAAAGGAGTTCCCTGATTTGAATATTGTAATCAACTGTACCAATCCCGAATTAAAGGAAACACTTGAGAATACTGGCGTTAACCATGTGGTAGCACGTCACGATGTGGCTTCGCGCATGGTAGCCAGCTTTTTATTTGAGCCGCATGTGGCTGAGTTTACCACCGATCTTATTTCCACCGGCGTAAATGAGTACGATCAGGACATCCAACAGTTTAAAGTAAGTGAAGAAAATCCTTACAACGGACAAAAGTATCTGGATGCCTTTATGAATATGAAAAAGGAATTAAATGTAATCCTAATTGGGTTAGTTACGAACGACACCCTGATAAAAAATCCTGCCGACGATCAGATTATCCGGCCCAACGACTATATCATAGTGATTTCAAGAGGGGATAATAAAAGCAAGCTGGAACGTACATTCGGTATTAAAGAAGGATTTTAAACAAATTTTTCAATAATTTAAATAAATGAAGTAATATTGATATATTTGATATTGTAAAGACAAATCCTAACGTAATGCTGAGTGCCGTTTCAAATATTAGCCAGGGAGAAACTAGAGTTATAACAGTGAGATGTATTTTGCTGATTTTTATTTATGCGTTTACATTTCAAGTTGGCGTTGTCAATGCTCAAGGCAATATTTACGATGCGAACGGTCATGAAATTAATATTGAAGAATATTTAAGAAAGGCAGATGAAAATATTGCCCTGGGGGATGAAAAAGAAGCTACCAGATATATCAACTCTATAGCCGAAGGTTATTGGAATAAGAAAAACTATTTAAAAGCTATTGAATATTATATCAGATCGATAAAATTAAACGAAAAGATTAATAACGAAAGCGGAATTGGTTCTATCTCGAGTAACCTGGGGATGATTCATGCCGACCTCAAAGATTACGAGAATTCCCTGGAATATTTTAATACCGCTATTTCTATCCGAAGAAAACTGGGGGAAACCTATGGTTTAATATCAGCGCATATAAATGCTTCGGTAGTGCTGAATAATTTAAAACGCTACGATGAATCGATAGAGAATTTACAACAGGCTTTGTTGCTATCGACCGAAAAAAGTGATGCCGATCAAATGAAAAGTTGTTACGGTATGCTCGCAGAAACCTACGAGAAAAAAGGTGACGGTGAAAAAATGATAGAGTACTATAACCTTTATCGAACTTTTCATGAGCTTGTTGAACGAACCAAAAGTCAACAAGTGCTGGAGCAAGCACGCGAAATAAAATTAAAAGCGCAATATCTCGAAGCGCAGAAAAGAATCAAGGAACTTGAGTTGGTCAATGCGCAGCAACAATTAGCCGAGCAGGAAAAAATGTTGACACAAAAAGACACGGTGTACAGCAACTTAATGATGGAATATTCCAAAAGCGAACTGGCCAATACGGTAATTAGTAATTATCTGCAATTAAAAGATCTGAAGATTTCGCAAAGCAGGGAAAAGTTGCGGCGGGAGAAAGTGTTTGTGCGTGTATTATCCATCTCGGTATTGATCGTTTTTATCCTACTAATTCTATTGTTTTATTTTCATCAGCAAAAAAGAAAAGCAAACAAGGTACTTAGTCAACAAAATATTGAGATAAACCGACAGCACGATGAAATTCTCCAACAGCAAAAGGAACTGGAACGGTATTATAATATTATTAGTTTGAGGAACGAACATATCACCAGTAGTATCAATTACGCTAAACTGATTCAACAGGCCGTGCTCGGGAAAAAAGGTGATATTAGACTTTTATTTAGTGATTCATTTATCTTCTTTAAGCCCAAGGATATTGTGAGTGGTGATTTTTACTGGTTTAAAAAGGTGAATGGTTACGCTATGATGGCGGTAGCGGATTGCACCGGCCACGGTGTGCCGGGCGCCTTTATGTCGATGCTGGGAATTAATTTAATCAATCAGATTACCAACAATGGTATTCATGAGGTAGATGCTGTATTGGAACGCCTAAGTATTGGTGTTAACAAAGCACTGAACGGGAATGTTAATGTGATCAGTAGCGACGGAATGGATATCTCGCTTATTTGTATAGATGAGAAAAATAAGCGAATGTACTTTTCGGGGGCGAGACACAACTTGTATTATGTTCAGGATAATAAGCTTAAGGTATTAAAAGGCGAGCGCTGTTCAATTGGAAATGTTCGGAAATGCGGAATTAAAAACAGAACGTATACCAAACACCAGGTTGATATCTCGATTCCAACATCCATCTACGCTTTTTCCGATGGTATTGTGGATCAATTCAACGAAAGCGACGATAAGAAATTTTTGCGTTCAAGGCTAAGGTCGCTTTTGCTTAAGATTCACAAAAAAACAAGTGAGGAACAAAAAGAAATAATAAATCAGACCTTTAGTGAATGGAAAGGAAATCAAACGCAAACGGATGATGTATTATTGATTGGGATTAATCTGCAGCCGAAACTTGATATTGGTGAATCTGAATCTAAAGCAAAAGTAGTCACTACAAGCAAATCATAATGCGAAACCCATTGTAACTTACTATAAATAAACTAAAATGAATAAAACTACACTGGTCATCCATTGCTTTATTATGTTTGTTTGCTCAACTGTTATTCGTGCGCAGAATCCTATTTTGCCTAAACCAACATTTTATGTCGACAGTTTAAACAGGTATTATATGCAGGCCGAGCTTCCGGTGTTTTTTTCAATTTCGCATGCCGAAAACAAAGAGGGCGAAAAGTTGTCGCCTGCAGATGATGGAGGTGCGGTAAACGAACGGAAACCTATTTATATGGACGGACACGGAAAACATAAAATCCGACATATGGATAGTCATCAGGGAAAAACACTAGATGCCTTTACTATTTATGCCGATGGAAAGGCGCCAAAAACCTTGGTGAAGACCAACAACGTCCCCGCTTATAGAAGCCAAAAAGCACAGTATTTTGGTAAGAACCTGGTGGTATCGTTAAGTGCAACGGATGAAATGTCCGGTTTAAAGAATATATACTTCTCGGTCAACAATGAACCATTTAAAAGTTTTACTGGTGAATTTGTTGCTTCCAAGGAGGGAGATTATTATTTGCAATATTACGCTACGGATAATGTTGGCAATGCCGAAAAATTGAAGCAATATAAATTTACACTTGACTTAACCCCGCCTAAAACCTTTTACCATATTGTGGGAATTGCCAAAGACAATATTATTTCAACCAGCACACGATTATATCTCACCACTTCCGATAGTTTATCCGGGACCGGTAAAGTTTATTATCATTTCGATAATGATCGGCCTCAAGTGTACCTGGGAAATGATTTGCCTGTTTCTCAATTAGATGATGGGCATCATACGTTAAATTACTATGCAGTTGATAGGGTAAATAATAAAGCCGAAAACGAACAATTAAAATTTTATCTGGATAAAACTGCACCAATTGTTTCCGCAGATGTTTTAGGAGATAAATTTATTGTTGGCGATAAGGTTTATTATTCGGGCAGAACCAAGCTAAAATTGACCGCTGTCGATAATAAATCGGGCATTAAAGATGTTGGCTATAGTTTAATTAAGCGTTGCATTAACTATTAATTGTTGATAGGTTTGATTTATTTTCATAAACCGTTCCTTT
>NZ_JBQTGI010000045.1:0-20269 GCF_052400645.1 Saccharicrinis sp. GN24d3
TATAAATCCCCGCAACATCAAGTGCGATGAAATTTTAATGTAATTTTTTTACCCACGATAAATTCTTTGAAAGTAATTGGGACAAGTTATGCCTCGTTTCTGCAATCCCTTGTTTTATGGTATTTAATGTCCATTACATACCTCTGATATATAACCCGTTGCACAATATGGGTTAAACTCAATATTATCAGCACGGGGCTATAGACTTTTGCACTGGTGACTATTCACCTATCATCCTCGCCACCGCATCGGCACATTTTTCGCCGTCGATAGCCGAAGAAGCGATTCCTCCTGCATACCCGGCACCTTCTCCACAAGGGAAAAGCCCTTTAATTTGCACATGCTGCAGCGTCATTGGATCGCGGGGGATACGAACCGGAGATGATGTTCGTGACTCAGTTCCTAAAATAATGGCTTCCTCATCCAGGAATCCTTTGGCCCATTTACCAAATTGCACAAACCCTTCCTGTAATCTATGGCTTATCCCATCCGGTAACACAAAATGTAATGGTGAGGCTATTGTGCCCGGCACATATGAAGTCGGCGGCAGATCGAAGGACAACCTGGAATCAACAAAATCAGTTAATCGCTGTGCGGGTGCTATCAGGTTTTTGCCTCCATTGATATAACATAGGCGTTCCACTTCTTTTTGATATTCCAATCCGGCCAGAACCCCGTGTTTTTTAAACTCCTCCGGTATATCTTCGGGTCGTATCTCAACTACCATGCCCGAATTGGCATATGGTGAGTTTCGTTTTGAGGGAGACATACCGTTGACCACCATTTCGTTTTCACCTGTCATGGCCGGCACGATAAATCCGCCCGGGCACATACAAAAAGAATAAACCCCTCTGTCCTGGACCTGGCAGGAAAAGTTGTAGGAAGCTGCAGGAAGATACTCACCTCTTCCTTCCGGCGAATGATACTGAATTTGGTCAATCAACTCCTGTGGGTGTTCCACGCGCACTCCCATGGCCCAGGTCTTCGCTTCTAATTCGATGGCTTTGGCATTTAACATGGAATAAACATCACGGGCAGAGTGACCGGTAGCCAGCACTACCGCTTCAGCTTTAATAGTGGTGTGGTCTTTTAAAACGACACCTCTGGCCGATAAGTCCTCTATAACAATATCGTTAACCGTGGCATTAAACAGCACTTCACCACCAGCAGCGATGATAGATTCGCGCATTTTTTTGATCACCCCGGGCAAACGGTCTGTTCCGATATGCGGATGCGCATCGATTAAGATTTCATCCTGTGCCCCATGGAAATGAAGCACGTTGAGTATTTTGTTAAAATCCCCCCTTTTTGTGCTTCGCGTATATAATTTACCATCAGAAAACGTTCCTGCTCCACCTTCTCCAAACGCATAATTGGAATCCGGGTTTACGGGGTTATTTCTATTTAATAGCGCTAAATCTCTCTTTCGTTCGCTGACATCTTTTCCTCTTTCCAGAACAATAGGTTTGAAACCTAACTCAATGAGCCGTAATGCAGCAAACAATCCACCGGGACCGGCACCGACAACAACCACCTCTGGCTTATTGGCTACATTTTGATATTCAAAAGTGACCCACTCCTTTTCCGGTACAGGTGCATTGGCATAGGCTTCCAGGTGAAGCTGGACCATCACCTGACGCTGTCGTGCATCTATTGACCTTTTGCGCACGCGGATGGCGGTAATCTTATCCGGATGCACCTTCATCTTTTTTGCCACAATATCTTTATAATATTTCTCGCTGGAAGCTTCTTTTGGCGTAAGCCTTAATGCAATGTCTTTCTTCATCCCTTTTTTAATAGCTGCGCAAAGATAATTAATTATCATTTTGCGAGGCAATTACTTTTACAATGGATTTTATAATGTGAAAATTATCCGGTTAAACTAAAAATTACCCATTTAACTAAGCGATCAGCAGACGGCAAACCATCGGTTATTAAACCAACAAGAAACCACGTAAAAGCCAAAAAATGAAGCATTCAACTAATTATGCACCACTGACTTAATGATTACTCAAAATAAAAACTCAGCACAAAAATGCGCGAAGTTAATTTGTCAATGGCCTGTGTGTATGGTAAATCCAACAATTCACCTGTGCCATCATGATTGAGTATATCCCGCATACCTATCGAAATTTTCAGTTCTGTAGATAATCGGAAATAATTCAGGTAAGAATCGAAACCGGCGCCAAACTCATAATAAAAATCCAACGCATTTAACAGAAGGCCATTTTGCTTTTTCTTGGCTAAATCGTAACGCGGGTTAACACCGGCAATCAAGTAAGGCTTAAAATTATGGTTTCGATCGGCTCCATATTTAAGCATAATGGGCATTTCGAGAAAGGTAGATTTTATTTTAATGGCTTCATCCTCCTGCATCCCTTCGGAGTCGATATAGCTCAGGTCTCGCTGCCCGAAAGAAATGCCGGGCAACACTCGTAAATTTAGGTTTTTCTTTAACCTTAAGCTGGTTATGATACCCAGGTTTATTCCCGGTTGCAACGACAGGAGTTCTGCATACCGTGGATTATTTCCATTTTCCGGAGTTGAAGCACCAGAGTGTTGAATATTAAAATTCATGGTGTTGATTCCGATCAAGAAACCAAAATGAATCGGTTTTTCGTCAAAACCCTTAAGGTTAGGCACATTTTTATTCTTATCGTTTTGTGCATTTACTTCCCCGATCAAACACAACAGAACGAATAACACAAAAAACTGCTTCAATCCAAGTATCATAAAAGATTAATTTATCCTCCTACTAATATTATAAGGCTTGACCACCTTACTTCAATAACTATTTTTTTTACGCTTTATTGTTTACACCTGCATCATTCCTTACTGGCAAAATAAATGGTTGCTACACCAAAGGTCTGCTTCCACACCCTTTCGCTTTTAAAACCTGCCTTCTCCAATTCGGCCACAAATGATTGTCCTTCGGGAAATGCAGCGACCGATTCGGGCAGATAGGTATATGCAGCTTTATCTTTAGACAACAAACCGCCCCACCAAGGCAATATTCTTGTTGAGTAAAACTTATAAATCTGCTTGAACGGGAAGGCCGTTGGGTTTGAAAATTCTAATACCATAAACTTACCTCCACTCTTCAGTACTCTATTGATTTCGCACAACCCTTTTTGCAGGTTTTCGAAGTTACGCACTCCAAAAGCCACCATGGCCGCATCAAATTCTCCATCTGTAAACGGAAGATTTTCCGAATCACCTTCCACCATGGAAATAATATGATCCAGGTTTTTATTCTTGATCTTTTCCTGACCTACTTTTAACATTTCAGGAGATAAATCAAGTCCTACAACACGTTGAGGTTTTAAACGCATAGAAGCAATAGCCAAATCACCCGTACCTGTAGCGATATCCAAAATCTCAGGCGACTCTATTCCCTTAAGCAGGTTTATCGCTCTTCGCCTCCAAATTTTATCGATGCCCATGGACAAAAAATGATTTAAAAAATCATATTTGGGCGCGATATTATCGAACATGCTTTTGATTTGGGTTTTCTTACCTTCTTCGGAGGATTTATATGGCTTAACCGTCATTGGATAGTGGATTCATGCAACATTTATCGGATGACTAATTTGATTAACAGGTACTTCGTTATCCGACAAACGGTACGATTAAAAAACTAATTAGCCCGCAAAAATACAATAGATATTAAATTATCGGCAATTGTTCAGCAGTTTTTAGCAAATGAAACAGAAATATTGTGCAACTGTTATTGCGTTGCGATAGCCAAGCCAGATCGTTTTGAATTGTTCTAAAAAGCTATTTATTGCTGTTTTGCAATTCCCTTTTTAATAGGTCGAGCATCTTTTCAAACTCTTCGATAGAAAAACCTGTGGAAGCATAAATGATCTTGCCCGATTTATCGATCACATAATTTCGGGGTATCGTATTCATTGCGAACTTACCGTACATGGCCCTATCCTTATCGGGATAAAACGGCAAGTCAAACTTCTCCGCTTTAAACTTATCCATTTCGGCCTGGGTATGTTCGCGACCAACAACTAACAATTTAAAGTCCTTACGATTCTTATACTTGTCCGCAATTTCTTTTTTAACATATGGTAGTTCCTTTATACATGGCGGGCACCAGGTAGCAAAAAAGTTGATGAGTACGACCTTTCCTTTTAAGTCTGATGAACTTATGTTTTCGTCCGCGGACTTTAAATTAAAGGCAGGCATCAAGTCACCGGCCTTAACCAAAGATGCAACATCTTGCGCCAGACATTCCGACCCAAGAACACCACTTAGAAGCCCCAAAAGAAGAATGGTTTTCATTAGGTTATTATTCATTTTCACCATCCATCCATGTCTTTAAGTAGCCAGCGAACTTTTTTTGGTAATCCCCAATATAACCGAATGATTCATCGTCGATACGGATTTCACCTTTGGTAACATGTCCCAAAGCAGAGAACACGGCTCCTGTGTCCAACATAAAATCAACAAAGTCATCCTGTCTTTCAGCTGCTACAGTTACGACGATTCTACTCTGAGCTTCGCCAAACAAAAAGGCATCTTTTCGGACCTCGGCATCTGTTGTGATATCGAAACCAAAATTCATTGGCATTGCAGATTCCAACATATTGAAGAACAAACCACCCGAAGAAACATCATGAACTGAGCGAACCAATTCTTTCCGGATCACTTGCTTCACCAATTCCTGAACTTCCAATTCTTCTTCGATATCGAAGTAAGGCGCGGCATGGCTTTTTTGCCTGTGGTAGAAATTTAGGTATTCCGAAGCATTAATATCGTCTCTGGACTTACCTATCAGGAAGATCATATCTCCCTTACGCTTATATGACAATACGGTATGGTGATCTATCGATTCCACTGTTCCCACCATACCCACAACTGGGCAAGGCGTGATAGGTGTTAAACGTCCCTCTACCGAACGTTGGTTATAGAAACTTACATTACCGCTGACAACAGGTGTATTAAACTTTTTACATGCCAAGGACAGTCCTTCAACCGATCTGGTAAACTGCCAAAACACTTCCGGGTCATATGGGTTACCGAAATTCAAACAATCGGTCACTGCCAATGGAATTCCACCTCCGCATATTATATTTCGTGCCGCTTCGGCCACCGCAATCTGAGCACCCACATAAGGATCGGCCTCCACATAATTCGAGTTACAATCCACGGTTAAAGCCAATGTTTTACCCGCTTCTTCAATACTCACAAATGAAGCATCCGAAGGATATTTGTTACTCAATGAATCTTGTTGTAACGACTGATCAAATGTTTCGGTAAGGTATTCTTTGGAAACAAGATTTAAGTTGGTCATCAATTTCTGAACTACCTTCTGATAATGATCGGGTTCCGGAATATCATCTAATTTCAATTCTTTTATTTTGTTCTCGCCAGGTTCTTGCACCTCTCTCTCGTAAATAGGCGCATTACCGCCCAGCCCCACATACGAAACCGGAACCTCTGCAATTGTTTCATCACCATTCTTACAATGAAGTATATCTCCCTTTACAACAACGCCCACCTGCGCAAATGCCAATTGCATTGGTTGTAATAACTCTGCTGCCCTGGCCAAATTTTCCTTATCAACGCAAACCAACATCCTACCCCAGGTTTCGGAAAGTAACACTTCACGAACTGTCATATCATTGTCACGGGTCGGGACCTTGTCGCTATATAACTCGATACCAGAATCTCCCCGCGCTGCCATTTCGGTGGCAGCTCCCACTAATCCTCCAGCTCCTATAGTCTGAATTCCGATTATTAACTTCTCCTTATTTAGTACTTTTACCGCTTCTAACAGGCTACGTTCTATGGTCGAGTCCATCATTTGCTCAATGGTAAAACTAGAGGATCCGTTATCGGAAATAAAATCGGCAGAAAACGCATCGTTATCTACCCCATCTTTACCTGTAAGAGATCCTAACAACAATATAATTTGCCCCTCTTTTTTGGCAACACCTGAAATCAAATCCTCTTTTTTGGCTATCCCAACCGTCATATTGTTAACGATTGGATTTGAATTGAAACCCGCATCAAAGCTAACTTCGCCCCCAATTACCGGCACTTTCATACTTTCCTCGAAATCCTTGATTCCTTTTACAACCTCCGAAAAGAGCCATCGGGCAGTATCTCTTTCCGCATCACCAAAACGCAAAGAATCCAGAAATGCTATCGGTTTGGCACCCATAGAAAAAACATCGCGATTTACAATCCTTAAACCCGTCAAAGCGCCCAGACGCGGTTGAATGGAGCAAGGGTGATTATGCGATTCTATTTTAAATACACAAACATAACCGTCGCCAATATCAATGGCGCCTGCCGATTCGTCCCCTGCTTCCACGATTACTTTTTCCCCGGATTTTGGCAACTTACCCAACCATTTCAATGAGTTTTTGTAAGATGCATGCTCTGTCCAAAGGCGAGAAAAAATATCTAATTCTATTTTATTGGGATCCCGCTTTAAAATTTCTGAAATTAATTCAAGCTCCGATTGCGTTAAACCTAAATTTTCTGAACTTTGAACATTTGAGTCACTAGTATTCATGATATCTTTTTTTGGTGCTGTGTATACAGATCTATAACTTTACAAAATAATTTCAAATCCTCACAACTTTTAAGGTATGGTATCCAAAATCGCTTGTGAATATTGACTTTTTGAAAGTATAAAAAAAATACCTAAGTACAAAAGTGAACATATTCATTTTGACGGATGATTTTTTTTATAAAAATGACACGCAGTCTGATAAATTAATAATCAAAACACGAATGAGCCTGTTTGGTCACCTGCCAGCCGCAAGCAGGGAACGAATAATCAGGTCCCTATAAGGGCAGGCTGTCCTCAAAGAAATTCGGAGTTGGAATTTTAGGCTGTCCACCACGGTTTTACTAAACATTAAATAAATGAAAAGAATTGCATGCATAACCGGAGCTACATCCGGAATAGGAGAAGCCACAACAAGAATTCTTGCCCAACAAGGGTACAATACTGTTATTACCGGTCGTAGAGCCGAAAGACTAAATCGGTTAAAGAAGGAGCTTGAAGCCGAATTCAACATAGCAGTCCTGGCGCTTTGCTTTGACATTAGGAACGAAGGGGAAACCATGCAGGCATTAAACTCCATGCCGGACAAATGGAAAAACATAAGTATTTTGGTCAACAATGCAGGTTTAGCAGCCGGAACAGAGAAAATATATGAAGATGCCTGGGATAAATGGGCACAGATGATAGACACCAATGTAAAGGGATTGTTATTTCTTTCGAAGGAGGTTATAAAATGGATGGTAGAAAAACAACATGGGCATATAGTTAACATATCTTCCATAGCAGGCATAAACGTTTATGAGGGCGGAAGCATATACTGCGCTTCAAAACATGCGGTTAATGCCATCACAAAAGGAATGCGTGTTGACCTGTTGAAACATAACATAAGGGTTACATCTATTTCGCCAGGCATGGTAAACACAGAATTTTCGTTGGTCAGGTTTGATGGCGATAAAGAAAAGGCTCATGATGTTTATAAAGGAGTTACACCCCTATCGGCCATGGACGTAGCGGAGGCCATTGAATTTGCCGTAACCCGACCTCCCCATGTGAATATCAACGATATTTTAATTATGCCAACGCAGCAGGCTGATGCATTTAACACATATAGGGAATAGTATATTGGTCAATGGGCAGCAGTCATGAGCGTCAATACTTATTAAGCAAACTATTGACCGTTGTCAATTGTCCACTGACCATTAAGAGCTTGTAATACGTCCGGCAAGGATATTCCGGATGGCCAACAAGAAATATTTGATATCGGTTCGGAAACCTTTCTCAAGTCTTTCGTTCATGTATATCCATTCGGCTTTAATATTTCCCGATGAATCGGGCATCAGGAGCGACACATATGGAGGGATGCAACCCGGTTTAAATTTCACCCTTAATTCCTGAACTTCCTTAGGAAGTTCCGAAAAGCGGGTATGACTCAACGGCCTCACCCCCACTAATGCAAGCTCTCCTTTAAAGAGGTTGATCAGTTGTGGTAGTTCATCCAGCCAATACTTTCGAAAAAACCTGCCCCATGAGGTCAACCTGAAATCACCGGCAGGCTTCCCTGTTGAATTATATCCGTTTAAGCGTACCACATAATCTTGCAGATACTGTGAATAAGGGTGCATGGTCCGAAACTTAAAGACTTTAAGCTCTTTCCCTTCCTGACCAATCCTGGTCATCGGGAATAAAAAACCTGTACTACAACCTTCCTGCGCGCCGGGTGCATTTTTAACTTTCATGGTCATAAAGTATAATAATCCTTCAATCTCTTTGAAATCAATAATGGAAAATCCGGCATAAACCAAACGGCCCAAGGCTTCAGCCTTACTTATTAACCTATTTTTTTTTACACGCTGAAAATGCAGACTCCTCTTTATGAATGATTTATGTTTTTGCTCTTGTAAATCATCTATAGCATAGCATCCTACAAAAACGGTAGCTTCAGGTATATGACCATTTAAATTAAATAGATACTGATTTATGTTTTCTGAAGAATTAACGGGCGACACATCCACTATACCCAAAACTGGCTTTTCAAGTTTGTAATAATTACTGGGATGGTACGACTCTGCTAAAATAATTTTATCGGAGTACAAAGGTACCGCCTGGGAGACATAACGATATACCTTCTCGGACATGCCTTTAATCAGGTTTTTTTTATATAGGTTATGCTGACGCCCCACGTATTCATCAATAGCCCTTAAATTGACGTCCTTAGTATTATTTGTTGAAGTAATTACATTTCGCATTGATTCAAGAATACGTTTATTATTTGGGTACCCCAAAAGTAACAAGATGATTTAAAAAAATGCAAAAATATTGATATATCACAAAAATGATGTCGCTCTGCTCAATTCCACGTCTACCTACCCGCTGATCTTTTATTAGAATCCCCGGCATTTTACCAAAGGAACTTTTCCTTTGACCAACGATATTCGCTCCCATATTTTAAACCAATGGCATTATTTTATGGCTACACCTGCCCCAAAGCTTAACACACCATAATCTCCGGGGGTATAACCCGCAAATAGTTCCACCATTCCAAGTTTTGCTTTCACTCCAAAATCTAAAACCAACCTTCCAAATTTATAATTGACATACAGCGGATTGGCTTCTTCTTGTTGCAAGGCAGGATCTCCAACATAATAGTTTCCCTTTAATGCATAATCTGCACTTGAAGAAGCATAACCCGCACCCATGTACGCTGAAAAAACAGGCACATCTATCCCTATCAGCAACCTACCGCTATAACCATTTATTGTCCCTTCTAATAATTGGCCTGAACTTTCCGCGGTGGGATATTCAACTGAAACATCGTTTATAATGGAGGAATAGGCACCAAAAATTGCTAAAGACAAAGCAGGAACATTCTCCAAAACGGGAATATACTCTTTTATACTGTGTTTTATACCTATCCCATATTGCGATACGCCACCAATATTTCCCATATCCAAGTTTGGCATCAGTTTTATCCTAAGCTCGGTATTATAAGGCAAACCTATACCGGCCAGCAATACCGGAAGTGAAATCTTATCTTCTCCTTCACCTTTAGGCAACTGTATTTCCCGGCCATCTGTCTTACTTCGTATTACAGGATGATCATTTGTTTCACCCGCCATATTGGCAGCAATCGAAAAACTTCCATCCTTTACCGCATAATATTGATCCAACTCCGGAATATGATCAACATAATAACCTCTTTTGTCCGAGGGAGTAGTGCTTGTTGACATACTCAATGAAACATCAAAACCTAAGAAACGATGTGTTTTTGCTGTTCGGTACCACCCTGTGTGCAGGCTACCATGCATCATTTCGCCCATTGGAGTAAGGTACGCCTTGGCTAATTCATGTGAAACCTCAGGTGACTGCAGAAAACTAACCACTTCTTTTTGTCCCCTTACAAGAAGCGTGCTCACTAGCAGTACCGTCGATATTAATACTTTTCTCATGGTTGTTTATTTTGAGTTGTGCAGATGTATAGTTATCGTACCTGGCCGGCAAACCACGCTCTTGCCTCACTTAACGAAATTCGAACTTTACCTTTGTAAGCCACGATATAACCCTTGGTATTAGATTGCGAAAGAGCCGTTTTTGCTTCACTTAAAGTACTGAACTTACCAAAGCTATACCGATACCACCCGTCGCCTTTATTTTCAACAATTGCATACTTACCCGCATAAACCTGCTTGATACGGGATTGCGATACCTGTGTTTTATCCGCCATAATTTGTACGGTATAATACACCTCAATTTCAGGCTGAACTAACTCCTTGGGTTTTGCTTTTGTTTGTAGCTTAGGTTCTTCTGTCTTCTCGGCTTTCTTTACAGGAGCAATGGTAGCTTGCTTAACCTCTGGTTTTATCCCGGGTTCGACTACCTCCTGGTCTTTTTTAACTTTTACGGCTACAACAGGTTCCGTCTTCTCTGGCATTACAGTTTCTTCAATCGTCTCTACAGTTTCCGTGACTTTCTGAACGGTTTCTTTTACAAGTGCTTGTTTTTGAGCAGAAGTGTCCTTTCCTATTAAACCAATTGCTTCCTGGCAAAACAGTACAGCCTGCTGATAATGGAGGTTAGACTTATGGATCTGCTCCCCGCCTTTTTTTAAGTTAGCGATTACCTTGCTTTTACTTCTGAATTTTTCTGCATTATCGGTATAGAAAGCCACAGAATCTTTTAATGCCTGAACCTCAGCGAAAAACCGGTTACCTTCGTTGACCAGGTACTGATTTATATATGGCTGATAAACATTGATCATACCTTTAAAACCCGTCTTATAATAATCCTTGGTTTCAAACAGTAACCTGCTCACTCGCTTACCTGCGTAGAGATTCTCGGTAAGCTTTATATAATTGGGCTTCAGCTGAAACAAACTATCCTTAGGGAAAGTAAAATTTGCAAACAATATCTCATTACCCTGGTTGATGTACGAATCTGCTTTAACCATTTTCGATACGTCACTTTCGGAAAGCACGTTACGATTTGCATGGACCTTTACCTGGGCATTCAGGTTACCCAACAAAATCGTAAAAACAACCCATATTTTGTATCGAAACAAATTCATTACATCAGGCTTTACCTATTAATAAATTAATGCATTTTAAGATAAATAGCAACAGCTTATCTAAAACTAATGCCTAATCCGGCAGTGATTGCACTGTACTCGCCCAAAGTATAATCGGCATGTAATGCGATTACTCCCAAACGGATTCTCATTCCCACATTGGCGTCGAAGGAGTTGGTGGCATATCCCAGTTTGATTGGATCGGTTTCCTGACTGATCCCCACATTATAAGTTCCCATTAAATTAAAATTGCTTGTTGACTTTCCATATCCTACCCCTCCATAGAAAGCCACCACAGGCAAATTAGCTCCAACAATCAATCGGGTCGTAATACCTGAAGCGGATATATCCAACCTACCATCGGAAGCTGCTTCTTCGACTTCAATCTCACTGGAAAAACTGGTGTATGCTGCCAAAACGGATACGTTTAAAACAGGCACGTGTTTAACAGCGGGAATATAATCCTTAAGGTCTTTTTGAATACCTATTCCCCATAGACCGAGACTACCCGCATCACCGATTGTTACCTCCGGGGTAAACCTGCCTTTAAGCTCAAAACCAAACGGAAGCCCCACTCCGGCAGTAACCATGGGAATAGGAAGATAATCCATACCTGTACCATTGGGCATTGTAAAATCCGCTGGTGTGCCGCCCGGAAGGCCTTGAGGTTTCAACACCGGCCTTTCATCCATTTCCCCTGCTACAGTTGGCGTAATGGAAACGTTAGGGTCTGAAAGCTCATAAGTTTCCAGTTTGTCGCTGTATTTGCCAATATCAAAAGTAGTAGCACTGGATGGCGCTTTAATATAGGTGGCAGTTAACGTAACATCAAAACCCAATAATTTATGTTGTTTGGCCGAATTATACCAGCCGTTATTTAAGCTGGATCCCAGCATCTCTCCATATGGTTCCAAATAAGGTTTTGCCAATGTATTGGCATCTTTAACTCCCGCTTCTAACAATTTAGCCATGTCCGACTGTGCAAAAGTATTCAGCGACAATAATGCTACAACTAGTAATAAAAAAGTCTTTTTCATGATTATAACGTGTGTGTTTAGTGTTTCTTTAATTCGAAAGCATTCCGGCCGCCGTTCTGGTAGAAATACGCTCTTCGTGCAAGTAAGCCACCACATAGCCCTGAACGCCAGACCTTGTTTTCATGGTGTTGGCTTCTTCCAGAGTTTTAAATCTTCCGAAACTATATCGGACCCAACCATCCGCTTCGTGCTTGACCACTTCGAATGGGCCATCATACAAGGATTGTAATTTATCTTTTGGAACTGGTTGTTTTTCAGCCAAAAATTGAACCGAAAAATATAGGTCTGCGATACCCTCTTTAACAGGCTCTTCAACCAATGGCTCATTATTTACTTTTGCTTCCAATACCGGACTGATTAGTGCTGCTGTTATTGGAGTTACCGCCACAGTATCAGCATTTACTATTAAAGCTGAATCCTGAACGGAAATGGCATCGGCAATCATTGCCGTGTCAGACATGGCTATTTCGCTGACACTTATTGAATCAACCTTCAATGAATCCTGAACAACATTAGCTAAAGTTTCTATAATGGCCATTTCAGTATCCGGCACTACCAATGCAGAATCTTGAATTTCTGCGGACATGGTATCCTCCTTCTTCGTAATTTCCTCTATATCTCCTGTTGCTTTCGCTAAAACTGCGATAGCTTTATTTTCTTTCTCATTCGCTTCCATCAACATAGAAGCTGCTTTATTTACGTCGTAATGATTGGCCGATTTCCTTCTAAGTTTTCGTCCCTCTTTATAATCATCTTTAGCAACTTCAACCAGACTTTCAACATCTGAATTTAAGCTTCCTTGTTTGATCCCTTTGGAAATGGATTTTTTGTAGACACTGTACTTTTTTCCATATCCTTCTTTGTAATAAGATGCGGAGCCCATTACTATTTTATTAGCCTTGGTTTCAAGCCGTCTTATTTTTCCTTTTCGGCTTTTTCCTTCAGTCTCTATTTCCTCAATTTGCCGGGTGTACTTCTCCTTTTTACCAACAACCGCATCCCCTTTTTTAATTTTTTTATCGGCACGTGCAATCTTCCGATTATTGCTCGTATTCAACACATCAGTATATTGACCATAAGAAGCAATACCCATACCAAGAATAAATACAATACAAAAACTCAATAATCTCATTTTATTAAACCTTATAAGAATTAAAAAATGCCCGGAAGTCCCATGACTCCGGGTTTTAGATTCTTTGTACTTTAAATAAGCAACTATGTTACGTAAATGGCCAATTTTTATTCATTGCTTTTATCGCATAAGGATAATAATTATCATTGATTGTATAATAAAACACCTTTAAATTGCGCAACCAAAAAAATTAAATCAATCAAATGATGAAACGAGCATGCAAGTTCAATCATTTAATTTACACAGGGAAAATGATTGAATTTTCTTGGGAGTTCCCCCGCAATACTTTGGGGCAGGCTATATGACTATTAAAAGAAAATTAGAGTATATGAAACCAATATTAATTTTTAGTTGTTTACTTTGCATTTCCATATTTATGGGCAGTTGTAATCAGAAAAGTACTATGAACACCAATCCATTATTAGAAGATTTTAATACGGTGCACGAAACACCACCGTTCGATAAAATACAAACCAGCCATTATCTTCCGGCATTTAAAAATGCTATTGAAAAAGCCAAAGCGGACATTAACAAAATTGTTAACTCTAAAGAAGAGCCTACTTTTGAGAATACCATTTTAGCGCTGGAATATGCAGGTAATCAATTAAACGATGTATCCAGCATATTTTTTAATATCAACTCGGCTGAAACCAATGAGGAGATTCAAGCCATTGCACGTGAAGTTTCGCCCATGTTGACAGAATATTCAAACGACATTGTTTTGAACGAAACGTTGTTTGGGAAAGTAAAAGCCGTGTATGATTCTCGCAAAAACATAAACCTTAACGAGGAACAAACAAAACTATTAGAGGATTCTTACAAAGGGTTCGAAAGAAAAGGCGCTTTGCTAAAAGGTGAAGACAAAGAGCGCTACCGTGCAATAACATCGGAACTGAGTAAATTGACCTTACAGTTTGGAGAAAACGTATTGGCCGAAACCAACGAGTTTAAACTTCATATTACCGATGAAGCACAGCTTTCGGGATTGCCCGATGCCATTAAATCAGCAGCTGCCGAAGTCGCCAAAAGCGAAGATAAAGAAGGCTGGATATTTACGTTGCAGTTCCCCAGCTATGTTCCGTTTATGAAATATGCGGACAACAGGGACCTAAGAAAGCAGATGTATATGGCTTTTTCAACCAGGGCCAACCATGGCAACAAGCACGATAACAAAGAAATTATTACAAAAATAGTCAACCTTCGTTTAGAAAAAGCAAAATTACTGGGTTACGAAAACCATGCTCAATTTGTTTTGGAAGAGCGTATGGCAAAAACACCGGAAAAAGTAAACGGGTTTTTGGATGACCTGTTTGCACGTTCCATGAAGTTTGCCAAAAACGAGGTGGCAGAAGTAGCAGCTTACGCTAAAAAGCATGGCTTAAACGATGAACTTCAACGTTGGGATTTCAGTTACTATTCCGAAAAAGTTAAAGCCGAGAAATTTGACTTTACCGAGGAAATGACAAAACCATATTTCCAGCTGGAGAAAGTTATTGATGGTGTTTTTGGCCTAGCAAACACCCTTTATGGAATTAGCTTTAAGGAAAACAAGGATATTCCGGTTTACCACGAAGAAGTGAAAGCTTATGAGGTACTGGATGAGAATGGAGAATACATATCGGTTCTTTATCTCGACTTCCACCCACGCAGCGGAAAGAGAGGTGGAGCATGGATGACCAACTATAGAGAGCAATATGTTAAAGACGGGAAAAACGTTCGTCCGTTTGTTTCGTTGGTTTGTAATTTCAGCCGTCCAACGGAAGATACACCTTCCTTATTAACACATAACGAGGTAACCACATTTCTTCATGAGTTCGGACATGGTTTACATGGCATGTTGGCCAACACTACCTACAAAAGCCAAAGCGGCACCAATGTATACCGCGACTTTGTTGAGTTACCGTCGCAAATTCTAGAGAACTGGGGAACGGAAAAAGAATGGTTAAAATTAGTGGGTAAACATTATAAAACAGGTGAAGCTATACCTGATGAATTGGTGGACAAAATATTGGCTTCTGCCAACTTTCAGAGCGGATACCTAAGTGTTCGCCAGTTGTCGTTCGGCATGAACGATATGGCCTGGCATTCTATTAACAATCCGTTTGAAGGGTCGGTAACTGATTTTGAAGATGCTGCCATGGCTAAGACTGAGTTGTTCCCTGAAGTAGAGGGTACTAGTTTTAGTACGGCTTTTTCACACATTTTTGCGGGCGGATATGCTGCAGGGTACTACGGTTACAAATGGGCCGAAGTACTGGATGCCGATGCATTTAAAGTATTTAAGCAAAACGGCATTTTTGACAAAGCAACGGCAAACTCATTCAGGGTTAACATCTTGTCGCAAGGTGGAACCAAACACCCAATGGATTTATATGTGGCCTTTAGAGGTCAGGAACCAACTCCCGATGCCCTACTTGAAAGAAGTGGATTGGTGAAAAACAGTGTTCAGTGATTAGTTGGAACGAAGTGACATCCCGTCCCATTAAATTCATTTAATTATTGACGGGAAAGCAGTATTCGGTAATCAGTATTCAGTGAATGGTATGTCAGTGGTTATTAGTTTTTGGTTAATGGCCGTTTTTATTGATAGCATAAGATAAATAAAGGATGTTTCGAGAGAGGCATCCTTTTTTGTTGTTATGCCACTATTGATGGAATTTATTACTTTTATAAAGTAGCTATTGCACAACCAGTAACTTCTGCAAAATTACTAACGCCAATAAATATTATGAAAACAAATCAGTTATTAACTGATGCAGAAAAGATTGCTCCCAGTAAAAAAACAGTTCCCATTTTAATTCTCTTTTTTGCAATTGGACTTTGTATTATTATTGGAATAATTATGTATAGTCAGCAACCAAATACGATCTTTTTCAAAACTTCGATTAATGGTAAGGTTAATGATATACAGAAGGAAATAAAAAACGTTTACTTCTTGATTGATTCCACATGGTACTTGATTAAAAAAGAATGCATCGATGAAATATCAACAGGGGATTCAATTGCCAAAGAAAAAAATAGTTATACGCTAACTATTTATAATAAAGGTAATATTAAATGGAAAGGAGAAGTAAAAAAGATTAAATTTAGAAAGGTTAATTAGTTTGAAGATAAATAGAAACAGAAAGAGGGTGTCGTTTGGGGTGCCCTCTTTCTATAAGGTTAAAATGGGGTTATTTAGTATTGCGTTTAGACTTTGCGGCACAATACTTAATGTATAAAACAGGTTCAAATTTATATTACACAATGACCGACCATCTGGGTTCATTGAACACTCTTATAGATGCCTCCGCTAATATTGTTGAGGAGCATGCCTTCGACAGTTGGGGAAAAAGAAGAGACCCGCATAATTGGGGGAATACATCAACAACAAGTTCTTCCATTACTGAAAGAGGTTTTGGATATTCGAGTTTGACTTTTAAGGCAGAAATTAATATGTTCAGTGAGGACTTATTTTTTTGACAAGTGACAACGCAGACAAAACATATAGCCGAACTAATCCCGATGGCCTTAGCCAAATCGGGAAACGGAAGAACCTATTGCCCAACAACCATGCAGTTCGTAAGTCCCGACCCTATAATACAATCTCTGGGTAATAGTGCAAATTACAATAGATATTCGTATTGTATGAACAACCCTATAATGTATACCGACCCCAGTGGGTATCAACATTACCCATATCAAGATGAAGTTAATGCCATAAATAAAGCACAATTGGAAAGATGGCTAAGCATGGGAGCTCCAGGAGGAGGAGGGGGAGATGGTTCCATTACGCCTCATTTAGACAGGTGGAGGTATCAAGCTTCTGGTGGATTAAGTTACAATTGGAGTACAGGTTTATATGAGAATGTTTATTCCGGTGAAAGTATGAGTGCAGGTAGTTTTGCTTTTAGTGGCATTGCAAAATCAATGGGTATAGTTTCCGCTACCAATGAGGCTGCCCAAACAATTATGAATTACCTTATAGACGGTTTCGACATTGAATTTATAGACAACGGTACAGCATCCTATGCCATTGCCATGCAAAATTTTAATTATCTGGGCAGTGCCGCAGGTATTACATGGAATGCGTCGTTTAGTAACTCGGGATTAAGCAATGGGTTTAACAGGGGAGTGCATGAGGGCACTAACTTTAGTTTAGGAGATGATTGGTTTAACCAAATACAAACTGGCACTCAATATGGATGGAACTGGTCTAGAACAACAACAAAGCAAAAGTTCAATCATTCAGAGGCTCAAGCTTATGCGAACAATATGGAACAAAAATATGATAAAATGGTTTCTGAATTAGGTTGGTATTCCGCTGGAGCAGGTACAGCTAGTGGAGCAGCAGGTGTGTGGGTGGTTAAATTATCTGCAAAATCTAATTTTATTACTGCTACCTATAGTGCTGCCTATATGGCAGCATTCGCTGCACAAGCTAATGGAATTGAAAATTCATATAATGCTTTACAATATCAGTATAATGACCAAAGTGCCAATCCATTTCAGGCAGGTTTTTATGTTGTGACATCCACATCTCGTGTAACAACAATGGGCACTGGAATGTTTACTCATAGTTCCACGAGTAGCTTTTACCTACCCAATGGTGCGTTATTTTATACGATTTCACATTAATATTTGAATTATGATTAATACTGTAAGAAAAATAATCGTTATTGTCTTAATTACTGGATATTTGCTAATATCATACTTCATATATCAGAATACAGATATCAAGTACGAACAAAAAATTCCTTTTACTTTCTGGGTAATTTTTCTGGCAATTTTCTTATTGTCATTATTGTTAGCACAAAAGAAGCCAAAGGGGATTTATCCAATGTTAGCGATGTTGCTTTTATTAATGGTACAGGTATTGGTATTTTTAATACCAGAAGTACATAATTTTGCATGTCAACTTTTTAATTAGTAAATTAACTAAGGTTGCATTAGAAATAGTGCAGCCTTTATTATTAAAATAATAATTACATTTAGACATTTACCTTCCCAACTGGACTGGCAGCTATTTAGGTGATGGACAACACGGGCAACAACATATACTACGCACTGACCGACCATTTGGGTTCACTCAATTGCTTAATCGACAACAGTGGCAATATTGTTGAGGAGCACGCCTTTGATAGCTGGGGTAAACGACGAGACCCGCAAAATTGGGGGAATAGCACTACTTCAACTTCCTCTATTACCGATAGGGGCTTTACAATGCACGAAGAACTAAAGGAATTTGATTTAATCCATATGAATTTAAGCAATAAACGAGCGCAGAGCGAAGCTTGCTTCTGCTCTGCCGAGTGTCGCTTAAATGGCCGAAGGCAAAGGCGTTTCTACTGCCCCACCACTATGCAGTTTGTTAGCCCCGACCTATTTATACAATCGCCTCAAAGTTCTGCCAATTATAACAGGTATTCTTATTGTATGAACAATCCTATTATGTATTCTGATCCTAGTGGGTATCAATATTACCCATATCAAAATGAAGTTAATGCCATAAATAAAGCACAATTGGAAAGATGGCTAAGCATGGGAGCTCCAGGAGGAAGGGGAGGTGGTTCCATATTCCCTAAATACGGTGTTTTGGGTTCTCCAAGGAATAATCTTGAATACGAAAAACAGCTTGCATATAATTTGGATACTAGAGAGGGTGGTTCATTTTTTACGGATGGTTTAAATCAACGTATTAGCACATTTGGTAAAGTTTCTTATATAGAAACAAGCAAACTTAGGAGAGAAAACGTTCAGGTTTTAGATTATACTTTAAAAAATGGAGAGTTATATTTGAAGGGTACTAAA
The DNA here is from genome assembly GCF_052400645.1 of Saccharicrinis sp. GN24d3. NCBI lineage: Bacteria > Pseudomonadati > Bacteroidota > Bacteroidia > Marinilabiliales > Marinilabiliaceae > Saccharicrinis > Saccharicrinis sp. GN24d3. The sequence goes on from NZ_JBQTGI010000045.1 coordinate 19,053, forward strand.
TTTTTTAACATTTATGTACCTTCTAAGTTAACCGCCCTTAACCCAAACAACGCAAATAGAATTGCAGAGTTGTTCGGAAAGTATAATGCCCAATCTGGAGGGGGTAGTACAAGTGGAGATGAACTCTTAATTGAACTGAATATTAAATTTGGAGTAGGTTATGAACGGAGTTATAACCTGGGTGGATTTGGAGCAAAAGCAAAAGCTTCAGCAACGATGGATTATATGACTTTTCGTTTGACGGAGAAGGGGTTTAAGTATATCCCATATAGGAAAGCAACTGTTGAAGGTTCGTTTGGGCATGCAATGTTAAATGGAGGTGTTAAAATGGATTATAATGGATATAATTCGCAATGGAGTGGTAACGCCACATTTGCGAATTTTGATTTCTCCACAAGTCAAGCTCCCATGATTACTCCACTTAGCTTTGGATACCAGATGCCTTTAGGTTTTGGCTTTGACTTTAAATTCAGTGTAAATGCATATTCTGCATTTCAATCGTTTGACAGGGCTGACCAGGTTCATCGGCAAGTAACAGGGGTAGGTATTTGGTACGGCCCAAAATATTAATCTAAAAACATGCTTGATATGAATACAATATTGCCAATTATTTTAGGAATTTACATCATACTTTTTGCAATACGATATTTTGTTATCAAAGAGTTAAATACTAAAAAATTATTGCCAAATAATCTTAAGGAAAATGCAATAACTTTCATAAAAATGAAAGATGGCTCTAAAAGTAAAAGTGCTCAATCCTTGTATAAAAAATACAATCTAATTACAGCATTTTTATGGGGTGTAACCTTAGTTGTCTTAATTGTAGTTATAGCAGATAACATAGGACGTTTGTAGGAAGAGAAACAGAAAAGCCCGAGCAATCGGGCTTTTTCAATGCTTTACAATCTCAATAAGTTTGTCTGTAACCTTTTCAAACACTTCTGGTTTAACAGTTCCTATTTTTCGTGTAATAATACTTTTTTCAGCAGTAAATAGCCTGTTTGGTCTAATGTTACTAGGTTTGTTCAGAGAACCTGTTTTAAAATCAGAACCATCAAGGGCAATGGCATAATTGTCTTTAACAAACTGGCTTGTAATTTGGCAAAGAATAATGAACCCAGCTAGCGCGGACTTGTAGTCCGTGCAATAAGCAAGCTGCAAACAATAACGAGAGCTACGATTTAAATGATTGTAGCTCTTGCTAATTTTGGTAGGAA
>NZ_JBQTGI010000046.1:0-20089 GCF_052400645.1 Saccharicrinis sp. GN24d3
CATTTTCTTGAGGTTTAGCATCGTAGTGCCTAAAGTGTAGTATTTTCGGACCAAAACATACATTATCAGTAAAACCAGCGGCTAAAAGCTGGTGTATAAGTAAAAACAAACGTAGTGTCGCGTATTCAAAAGCTATAAAATAACCCAAAAAACCTATTAAAATACCTGGAGGTATCAAAGCCGGGTTGTAGTTCAACCTGGAATAATCGCTGGGTCTTGCAGACCGCTCATATACTCTATTTATTGGCTGCTGGGCTTTATTTCATTCAACAAGTCTTTTTTTTCGTATTCTTTAAAATCAAGATGAAGTACTGTATCGTTTTCAAAAACAATATTATTGTAGATTGCCAATTTTGGTTCTTCTTTTCCCCTTACAAAACCTATCAACATTGTTTTTTTATTTTTCTCAAGATATATCGCACCGTTTTTTTTAACTGGAGTAAAATTAGGGGTAAGCCGCCATTTCTGTTTATCCCAGAAAAAAATCCACCTTTCTTTTGCTGAAATATAATTAACAAATCTTGGGTTGTCAGGGTAATAAACGATAAAGTTTAAGCTATCAGTATTTTCATTGTTTAGTTCAATTTTTACTCTATTCCTCTTTTTAGGCCTTGCATATTCCCAGCAGTAAATATAAATACTATCATTACTTAGTTTTTCAGCCAAATATTTGTAGAAATATGTAAAGTCGTTTACTATTTTCTGAGAACTATTTGAGTAAAAAAAGTCAAAGTATTCTTTTCTCTTATTAAATTCACTTTCTGTGGCGTTGAAAAACATATTTATTTTTGTAAATCTATCCTTAATCTCCAAACTATCAAACCTAATAGGAAAGACAAAAGGTATATCCACAAATTTTCCTCTTTGCATTCCAGGTAACCAATCTTGAAGTCCACTTACAAAATCAAAAGCGATAGAATCACAAATTGGGCTTGCTGCTTTTACAATTCTGGTATTTTTTAACTTTCCATTTTTTCCAAAAATTGTCTCAACGAATACTTTCTCTCCATAGCAATCAATATTTTCAAAATCAACGTTCTCAAAATAATTCTGAGTCTGAGTATTAAAGTCTTTAAAAATGAAGAATTCATCCCAACCATGTCCACCAAAAACAACTTCATTATCAGGGATTGTGTCATATACAATCTGTGCCGTACTATTTAAAGTCAACAGCAAAAATATCAGCAGTATGTTACTTTGTCTTTTCATAATATAGCCCATAACTAGTCGATATAAAGCATATGCTTTATATCCCTTTTATTGTTACGGTTATATTTTCTCCGTTAAAACTAACAATTATCTCTCAAATTGTAGGTCAATTTATTCAAATTGTTCAGGGCTAGTTTCTAATACCATTTTAACAATAAAATGAGCCTTATTATTTGTTGGTATTTCCGTAATACTGCGGAACAGGTATACCGATGTAATAATCAAGTGAAACGAAGCTAAGGCTCATTTCATTATACAATCGATATAAAAAGGGGTGCCTGTTTAAGACACCCCCATGCAGATTCCCTAACAAACCTGCCCTACGCTATGGTATTTTGTTTAATTACCCACCACCATTCTGGCTTTTTCGTATCCTGCATAAAAACCGGGGTTGCTACGTTTATAAAGTTTCATCAGGTTATCGAGTTTGTTGTGCAACAGGTTGCTGGCCTCGGTCATCAACTCTTCTAACCCTTGGGTGGCCACACTCGATTTAACCTGGTACATACGTGGCAGTCCGCTTACCTCCAAAAAACGGTCCACATCGGTTTGTAGGTCGGTTACCTGTTCGTCGGTCATGCCATACTCATTTTTTAAAGCCTCTCCATGTTCAACCGCTTTTTCCACTACCGTTTCAACTTCTCGTATAAAGTCATCGTTCTTTAATCTATACAAAGCAGTCTCGCTCTTGCTCATGCTGCGAGCCAGTTCATCATCACCGCTCATAATGGCGTATACCTCAACCAGGTCGTTTAATACGTCGGCTTTACCCGCTATAGAGCGCTTTAACGATTCTTTGGTTTTGCCGTAAGTAGTTGAGGCATTACTTTGGTTTTTGGCAAAAACATCAATATTTTCCACAATTCCGTCCAACGCATTTTTTACCTCTCCAATTTTAGAAACACTTTGCCAAACAGGTACATTTTCGTTCAGGTAACCAATGGTTATTTCCATCATGTGTTTTCTGTTGATTTGATTCTGATTCATAGGAATTAAATTTATATGGTTAATAAAACTGATTGCTAATTTGCTTTTTGCTTTGTGTAAATAGTGTATTGTTTAGCATTGAGCGCTTGTTGTTATTCGTTGAGCAGCTATTGTTTTACACCGGGTATTTAATGCTTGCAATAGAGGTGGCTTTGTCAAACATCGAGGGCTTATTGCTAAGCGTTGAGATGTTATTGCTTAAGGTTGGGCATGTATTGCTTTACATCGAGACGGTATTGTTTTGCATTGAGTGGTTGATGCTGCGCTGTTTTTAATGGGGAATAACCGTTAAACAGGTAAAGTAGGGACGAAGAACACAGGCGGTTAGAAAGATTAAGCTTAGTCATTTGAACATTTTTTAAATTCGTTCATTAAGTTAAGGTCATATCCAGCTGTTGTCAAGTACTATTTGCAATTTTTTTTGTTAAAAAGTAAATTTCTCAGAACCTCCTTATTCTTTAAGGCACTCGGGGCGCGATCAAAAACTCGCATTCCGGGTTATTGGCAATAAAAAAGAGAGGATCTTGCACTAAGCAAAACCCTCGCTGTATTTCTTTATTTTTCTTTCTCCCGTTTTCGGTCTCCTTTCTCCGGTCTTCGAGCTATACCGTATACGGACTTCTCATATCTCTATTGAAAATTGTATTGGCATTTGGTGCACCTGTGGCAACTCCTGATTTAGGATCCCAACTTATTTTGCTATTGGTGCGGATGGCAATATTACCCATATGACTTATGGTATCTGATATAATAGCTTCATCCAGCGGACACGTTTCAGGCATTTTACCTCTAATCACGTCAACAAAGTCTTGCCCTATGCCTGCTCCAGACTTTTTAATTCTTCCTGTTTTACCATCCTCAGTAAACTGATCAAACTGTTTCTGAATTTCCGGGATATTCGATTCTGCAGTATTTCTTCCTACCGAAATCCACCCCTTGCTTCCATGGAAAGTAGTACTGTTACCATCTTTTACCTTTCTAATACTTTGCATACCGTTTTTGCCTGCAACATCGGCACTTACAAAATGAAGTTTTAATCCTGAATCATATTCATACATTAAATCCCACGAATTAATGGTATCGTACAACCCGCCAGGCTCAAAGAATTTACCCGATCCTTCGCAGGTATATTTCCCTTTCACCTGACCTTTAATAGCCCAAACCATTTGATCGAGTGGATGAGCACCCCAACCGGCAATAAACCCAAGTGCATAATTGTACTGATACCAGGCTCCAGCTGCTGTTACCCTCTCATCGGAATAAGGAAGCATTTTTGCTGGACCAGTCCATAAATCATAGTCTAATCCTTCGGGAACCTCAGCTGGCACAAACTGCGGAGACTCTTGTTTGGTTCGTCCGGGAGCCCAAACATCTACTTTATGAATTTCTCCAATCTTTCCTTCTTTGATAAACTGATTGGCCAATTTTAAATGCGCCATAGAACGCTGCTGTGTTCCATAATGAAACTTTACATTATTGGCTTTACATTCTTTTTCCAATATTTTATAGTTGGCATAACTCAACCCCAGTGGCTTAGCTACCATTACATGTTTCCCTGCTCTGGCTGCCTCAATGGCTATAGGTACATGCCAATGATCAGGTGTATGGATATTTACCGCATCAATATCTTTTCGTTCCAACAGTTCTTTAAAATCCCTGTAAGCCTTACACTGTGGTGCAGCTATTTCCTTTTCTTTATATGTTCTGTCAATCCATTGCGCTCTTCCTATTCTGCGGTCTTTAAAGGGGTCGCAGGTAGCTACGTTTAGCGCATCAGGAATACGCATAAACCAATTTTTTAAAGCACTTGATCCCATATTTCCCATACCAATATGCCCTATCAATATTTTGTCGTTGACTCCTTTGACACAAGAAGGAATAAGGGTTGGAGCAACCAGGGCCCCTCCTGTAATTAAGGCAGATTGCTTTAAGAACTTTCTGCGTGATAGATTATTTTTCATTGTATTTAGTTTAATTTTTTGTTTTCATTCTATTTACGACGAAAAAACACCTTCTGCATTTAATTAATGATGCATCGGTTACTTTTTCTTGTTGGCCTGTCTCAAAAGCTTTTTGCTTAACAGTAGAACTTACGAACTGTATGTTGGGAGGCTGATAAATCCCCATCCCACAGCCACCCGAAGTAATTAAGATTCCTGAATCGGGATGTCCCTTCTTTCCAAATTGGCGGCGTACGTTCCCTTTTGCCTGTACAAAAGGGGAAGAGCCATTTATAAGGCCTTACAATTTATAAGTTTTATCAAAATACTTTTGACTTTTGAGACACCCTTCTATTAATTCAAAACCCCATCTGGGTATACTATTGACCAACAAACCGCTCCCATTCCGCTTTTATGTCATTCTTATCAGTTTCTTCTCCATGAACCAACAAACGATATTTCAACTTAAGTTTCTCCCCTTTTTTGAGTTCCATCTTTGCGTTAAAAATAACGGCAGGGCTGAAATAATATAAAGGATGGTTGTCGGTGTTCCATACATACCAGTGGGTGGCATCGCCATAATTATCAGGATCATCAAAAATGCTTACCCCGACATGTTCCCCCTGAACACCTTTTGCATTAAATGTAAAATAACTGGCTCGTGCTCCATGAACACTTTCTTTTTCACCCTGATCGCTTTCAAAACTGGTATCCCATAAATCTTTATTTAACCTGATGGAGAAACCTGCATACCCACCATATCCTTTTCCTTTAGGTTCGTGTTTTAATGGCGTTCTATCTAATACCACATCTTCTTTAGCCGTAAATGTACATTTCCAATCTACATAATAATTTCCGTATTTATTGGGAGGTGAAAACTGTAGCTCTCTTTCCTCTGTTAGTAGATATTCCTGATCTGCAATTCGGTAGCCTAATTGCTGAGTAACGCTTGCTTTAAAATCCTTACCGGTTTCTACATTTGTAGATATGATTTCTGTTTTACCATCAGACACTCCTGTTTTACGGTTCTCTTCCCAGAAGTTAACCCCGTTGATAAACTTCCACGAAAACCAAACTGCTCTATGCCAGGGATGGTCGTTTGGCCGTAGCCAGGTTAATTCAGTTCCTTGGATAGTAGATAAAGGATGAATATATGGTTTACCCTCAGAAGGATTAAAGTTATATCTCCAAACCGTCTGCTTTTGATTTAATAAGGATAGGCTGTTCTTATCTTTCTTCCATTTCAATTTATTTTCTGAAGTCTTCCTTTTCAATGTCAACTCATGAGGTAGTTTTTGTTTTACTTTACCTGTTGCAGCCCATTCCGAGCCTCTTTGTAATAAGGTTTTAAAACCCAGGTTCCTCATGCTTTTAACATCATGTCCTAAAACCAGAAAGAAAGTTCTGCCTTTACCCAGCTTACCTTCAAACATCACAGGTTCCATCTTATCAAACCCTTTGTTTGTTTTAGGTGCAAAAGCCTCACCTATAATACGGCAGGTTTTAAAATTCTGCATTTTAATCCATAGTTCGTCTGTTGTCCAAAAGTTACTCATCCCGTTAACAATAGGATGATTAAACTCTTCTACAACTACCTCAAACGAATGCTGTTTACCGTGCCTTGTTCCTTTACCCCAGGTTGCTCCAGCCAGTTTTTGAAACTCGGCCCAGTCGTAGTTGGCACTGGAACCCGCATGAACAAAAACAAACCCACCTCCATTTTCTACAAAATCCAGTACTGCGTTTTGGGTTTCTTCTGCCCAATTTCCATTTTTTTCAGGAAAAAGGTTCCAATTGCTAAGCAATACCTCGTAATTGCCCAACATGTTTGAATTCATCTTTTCAGGCTCTTCTGTTATGGAAACTTCAAACAGTCCTGTTTCTTCCAGAATTCCTTTAATGGCCGGCGTGGTTTCTTGCCATTTGTGGTTATTGCTGCCACTAAGGATTAAAACGTTTATCTTACCTTTAGCCGTGCACCAAAAGGATATAAATATCCCAAATACAACCAATAACAACCATTTTTTTGATATCATAACATTCTATTATCTTTGCTAACACACAGCTTCTATCCAACCTCTAGAGCAAACTCGCCAATTTCAAGCTGTTACAAATCTCGCATAAATGAGAGTCTGACACATGGTTTTTTAATTCCCTTGCCTGTTGCCCACTGTTGGAACGTACTGGGTAGACAAGCGACGCAAAGTCACTTCGTATATTAAACTGGGCTTGTAATGCGTCGCCTTTATCAAACTGTTTGCCCGGGGTTAAAACCCCGGGCTATTAAGGTTAAACCTCATTAAAGTTATTTTCAATATCTGTATTGGCAGGATATGCATCTTATTGATATAGTCATCCCTTATTGCGCTCCGCCTGTACAATTTATATTTTTCTCTTTGCTCGTTGACACCTTACTCCCTTCCCCAATTAAAGTAATAATTTTCCTGGCAAGGATGGCTCCGTAACCGATAACTGACTCTCCGACAACCGAACACTGAAAACCCACTATTCTGCTCCAAGAGCTTTAAGATATTCAAAACTTTTTATAACCGCATCCTCTCCTGCTATCTCAAGGGTAGTATATCCATCAAAACCGATCTTGACCAATGCTTCATAAATAGCTTTTATATCGATAACTCCGTCACCAAGGGCGGTAAGTGACATCCCACAACCAAATTCTTTTCCTCTTTTTTCAATCATTTCCTCAGGTAAATCTTTCCAATGAACATGTTCAATTTTATCACCAAGCTTCTTAATCATTTCCAATGGTTCACCACCTCCAAGCCAAAGATTACCCGTATCTAAATTAATTCCCAAAGCGTCCGAATTACATTTTGTCATAAGATCTCCCATTAAATCAACAGAATCCGTAATTTCCCCGTGTGGCTCAATCAATATCTTAACGCCATAGTCTTCGGCAAACTTTAAGGGTTCGTATAATTTTTCAGCAATAGAGAATATGGCTTCCGATTTGGTTAATGACTTTCCAAAACCAGTCTTAGGGTCACCTTCTGCTGTAACTACATGTTTTACGCCAATGGCAGCAGCCAATTTCACTGCCTTAATAATTTGAGCCGTTCCGTAACGTGCCGGTGATGTGGGATCAAGTAAATTGGCATGTGCACATACACTGGATAATTCCAGTCCTTTACCATCAAACATTCTTTTTATGTCAAACGGATTGGCATCCAGACTTGCCAACGCCGTAAAACCATATTCTGCTCCCAGACAAGCACCGTCGGAATTGTCCGTTAAATCAGCACTTCCGAAACCCATATTTTTAATTTGATCCAATTGAGCATCCAAAGGACTAAATGGGCTGATCAATGCAAAACATCCTACTTTTATTGCCATGGCTAACGTTTTAAAGGTTATGTATTCTTGTGTTTTTTTACTTATGTCAAAATTACATTTTACATTCTCAACTTTATTTCATTATTTCACAGTGTAAAATATTTATACTCATAAAACACTATCAATGAGACCCGATATCACCTACACTGAAACAGACGGCGGAATTTACAACCCAGATTCCTGCACTCCTTTAGAAGCTGCCTGGAAGAAAAATGAAATTGAATTACATACCCTTGGTAGAGGAACTTACCCCGGTCGTCCGCTTGAAGAAGGAGAGCTAAGTAAAGTAAAAAGCATAGGCTATTGGGATGCTAAAACAATTCAGAATTGGGGCTTGGATTATCACCGAAATGAAGGAATTGAAATTTGCCTGTTGGAATCGGGCTCTTTGCAATTCGACTTAAACAACAATACTTACCAGTTAGCGCCCAATACGCTCACCATTACACGGCCTTGGATTCCACATAAACTGGGTGATCCCAAAATTAGTCCGAGTAAGCTACATTGGATCATTTTAGATGTGGATGTAGGTCAGCCACACCAACCCTGGCAATGGCCCGATTGGATTATTTTAAAGCAGGAGGACCTGGCACAATTGACCGACATACTTAGGAGAAACGAACAACCCGTTTGGACAGTTGGACAATCGGTTAAAGATTGTTTCGTTCGGATGGGTCAACACATTAAAAACAAAAAAAGCATTTTTTTAGATTCTAAACTAAAGGTTCTTATTAACGAACTCTTGATTTCCATGTTAGAACTTCTTACCTTAGAAAAACCTGTACTAAACGACTCCTTAATTACCAGCAAAAGAAGTGTTGAAATGTTTTTGGATAATCTCAAAGAATTGGTTAACGAAGAATGGACATTAAATGGCATGGCCAGTTATTGCGGATTAGGAACCACTCAATTTTCTAAATACTGTCAGGAAATTACCAATGCCACACCTACGAATTATTTAAACCAGTTACGTATAAAAAAGGCACACCATTTAATCACAACTGAAAAAGGCAAATCCATTACTGACATAGCATATGATTGCGGCTTTTCGTCGAACCAATATTTTACACAGATATTTAAAAAACACTATAAGGTGGCGCCTCAAAAATATAGGGAGGAGTATTTAAGGAATGAATTAAAAATTATTGAAGGTCATTAAGTGCAAAACTATAATACGCATGAAAAATACTGCATTATTATTGTTTCTTGTATTATTATCCATGGATATTATTGCTCAGGAAGAATTTTTTAGAGACAAAGGGGGACTATCGTTAATTTATGGACTATCAAATGCAGAAGGTAGTGATAGCCATAATTCAGTTGGGGCTAGTATTGCCTTTAGAAGTGGCTTAATTGTCGGTTTATCAAGCCAGCAAATTGCCGATGAGACCAAACCACAATTTCATTTTGGTTTTCAAAGAAAGCCTATGCGCAAAGATTCCTATACGCGACCAGGTTTTATCTTCTCCTATGTAAAAGGATCTGGTATCAGAGCTATCGGAAGCACACTAGGACTCTCCTTTTTGATAAATGCTCAAGAACAGTCTCCTACTTCAATTACTGGTATCCTTGGTATAACCAGTATTACTATTAAGGAAGAACACCATGGCTTTCCCAGAAACTTATCAACCCATTCCGAGACAATTCCAATTATTGGTATAGGGCTGAACCAGGCTCTTGGTGCACAAGAAGCAATATCACCGATCATTGGTGTTGGCATAGCCCGCGATCTAAACTACGGCATTACAAGTTTTTCGTTTTCACTGGGCCTTAATTTTAGTTTCAATGGCAAAACAAGCGACCCACCCCCTCTGTAAAACCCTCTTTTACTACCCCTTACGCTTTTGGCACAACCTTTGCAAATACGTTACCAGCTGATTACCGGTAAATACAGGCACCCATTTTATTGTACAATTATTAAAACTGGAAGCCATGAAAAATAGTAGATATAAACTGATTGTATTGTTGATTACACTTGCAACATTTGCAGTAACCTCCGAAGCACAACGCAAGGAAAACAGAAAGGACAAAAAGGACCGTAACAAAAACTACAATAGCAGCCGCAGAGCAGACAATAAAAATAAAGGTAGCGACCGGGACAAGTCCCATCAAGAACGTCATGATGATTACCGGCCTGACAATGATAGGAAGCATGGACAAAATACGTATGATGCACACCACAAAACACAAAAACACCATAACCAGAAATACCACCAACCGCTGCATCATAACGACAAGGATTATGCACGTAATCCCATGTACCATACCCGGGATAATTATTACAAGCATCCACGACATGGTTTAGTATATCGAAGGTTTCACAGTAAACCCGTTCAATTTAGATACAGGGGCCATGATTACTATTATCACAGCGGACATTATTACCGTCACCATCACAACATTGGATATATAAGGGTTGAGCTGCCCGGACATATTATTGTAGAGCGACTACCAACTAATCACACACGCTTCAGCAAGCATGGACGCAATTATTACCGCTGCGGCAATTTGGTTTTTGAACGCTATGGAAACAAGTACAAAATACGTCCTAATTTGAGTATTCAATTATTCGCTCGCTTTTAAATAAATAGCTCACACAGATTAAAGCCGCCATATGCATTAGAAATTCTATTGCACATTGAAATTACTTTAAAACAAGGCACTTTGTTGCATCACTTCAACTCACCAGAACGATGCTCCTCAAAGTAATCGGGACAAGTGATACCTCGTTTCAGTAATGCCTTGTTTTATTGTACTTGCCATGCTCATGACGAACCTCCAATACATAATCCGGATTAAACGAGGTCCGTCATTAGTAATTTGAAAAATCCTTTTATAAGTCAGCAGGCATCGGCGATAACGTTTGCTATCGATTAAGAAAATCTTACATTGCCGTTTTAAGTAATGTTTAGATATTCTTAATCGAATTATCATATAGGTGCAGTCTAAAAACTATTTTGGGTCATTTTTTATAAACACTCATGAGGACTCGTTGGCAGCTAAGTGTACCATTCCCGACTGCAGCACCCCTTGCAAAAACTGCAACGATTAGGACAATTCAGGCATTACCTGCCCTACAGCCTGAAGGTTATCATCCAGTTTTTCCACCGTTTCCATTTGAGATACACAACAGGATAAATTTGGGTTTTGTAATGCCCACTGATACGATTTAGCAAACTTGGAAAGTTTATCGCCTGGTACAATGGAGTTTAATTTATCGACAATCCAATCGGGTTTATTTTCCATCACATACAGTCGGGAAACCTTCATCGCAACCAACCCCATTCCCGAACGTTTTGCTTTATGCATAGATGCATCAACCGCAGCATGATTGGCGATATTGTAGGCAAACATGGCCACATCGTAATAACCCAGATCTATTGCTGCATCCAGGTTTCCCGCTACATCGTTGTGAAACGAAACCGCTGAAGCCTTAATCATCCCTTTTTGTTTGAATTCTGTAAGCAGTTCTTCCAATATTTCATCTTTGAGTTCTGGACCCGATGCTCCGTGTGGACAAAATAAAACATCCACATAATCTACCTGCATACGTTTTAAAGACCCCTCAATAAGTTCATACGCATGTTTTCGGATCTCCTGTTTCCATTCTTTTTTCATACCGTATTGCTGCAAAACCACATGCCATAAGTAGGAAGAATGTAACTGCTGTTCCTGTCCGTTAAAATAATTAAAATGATATCCCGGGCGCAACACCATCCTTTCCGCCAGTAGTTCATCCGCTTGTTTCTGAAGTTTCTCCTGTTGACTTGGGGCAAGACTATCGTAAATCTTTTTTAGATATTTTCCTTTGCCATAACCACTGAGTTTAGTCGTTAAAAAAACTTTATCACGGTTACCTCTTAGTTTAAAATACTTTCCAAGGTTTTTTTCTACCTCTCCCTTCCCATATGCAAATGCGCTATCAAAATAATTAATCCCTCGTTCTATACTTGCATCCAGTACCGGGTAACTTTCCTCCGTATGATATGGAAAAGTCCCCATTCCCAACTCTGAAACCATCATGCCAGTTTTCCCTAACATACGATATTGCATACCTTGTTTTTTGTTACGCCAGATAGGTTCAATCACTTTATCTTCTGTTTTGGGTCTAATGTTTTGCCCTGATGCATTGATTAAAGTGGGAGCTGAAATTAATCCCAATGATGAAGCTACTGTTTTCTGAAGAAATGCCCTACGCGAATCTTTTTTATCATTCATAATCATTAACCCTAATGGTACAGCCGCAATATATGGCTTTTTAAAAATATATCGAAACACCTGTACGTTAACGCAATGTTAATGTTTGTGCACAATAAAACACAGAAGGGGATTAAATATTTGATGGGGGATAATTCAAGTATGAAAATCACCTAATAGCCAAAACAATTATAGCAACCCCTTTTTCTATCAATAAACATATTTTTTCAAATACCGCTTCGTTAAAATAATATTTACCGTTTAAGAAGTGGATTTTATTTCTATAAAACGCTATCTTTTTGTAGAAATTTGATCAAATGATAGAAATGATATTTACTAAATGAGGGAATATGAACTATTGGTCATATCTGATTGAGCAGTTTAAACGGTTTTTTTTTATAGTTGGAGATGTTTCCTATTTTGCGGGTCGCTTTTTTAAAGAAGTAGGTAGTCGTCCCATTGAGTTTCAAGAGTTTTTGAAACAATGTTACATGGTAGGGTACAAATCGCTTCCATTGGTTGCCATTACAAGTCTTATCATGGGCATGGTGCTTACCTTGCAAACCAGACCCACATTGGTTGATTTTGGTGCTGTATCCTTAATGCCCAGTATGGTTGGCATTTCAATAGTAAGAGAAATAGGACCCGTAATTACAGCACTGATTTGTGCCGGAAAAGTCGGTTCGGGAATTGGAGCAGAATTGGGTTCTATGCGGGTTACCGAGCAGATTGATGCCATGGAAGTCTCCGGTACAAATCCGTTTAAATATCTTGTAGTAACACGTATCCTGGCTACCACGGTTACGCTGCCTATTCTGGTAATATTGGGAGATGCGGTAGGTCTTTGGGGATCCTTTATGGTAGAGAATATGAAAGGTTCGGTATCCTTTACCCTGTTTTTTAATTTGGTATTTGATTATTTATCCTATGGAGATCTGATCCCTTCCATCATAAAGTCTTTCTTTTTTGGTTTTGCCATAGGGTTAATAGGTTGCTACAAAGGTTATTATGCCGAGAGAGGTACGGCCGGCGTAGGCTTGGCAGCAAACTCGGCTGTGGTCATTACTTCGATGTTGCTGTTCTTTATCGATTTTTTGGCTGTTTTGGTGGCAGATATATTTTACGAGTTGTAAATTTATAAAACGGATTGATGAAATTGGAAAAAACACATCAGGAAAAAGATCAAAAAAAGGTAATTGAAGTTATTCAGTTGCATAAAGAACTTGCAGGGAAGCAGGTTTTGAATGGTTTCGATTTGGATCTTTATAACGGGGAGTGTTTGGTTGTTATAGGTAAGTCCGGTGCAGGAAAAACGGTCATGATCCGATGTCTGGTGGGACTAATGAGCGGGGAATCCGGAATGGTCACTATCTTGGGAAAAAGTATCGCGGATTTAAATCAAAAAGAGTTGGATGATTTGCGAATGCATATCGGCTTTTTATTTCAGGGGAGCGCTCTGTATGATTCGATGTCGGTTCGCGAAAATTTGGAGTTTCCTTTAAGAAGACACCAGAAAAAGTTTTCGGGAAAGGAGGAGATTGAACAATTAATCAGGGAGGTACTGGCAAGTGTGGGGTTGGAACACGCCATTGATCTGATGCCTGCAGAATTATCCGGCGGTATGAAACGAAGAATTGCCTTAGCCAGAACGCTGATTCTAAGGCCACAGATAATTTTTTATGACGAACCCACCACCGGTCTGGACCCGATCACTGCAAGGGAAATAATCCATTTGATTGGTGAGCTCCAGAAAAAATATAAAACCTCATCATTAATCATCACCCACGATTTAAATATTGCCAAACTTATTTCAGACAGAGTGGTGATTTTGGCCGAAGGAAAAAATTATGCGGAAGGTACCTATAAGGATTTAAAAGCAACAAATGATCCTCTGGTAAAGGCGTTTTTTTAACATCATAAACAGAAAAAAAACAGTCGTATGCAAAAAACAACCTATCAAAAAATAAAGCTGGGGATTATGGTGCTTAGCGGAGTGCTGCTTTTTACCCTGGCGGTTTATTTAATCGGTGATAAACAAAGTTTATTTCAAAAGAATTTCGAGATAAGTTCTGTTTTTAAAAGCGTTAGAGGCTTGAGATTAGGAGACAACGTAAGGTATTTAGGAATTGATGCGGGAAATGTTAAAGCGATAGAAATGATTAATGATACGGCCATCCGTATTACGATGAAATTGGATGTGCATACCATGAAATTTATAAAAAAGAATGCGGTTGCGAAAATAACTACGGATGGATTAGTTGGAGATATGGTGGTTAACATAGAGCCTGGTATTGGTTTCAGTAAGGGTATCGAAGATAAAGATGAGATAACAGCCTTCGATCCGGTCGGTACGGCTGAAATTTTAAGCACATTAAGCGAAACAAATGAAAATGCAGCCATGTTAACTGCCGGCATATTACGAATAACCAATTCAATAAACGAAGGAAAAGGAACCTTGGGCATGCTGATTCATGATTCTGAAACAGCAGATGACATCAGAAAAATTATACGGAACGTGAAAGAGACAACCCAAAGGTCGGCCGTACTGATGAAAAACCTGGAAGATGTGTCCAACTTGATTAAGAGTGACAAAAACCTGTTGGGTATATTGTTGAATGATACATTATCCGCCCAAAAACTTCATGAACTGATCAGTGATTTAAGTTCTTCCGGGAATGAAATAAAAAAAATGTCCGAATCTTTAAATGGTTTAATAACCGACCTTGCAGAAGGAGACAATAGTGTGATGAACACGCTGGCTAATGACTCCTTATTAAGGAATGACATAAAAGAAACACTGGAGAATATTAATTCCGGGAGTCAGAAATTTAACGAAAACATGGAAGCCTTAAAACACCATACTTTGTTTAAAGGTTACTTTAAGGATAAAGAAAAAGAAAAGCGTAAAGAAAAAAAGTAAGTCTGTACCCCTGTATTGAAGCATCATGACATGAGCAAACTGTAGATGCCCAAACAATGCCTCACTGTATTGTTAACACCAACAATGAAAAAGAAAAATTTTCTGAATAATAAAAGCTCATGCCTTAAAAATTGAAAGGCAAGGCTATACTTCCCTATTGTAAATAGAGTTTGCATTTCAGCAAACAAAACAAATAAAAGACCAAATTGTCCGAATTTAATTCGTAAATTAAGGTAGTCTAATTTTAAATATTATAAATCATGACTACAGTAAATATCTATCTTACCTTTAACGGTAATTGCGAAGAAGCTTTTAATTTTTACAAATCGGTTTTTGGTGGGGAATTTGCCATGATGAGCCGTTTTAAAGAGATGCCGCCGCAAGAAGGCATGCAAATGCCCGAAGAAGAAGGTGATCGGATTATGCATGTTACCTTGCCTATTGGTGGGGATACCGTTTTAATGGGCAGCGACACCGGCGGAGAATGGGCAGCCGGTTACAAAGAAGGAAATAACTTTTCCATTTCTATCTCTGCGGATTCAAAAACCAAGGCAGACGAATTTTTCGCAAAGCTATCCAATGGCGGAAAAGTAATTATGCCGATGGAAAAAACTTTCTGGGAATCTTATTTTGGTATGTTTACCGATAAATTCGGCATCAACTGGATGGTGAGCTTTGATGAAGTTAAAAAATAACGATACGAAGCTGCCCAACAACCAAAAATTCATGTTAGGCAGCTTTTTTTGCTAACCACCCTATTCCCTCCCATCTTCATTTTCCCCATTTATGATTTATTAAGATGATTTTAACAAATACAACTTATCTCACCTGTTAATTATACTACATTTGTGCGTTTTTTATAACGCATGAGCGGATTATCAATACATATTATATTGTGCTTCTTTAGGTTGTTACTGCCAGAACAACTGCCAGAAGAAGGCTTCTCGGCAAATCATAGTGCCGACAAGCACTTCGACTATGCGTATATTTCAGATTTGGATTCTACTGGCACTATCTACATCGTAGAAGAAGAAAATGACCACAAAGAATTTTTCCCTGTTTTTAAGGATTCACATGTTTGCTATCTGCAGCATATACCTTTATGTGTATATTGCGCTTTACATTCAAGCATTACCGTTTCCATACTGTTCGAATCGGACACCTCACCTCCTGCCATTATCGTTTCTGCTTAAACCGAACAGTTTTTCTAAACTATTATAATATAAAAAAATACTGCATGGATATTAGATCTATCGCAGACATATACCTACATCTTAATATTTAATGTAATGTTTTTATTAATGCTTGCCGTATTCGTAATAGGGTATGGATTTATTGTATTCGAACACATCAACCACATCAATAAAGCAGCTATTGCCCTGCTAATTGGTTCATTAACATGGGCAATTTATGCCATAGGCGGTTCCGGAGTTTTGGAATTAGGCTTTAGCTCGGCCTGGCAGAATTATTTAGCATCAGCGCATGGTACAGTAAATATCCATCAGTTTATTACTCACCATCAATTATACCATCACCTATCCGAGATATCTTCCATATTGTTCTTTTTAATGGGTGCAATGACCATTGTTGAACTTGTAGATAGGTATCAGGGTTTTAGAGTAATTACCACCAAAATTAACAGTTCAAGTGCCGTAAAGTTATTATGGATCATTAGTGGGCTGACCTTTTTAATGTCGGCCGTACTCGATAACTTAACTACAACTATTGTAATCATCACGGTACTCCGAAAACTACTCACACAAAAAGACAATCGCTGGATTTTTGCCAGCATGGTGGTTGTTTCCGCTAATGCAGGTGGAGCATGGTCGCCCATTGGGGATGTTACCACCATTATGCTTTGGATTGGAAGCCAGGTAACTGCGGCTCATATCATCACAGCCGTAATTTTACCAAGTTTAGTGAACGTTATCGTCTCCACCTTTTTATTTTCGCTGTTGGTAAAAGGACAAACCATACGTCCGGTTTTACCCGAGAATGAAACACGGGAGTTTACCACTTTCCAGGAAAGGGTTTTTATGCTGGTTGTTGGCACACTGGCATTAATCTCTGTTCCGATATTTAAAACCATTACGCACCTCCCTCCCTATTTAGGCATGTTATTAGGATTGGCCGTATTGTGGATCATGACCGACCGCTATCTTAAAAACCGGTCTGCCGAGGACAAACGTACCCTGACCGTTACCGCAGTAATTAAAACCATTGATATACCAACTGTCCTTTTCTTTCTGGGGATTTTAAGTGCCGTATCCGCTCTTCAATCAGCCGGGCATCTTGATTTGATGGCTCAATTTATGGACGAAAAAGTGAAAAACATCTATGTCATTGATATGATCATTGGCGTGGTTTCTTCCATCGTGGATAACGTTCCATTGGTTGCTGCTTCAATGGGAATGTATCAAATTGCGGGTGCCGAGGCTGCCGGTTATTTGGGCAATTTTGTGCAAGATGGGAACTTTTGGTCGTTTCTGGCATATTGTGCGGGTACGGGCGGTAGCATACTTATTATTGGCTCTGCTGCCGGTGTAGCCGCCATGGGACTGGAAAAAATCGATTTTATGTGGTATCTGAAAAAGGTAAGTGTTATCGCCTTAGCAGGTTATATGGCAGGTGCCCTTACTTTCTATCTGCAAACGATGATCTAGTATAATTGAATATCTACTTTTTTAAGGTGGTATCAAAAATATGTAACAGTTCAAACTCTGCAAACAATCTTTCTATATCGTTGGATTACTTATTGCTTTTACCATTGACAATGGCCGGGTAATCATCGTAACTTTAATCCAAAAGTTTTCTATAAAAAATAGGAGGAGTCGTCATGAAGAAACAGGAAATTATCCGGTTCGCCAATGATAATCCGGTATGTTATCTGGCAACAATTGAAAACAACAGACCTCATGTAAGGGCTATGTTAATGTGGTATGCGGATGAAACAGGTTTTTATTTTGAAACCCTTTCACTTAAAGAAATGAGTAAACAGATTCATATGAATCCCAATGTTGAAGTTTGCTTTTACAACCAACCCGAAGATTTGCTTGACGCAAAGGAATTGAGAGTCTCAGGAGTGATGGAGTTTATTGAGGATCCTGCAATCATTGAAAAAGCATATAAAAACAGGGAATATATAGAAGACCTGGCCGGGCAACCCATTAAAAGATATATGGAAGTGTTGCGGATTGCTCATGGAGATGCTCATTTTTGGAATTTAAAAACAGATGTACTCAAAGAACATCAATTGGAGCATTTAGTGTTCTGATCAAGAAACGAATAGTTTGATATGATTTTCTAATTAGAACCAGGGCTACTTTTGTTATTTTCTACTAAATTAAAATCTTTCATTATCTTGCTTACCAAAAAAGTAAGATAATGAAGATAATATCGTGGAACGTGAACGGCCTGCGGGCTGTTGCCAAAAAAAACTTTTTCGAAGATCTTAACCATATGGACCCGGATATATTGTGTCTGCAGGAAACGAAGGCACAAGACGATCAGGTGGCGGAGGTTTTAAAAGATGTAAACGGATATCATGTTTATTCAAATTCCGCAGAAAAAAAAGGTTATTCGGGTACAGCTGTTCTCTCAAAAACAGAACCGATAAAGGTAACCCGGGATATGGGCATGGAGGAGCACGATACCGAAGGAAGGGTACTTACGTTGGAATATGAAAACTTTTATTTGGTGAATGTATATGTTCCTAATTCCGGCAGTGACTTAAAGCGATTGGATTACCGCCAGGACTGGGACAAAGCTTTCTTTGATTACCTGAAAAACCTGGAGAAAGAGAAACCCGTATTGGTGGGGGGCGACTTTAATGTGGCCCATACCGAAAATGATTTGGCCCGTCCTAAACCCAACTACAACAAATCGGCAGGTTTTATGCAAGAGGAGATTGATGGCATGGACCGATTTACCCAGGGCGGTTTAAAAGACACTTTTCGTCATTTTTACCCCGGTTTAAAAGACAAGTATTCGTGGTGGAGTTACAGGGCTGGAGCCAGAGGTAAGAATGTAGGCTGGAGAATCGACTATTTTTTGGCCAGTGAAAGTTTCCTTCCGGAAATTAAAGATGCGTACATTATGAACGACATTATGGGCTCTGACCATTGTCCGGTGGGAGTAACATTGAATTAGTGTGGTTTTCACCATGGGCTATAAAGTCATTTATACCCATACACAGAATCCTATATTGGGTACTACTATCACTGTGGAACGCTTGCAGAAACGAGGATATATCCCACTTGCTGAAATGTATCAACAGATGCATTCTTCATTAGCAACTTCAAACAATACGCTATTCCCCATGATGTAAGGAACCGCCGTATACGCGACCCGTACATACGGTGCTGTGAGAGGCGCACTGGCGGTCAAATGGCCGTCAGCCGTCTACTCGATTGCCAACCGTACTTCTTTTCAGTTTAGTTAACCAATTTGGTAGTCCTTAATTAACAGGCTGGCAGATAGATTCAAACGAGTCGTTAATTTGCGAATCATTTCAACAGTCAATTTTCTTCTTTTATTAAGAATTTCAGATACTCGATTTTTTCCGCCAAATTCATTAACTAAGTCAACTTGTTTAAGGTGCATTTCTTCCATTCTTATTTTTATAGCTTCAATAGGATCAGGTGCTTCAATAAAATAGTTTTTGTTTTCATATTCATCAATGATTAAGCCAAGTATGTCAGCTTCGTCACTTTCCAGAGTACCATCTTGAGCATCAAAAATCTCCTCAAGTCTTTTTAATGCCATTTGATAGTCTTCTTCTGTCTTTATTGGTCTAATATTCATGTCAATTCTTTTTAAATATTGTCAGCATCAATTTTATCATATTCTGAATGAGTCCCGATAAAACGAATAAATCCCCATTGTTTCTCAAAATTAAATTTTACAATTAGTCTGTAAGAGTTCCCTTTGATGTTAAAAACCATTCGTCCATTCTTAAGAATACTTGCATTTGCATAGGTCTGTTTTATGTCATTTGGCGATTTCCAGTCAGAATTCATTGCTGTGTCATACCAGGTCTTTAGGTATTGTTCTGAGTCAGCATGTTTCTCCCAGTAAATTCTAAGCGTGCTTTTTGCAAATATTCTCTTCATATAAAGTTATTCTGGTCCAAAGGTAACAATAAATTCCCATTTCGGGAACTTTAAGTCATTTTTTGGGTATGGTTGGGTAGAGTAGAGCCTGATAGCTTACTCCGTTTTGTTAATCATAAAAGTAACAATAATAAGTAAACTATCAGCGCCCCCTGCATCAAACCGTATCCCGATGTTCGGGACAGGCTGTGAAGTTTTCCCTCATACGGCTTACCGATAGAGTTCTTCATTTGCTTTTCATATGGATCTACCCGGCACATGTATAGTTCATAAGCTATATGAACCACTTGTGATTTCCCTTCATATTTGAACCCGCAATATGCATTAGAAAATCTATTACACATTGAAATTGTTTCAAAACAAGACACTCC
>NZ_JBQTGI010000047.1:0-18879 GCF_052400645.1 Saccharicrinis sp. GN24d3
AACAAACGCATCCAGAAATAATTAATTTAATTTTTAATGGCTAAAGTTAACGGCTATGGAAAGTAATCGGGACAAGTTATGCCTCGTTTCAAGTAAAACCTTGTTTTATTGCACTTTCAATGTTCACGACGAACCTCCAATACATAATCCGGGTTTAAGGTTGCCAACCTTTAAAACAAGAGACCTCCCACAGCCCCGTGCCGTTTTATCTTATTACGGTATTCCGTAATAATCCATCTATAACCACGCCATCCCTATGACTCCGGTAGACCGTTACACTTCACATTGCTGTTCATCCATACAACATTACAGGGTTCGAAGACCGCCAAAACTCTCCCCGTCTACAGATACACTTCTCGAAGCTACCTTGGGTTCACACTTGCGCATTACGGCCTGGTCATTTGAACATACCGGGCTTCAGCGACAATCCTCACGGACATAACTGTCGGCAGCTCTTCTAAATGAACAGTACATTATTGCGATAAGAGAGAGCAAAATCAAGCTTGCTTGAATTATGCCGAACGGAGCAATGATCTTTAAGAAAATTATTTAGGTAGGATTTACTCCTACTGGATTACCACAGCGGCGTGGCACACCAGCGGAAAATTGTATGAGTAGTGCCGAATTTCGAAGCTCTTTACTGTCAGACCAAGATGAACTTTGGTACGAGAACTGCAGCTCAAATTACGAACTTCACTCGGCATTACTTATACAAAATGTTGAACTAAAACCCAATTGAGTGCTGGACTTGGAAATTGGGCATAAAAAAAGCGGTAGCAGGGACTTGTATCCCTTTACCGCTTTTTTTTTGCTCAACTGGGCTTTAATTCCTATAATGTTAGCAGCTGGGTTTTATTTCTTTATATCAAATCGGTCTGCATTCATAACTTTCACCCATGCTTTAACAAAATCATTTACAAATTTCTCTTTGTTGTCATTTTGTGCGTATACTTCGGCATAAGCTCGTAAAATTGAGTTTGAACCAAAAACTAAATCAACCCTTGTTGCTGTCCACTTAACTTTTCCTGTTTTTCTTTCTCTAATGTTGTAAAGGTTGTCAGAAACAGGTTCCCATACAAAACTCATATCTGTGAGATTTATGAAAAAGTCATTCGTTAAAACACCTTCTCTCTCTGTAAACACTCCATGTTTAGTCCCTCCGTGATTAGTCCCTAAAACGCGCATTCCTCCAATTAAAACAGTCATTTCGGGAGCAGTCAGTCCCATTAACTGGGTTCTGTCAAGAAGCATTTCTTCGGATTTTACGGCATAATCTTTTTTCTGCCAGTTTCTGTATCCATCGTGTAAAGGTTCAAGAACTGAAAACGATTCTGCATCGGTCATTTCATCAGTTGCATCGCCTCGACCTGCAGCAAAAGGAACTTTAATTTTCACACTTGCCTTTTCAGCGGCTTTTTCAATGGCTGCACTTCCACCTAACACAATCAAATCGGCAATGCTTACTTTTTTGCTTAATCCGGTCTGTATCTCAGTAAGTTTTCTTAATACTTTTTCAAGGCGTTTAGGTTCATTGCCTTCCCAATCTTTCTGAGGAGCGAGACGGATTCTTGCACCATTTGCACCACCTCTAAAATCTGAACCTCTAAAAGTTCTTGCACTGTCCCACGCGGTATTGATAAGTTCTGCTGGGGTTAAATCACAATTTAAAAGTTTTACTTTTAATTCTTCTATTTCTGATTCTGACAAAGTGTAATTTACTGTTGGAATAGGGTCTTGCCAAATTAAATCTTCGTTTGGAACATCAGCACCAAGATAACGGCTTTTGGGTCCTAAATCCCGATGAGTAAGCTTAAACCATGCTTTAGCAAATACTTTGGCAAAGTATTCTGGGTCTTTGTAAAAACGCTCTGATATTTTTCTGTATTCAGGGTCAATTTTCAAAGCCATATCTGCATCAGTCATCATTGGGTTACGACGAACCCCTGGTACATGGGCATCAAAAGGTTTATCTTCTTCTTTAATATTGATTGGTTCCCATTGTTTAGCCCCTGCAGGACTTTTTCTTATTTCCCAATCATAAGTAAAAAGCAAATAGAAATAGCTGTTGTTCCATTTGTTAGGAGTTGTCGTCCATGCTCCTTCCAAACCACTCGAAACGGTGTTTTCAGCATTTCCTTTTCCTTTAGGATTATGCCAGCCAAATCCTTGCTGTTCGATAGGAGCACCTTCCGGATTTTCACCTAAAACAGAGGCATCGCCATTTCCGTGAGTTTTCCCAACGGTATGTCCTCCTGCGGTTAATGCCACGGTTTCTTCATCATTCATTGCCATTCTTTTGAATGTAACACGCATAGCTTGAGCAGTTTTTAAAGGGTCAGGATTTCCATCAACTCCTTCGGGATTTACATAGATTAATCCCATTTGAACAGCTGCAAGAGGATTTTCCAGTGTTTCTTCGTTTGATTTATTTGAATAGCGGTCTTTTCCTAACCAGTCTTTTTCCGCACCCCAATAAATATCTTTTTCAGGATGCCAAATATCTTCTCGTCCTCCGCCAAATCCGAATGTTTTGAATCCCATTGATTCATATGCCATGTTTCCTGCAAGTATAATTAAATCAGCCCATGAAAGTTTGTTGCCGTATTTTTGTTTAATTGGCCATAATAACCTTCTTGCTTTATCCAAATTTACATTGTCAGGCCAGCTATTGAGAGGTGCAAAACGTTGATTACCTGTATTACTACCTCCTCGGCCATCAGCAGTACGATATGTACCTGCGCTATGCCAAGTCATTCTAATCATTAAACCACCATAATGTCCCCAATCGGCTGGCCACCATTCTTGGCTATCTGTCATAAGTTTTTTGAGGTCGTTTTTAACAGCTTCTAAATTGAGCTTTTTAAATTCTTCCCGATAATTGAAGCTTTCACCAAGAGGATTTGTCTTAGTATCATGCTGGTGCAAAATATCTAAATTAAGTGCATTTGGCCACCAACTCATTACGGAACTATTGGTGTCCGTATTTGCTCCGTGCATGACAGGGCATTTACCTTTTTTTGAATTGTCCATAATATTTACTTTTAAATTTAAAATCTAAAGTTAATCGTTTCTGGTACGTTTTCCAACCTTGCAGCGTAGAGTAGAGCCTGATAGCTTACTCCAATTAATACCCCTAAAAGTAATAATTATATGTAAACTATCAGCGCCCCCTGCATCAAACCGTATCCCGATGTTCGGGACAGGCTGTGCAGTTTTCCCTCATACGGCTTACCGATAGTGTTCTCTATTTGCTTTTCATATGAATCTACCCGGCACATGTATAGTCCATTAGCTATATGAACCACCTGTGACTTCCCTTCATATTTGAACCCGCAATATGCATTAGAAAATCTATTACACATTGAAATTGTTTCAAAACAAGACACTCCGCTGCTTCACTTCAACTCTCCATAACGATGCTCCCGAAAGTAATCGGGACAAGTGATGCCTCGTTTCAAGTAAAGCCTTGTTTTATTGCACTTTCAATGTTCACGACGAACCTCCAATACATAATCCGGGTTTAAGGTTGCCAACCTTTAAAACAAGAGATCTCCCACAGCCCCGTGTCGTTTTATCTTATTACGGTATTCCGTAATAATCCATCTATAACCACGCCATCCCTATGACTCCGGCAGACCGTTACACTTCACATTGCTGTTCATCCATACAACATTACAGGGTTCGAGAACGTCGAAACTCTCCCCGTCTACAGATACACTTCTCGAAGCTACCTTGGGTTCACACTTGCGCATTACGGCCTGGTCATTTGAACATACCGGGCTTCAGCGACAATCCTCACGGACATAACTGTCGGCAGCTCTTCTAAATGAACAGCAAATTATTGCTCTCACTTATCGCAAAAATTGGTTTGAACGTGGCTCGTGCGACTTGCCAATGGGCTTACAAATAGGGTTGAAAAATTAATTCAAGCAAGTAATCTCCTTTTTTTAATACGGAGATAAAGTAAGCGACACAATCTCACTTTTAGTTCCTATTCTGAAAGGAGGCCCAAATGTACCAACGCCTTCTGAGACATATACTTTTGTCCCATTAAAATTGTGTAAGCCACGATTGTATTCAAACATCATATCAGCAAAAAAGTTAAACGGAAATATCTGCCCGGCATGGGTGTGTCCGGCAAGATACAAATCAACACCATGCTGGTTTGCATGTTTAATTCCACTGGGGGCATGATGCAGAAGTACGCTAGCCTTTTCTTTGTCAATATTTAATTTAGGTAAGGTTTCTTCAATAGTTGGCTTGTGTCCTGAAGCATGCATATCAAGTGAATTTCGGTCGGCAAGCATGTGTTTCAGCCCAACTATCTGCAAGCCATTTAAGTGAATAACTTCATTTTCTAAAACCTTAACGCCAACACTTCGCATTAAAGCTACAATGCTATCGTTATTCGTAGCATGGTCGTGATTACCATCTACAAAATATATAGGAGCTTTAAGTTGTTTTAGTGGCTCAAAGTATTTTTTGTTTAAAGCGTACTTACTATCCAAATAATCGCCTGTTAGAAATATTACATCAGGATTTTGAGCATTGGTTATATTGATAATATTTTGCAAAAAACCATTGGTTCTGAAATGCCCAATATGAATATCAGTAAGGTGCACCGCTTTAAGCTCTTGGTTTAATCCCTGCATTGGAATATTCACAGGAGTAACTCTAATATGTGATGCATTCCAATAGCCCAAAACAGAAATAATGAAAGCCAATCCAAAGCCAATAAAACCAAAGGTAGAAGAGGATAGTTTTACGAATATATAAATACCGTCAGCAATTAAAAATGAGAATACCAGAAAAAGATAAACACCTATGGCAAGCGCTGTAATTCTATAGATTGTATGCCCTAATTCTCCAGTAGCATTCATAAAAGCACCAAAGCCAAAAAGAAAAAGTATAGTCAGCAAACTATACCCAAGATATACAAGTCGTGAATTTTCAATTCCAAATACTAAAGTGGTTTTCTTGGATACATAGACCACCGATAATACAAGAATTGCCAGCATGACGGATAATATCATATAAGATAGAAATTTCATTTCAAAGTGTTTTTATTTATTTTTGGCTAATGTGTTGCGTTTAAAATCGGGGTGATGATATGGTTGCTTAGCTACAATTCAATGAATTACCTGTTCCTGAAAGATATAGAATCGTTTTTTTTTAAACTTTTGTTTTAATTAGAAATAGGAGATAGAGATACTATGCGTTGATACATCATTAGAAATAGTGAATTAATTCACACCTCCATTTTCAATATACGCTTTAGGGCTAATCCCTGTTTTTTTCTTGAATAGACGTGAAAAGTATTGTGGATATTCAAATCCCAATTTATAAGCAGTTTCAGAAATAGAAGCATTCGGAGCCAGCAATAAGTTTTTAGCTTCTTCAACCAAATATAAATTGATTTGGTCAACTGCCGTTTTTCCAGTTTCGGCTTTTATGGTATCGCTCATGTATCGGTGGCTCACGCCTAATTGATTGGCTAACCACTCGACTGTTGGGATTCCATTTTCCATTTGCCGCCCACTTTCAAAATAAGCGTCTAAAATTTCCCTGAATCTGGTCATCAAATTCTTATTGATTTCTTTTCGGTTGAGGAACTGACGTTTGTAAAATCGGTCGGAATATTTTAACAGCGTTTCCAGGTGTGATATGATAATTTCCTTACTAAACTCGTCCTGGTTGTTATTATATTCGGCATCAATCCCTTTTAAAATAAGCTTGATGATTTTTTCTTCTTTCGGAGACAGATGCAAGGCTTCATTTACATTGTAGTTGAAGAAATTGTAATTTTTAATCAATTTTCGGATATCCAGTCCTCGAATAAAATCTTCGTGAATAGCAATAACCCAGGATTCTGAACTTATGACTACATCTTTAAAAGCATATGTTTGATTAGGTGCAGAAAACAATAAGGTTCCGGTATTGCAATCGTATTTTGTACGTCCGTAAAGAATTTCACCCGAAACGATGTTTTTAAGGCTGATGAGATAAAACTGGTTGCTGTAACTAACTTCTTCCGAAGACACCGCACCACAGTTCTTAATTTCATCGGGGTTCAAGGTTTTACATCCTATACTAAAAAGCGGATTTTCAGGCTTTGGTAAATGATGAGCCTGATTAAATTCCGTAATAGTTGCAAAGTTTATATGTTTCATCGGTACATAGTTAATGTAAAACTATAAAAACATCTTTGGCTGCCAATGCTATCTTTCTTTAACAACAGCAAACCAAAGATGTTGATTTATATTATATGGGTATTATTTGAGGTTTTCGACCTGGCCAAAAATGGTTTCTCCACGTTGTAATGTTTGCGTGTATTGTGGATATTCAGGTTTTAAAACACTCGCGTCATCCAATAGCTTCATTTCATCATCGTTTAACACAATATCGGCTGCTCCCAGGTTATCAATTAGCTGCTCTTCCTTTCGTGCTCCAACTATTACGCTGGTAACACCTTGTTTGTGAAGTAACCAGGCCAATGCAATTTGTGCAACAGAAGCATTTTTACTTTCTGCAATTTCCATTAGTTTATCGACAATATTAAAACCTTGTTCCTTTTCAACCGGTGGAAAATCAAAATTTACTCTTCGACCTGAAGCTTCACTTGTACGCGTAATTTTCCCACTTAAAAAACCTCCTGCTAAGGGGCTCCATATCAAAGTTCCCAATCCTAAATCCATTGAAGCAGGTATAATTTCCCTTTCCAATTCACGTCCCACTAATGAGTAATAAGCCTGAACAGAACAGAATTTTTCAGTGCCCAATAATTTCGCTAATCCATCAGCTTTGGCAATTTGCCATGCACTGAAATTTGAAAGACCGATATATCTCACCTTTCCCTGACGAACCAGGTCATCCAGTGCTTTCATTGTTTCTTCAAGAGGTGTTGTTGCATCGAATTGATGAACCTGATATAGGTCGATGTAATCGGTTCCCAAACGTTTTAAACTGGCTTCCACTTCCCGCATAATCGCCAGGCGGCTTGTACCAAGGTCATTGGGTCCGGTAGTTATAGTACTATATAGCTTAGTTGCAATAAGCACATCTTTCCTTTTATCACCTAAGGCTTTTCCGAGCATAATTTCCGATTCGCCCGAACTATATACATTGGCGGTATCAAAAATGTTAATACCCGCATCCAATGAGAGATTAACCATTTTTGTGGCCAGTTCCTGTCCGGTTGTTCCAATCACTCCGGTGTTACTTCCACCTTCTTTGTCGAAGGTCATGGTTCCAAGTGTTAACTCCGAAACGTACAATCCTGTGTTTCCTAAACTTTTGTATTTCATCTCATTATTATTTTTAGTTTTTATTTAGTTCCATTCCATTAATAACCTGAGTTCGATTTTAAATAATAGCCTCAGAAAAACAGAAATGTGCAAGATTTGAATTGAAAATTTTGAAAAAATAGCGGGCTATTTCTAGGAATTTTCGGTTCGAAGATTGTGCATTTCTGTTTTTTCCTTCGGATTTCACTGATTTTTGCAGAAATCACCGCATATTTTTTCGAATTATCCCGATAGTTCTTCGAAAATATGCAATAATTTCTGCTAAAAATTAGTTGAAACTGAGGCAGGATTTAAAGTCGAACTCAGGTTAATACTTTATCCCTGTTAATTCTTCAGATAGCGTCCAAAGCTTGTGCGCTGCGTCGACATCATGTGATCGCTCGCTTGATTCGACCTTAATGGGTGCGCCGTGCAGTTCAAAAAAATCCTTCGGGCCGAAAAAATCACCCGAAGACGCATTCTCGTCTATTGCGGCTCGCAGTGTTGGCAGTGCTCCCATATCTTTGCTCTGGCCGAAAAATATATTTAAAAATCTCACCAAGCCACGCTGAAGTCCTGATGTCGTCCATCCTGGATGAGCGGCTGTAACCATAGGGTTGCCACCTTCTGATTCAAGCCGCCTTTTCAGCTCATAGGCAAAGTAGAGATTCGCCAATTTGCTATCTGCGTACGCCGTAAAATTGCTGTATTTTCGCTTTTCCCAATTCAGATCATCCAGATCGATCTTCGAGGACTTATGAGCGCCGGCGGAAACGACCACCACGCGGGAATCTGGTGTTTTCTTGAGTGTCTCGATCAAATGTCCGGTCAATGCAAAGTGACCTAAATGATTCGTGCCAATCAGAATTTCAAACCCGTCGTCAGTCTTGGCATAAGGGCACGCTACTCCTGCGTTGTTGATCAGCATATCAAGTCTGTCGAAATTTGCTAAAAACTGCGAACTGAACGCTTGAATTGAACGAAGACTGGAAAGATCCAACTTAATAACAGAAATGTCGGCGTCTGGATAGTCTGCTCGAATTTCC
This sequence comes from Saccharicrinis sp. GN24d3, assembly GCF_052400645.1. Lineage (NCBI taxonomy): Bacteria > Pseudomonadati > Bacteroidota > Bacteroidia > Marinilabiliales > Marinilabiliaceae > Saccharicrinis > Saccharicrinis sp. GN24d3. The sequence goes on from NZ_JBQTGI010000047.1 coordinate 8,330, forward strand.
TCTGCAACCTTCTCACCTTTTGATACATTTCTAACAGCAAGTATCACAGTCGATTGTTTCTGTGCTAACACCCTTGCAGTTTCCTTGCCTATCCCGCTCGTCGAACCAGTAACTATAGAGACCCTGCCTTTTTGACTGGGTATGTCGTCAGTACTCCAATATTTTCTTGACATAATTTTCTCTCCTAAACTTTTATTTTTTTTGATTTTGTTCGCCAAACGTCATAGCGTCGAAGCAGAACCGCGATACGTAGAGACCTGTGTTCGCTATTTTTTTGTATTTCATGATTTTAATGCTTTAATTTTTAATGAAAATTATCATGATACAAAGTAACGGCACACAAGCGGCATATCACTTAAACATTTTGGTAGATGATGTATACATTTTCGTTAGTTAGTTGCTAATATTAAATCTGGTATAAAGCAAATATCATTTATTGCAAGAGGAGTGTTAGAAAAGAAATAGCTCTTTTGCAAGTTTTAGCTACGCTGATTTTTGCTCCGTTCGGTATAGCTCAAACCAGTTTGACTCTACTTTCACTAAATGCAAAAATTGGTTTGCGGATTGGTTTGCGGGGTTTGTCCCGAAAATTGTCGGGATGCTGTTTGCGGGTGGGGTTTCAATTCTGTACTGACGTTTCAAAAAAGGGTGCGAGGGGAAAACAAAATAAATTCCAATCAAGATTACACGTACCTTTCTACGGAGAAGTGTCTGTTTAGCTAAAAATTAACGCTGTCATTAGTCGATCGGCATTATACTACAAAGCTATAACGCTAATCATAATGTTAAAATGGTATAATATAACAGATAGTATCTTTACAGAAGGTTCAACTATAGTTTAATTCACATTCCGGTATTCCGCCGGAGTAACACCTGTCTTCTTTTTAAACAAACGAGAAAAATATTGCGAGTATTCAAAGCCTAAATCGAAAGCGATTTCAGAAACTGTATCGCTCGAGTTAAGGAGCTTGCTTTTTGCTTGTTCTATAACAAAGTAGTGAATATGGTCTTGCGCATTTCTACCCGTTTCCTTTTTAAGCAAATCGCTGAGGTAATTGCCCGACATGTTTAATTCGTTGCCACAATACTTTACCGTTGGTACGCCTTGTTTTAGAGCCATACCGGTGCTATAATATTTTTTCAAAAGATGCTCAAACTTACTTACTAAATCTTTATTCAGGTTTTCGCGCGTATAAAACTGGCGGTCGTAAAAACGGGTGCAGTAATCCAGCATCTGTTCAATGCTACCTATAATTAGTTTCTGGCTATGCTTATCAATATTGAGGCTATATTCTTTTATTATTTTATCACGCAAGTCTGCCATGATCTGTTTTTCATCTTCGGACAAATGAAGCGCTTCGTGAACATCGTATGAAAAAAATGAATAATCATCCATATGTTCTCCGAGTGGCGATTTTCTAATAAAATCGGGATGAACCATCAAAGACCAGCCTCCGTCCGAATCGTTAAATTCCCATTCGGGTATAGATATAACCTGTCCCGGTTTAAGAAACATCATAGTTCCTTCCTGAAAATCGTAAGTATTTCGCCCATAGCCAAACGATGCGTCGCTATGCATTTTATAAATTATTAGATACATATCGGCAGCAACATTTTTCTCAATCATTTCCTTGTTTGAATACATGTTTTCGTGATAAAAAACACTTACCAAAGGATGCTTGGGCTTGTCTAGCCCCATAAATTTATGAGCTTGACTAATTGTTTTTAAACGATGTATATTTTTCATTCGACTAGATTTAAAATTTTTAAGGTGTCTCATAGCATGCTCCGCCTTAGCGGAGGAACTCGCACTAATCATTTGCGGTTGTCCGAAAAGCTTGACCATGCTCGTTTCATATTCTGTTGTAAATAACCATTTTAATGGCAACTATGTAATAATCATTATAGATATAATTTAAACGGAAAACAAATTATATCCTAATTATTGGCGGTTAAGAGGAAAAGAGAAATGTACTGACATTATCTCCTTTCTCATGTTTAACCATTATCCTTTTGGCATATACGCAGGATTTAGCCTTAATGCTTTAATCCGCCAACCTTCAGGTGTTCGTACATAATCGTTATTATAACTCGCCAACATATTTTGCAGCTCTCCACCACCTAAAGTCATCGGTGAGATTAACATCCATTTTGCAGTGGCCTTATCGCCTTGCAAATCGATTATGGGATTTGAGAAACTATGGATAAATAAATCAGACCTGGCATCCATCATTTTAAACAGGTCAGAAATCTGTTGAATACCTTGTACGGATATATTTTGTGCCTTAGACTCCCAGCTTGCATCTTCAGTAAATACTTCTTCCAATCCATCGGTAATCATTTCTTTTCCATCCCATCCTTTATCTACCAATTGCCCATAGGCATATTGAAGCGTTTTTATGGCTTCCAAATCCTCTAATCGTTGTATTCTTTGTTCTATTGTAGGATTCATAGCGTGTTCTGTAGTTTAAATAAAAAATTGTGGTTGTTTATCTTTCTGTTTCGACATGGCATACGCTAACACTGATACCAGAGGATGTTTTAATTCTCGTGCTTCGTGAGGACAAGATTTGACACAAGCAAAGCAAGTCATACACCTCTCTGCATCGCAACTTAAATCATCGGTTATAGCTCCAACCGGGCAAACACCAATACAAACTTTACAATCTACACAATCCTCGGTAGGTTTCGATACCATCTTGGGCATACTTCCTGCTGGTTTTGTGGGGAGCTTACCCGGAATGTGGCTTTGAATACTAAGTTTACGAATATCATTAATCCCGGCTCCTGATAACTTTTCTTTTATTTGAGCACCGAAAAATTTGGCAGTTTGTAAATCTTCCTGATTAGGTCTTCCTTCGGCAATCTTCCTTTTTTTGTTAGCGAAAGAGTGTTCCCCGATAAAACTTGTTGCTCCAATAATTACAAATCCATTGGTTTCGATGATGTTGTTTAATTCCATTAAGGCATTGCCAAAGGCTCGGTTCCCATACATCGAAACACAAACTGCCGGCTGCCCCGAACCTTTAATGCCTTTTATACGCTCCATCGCAACAGTTGGAATTCTGCCACCATGAGCAGGTGCTCCTATGATAAGTAAATCTCCATCTTTAGCATGGAACTCTTCTGTATCTTTAGTTAAGTCGATTTCAACAATGGTTTCTGTTTCAAAACCGGATGCAATAGCGTTTACCACCTTTTGCCCAGTATGTGTTGGAGAAAAATAGACTGCAATAACTCTTTTTAATTCAATCATGATATTAAATTTTGTTTAGTTCCTCGCTTGCATCATCTCTTTAAATTCCTGCTGTTTTTCTTTGCTTAGGTTAAAGAAGCATTCTATTCCGTTGGGATTAAAGCAACTGTTACACGCAACACACTTTGCTTTTGTTCCATCGCCATTCATCCATCGTTTAACCAAATCAGATTCCCTTACTAACGGACGACTCATGGAGAAAGCCTCAATTTTTGTTTCCGAAAGAATGTTGTTCATCTCATCAACGTCTCTTAATCCGCCCACAAGAATTACGGGTGTATCTACTTTATCGCTAAGCTTTTTGGCTGCATTAAGATGATAGGCTGCATATTTTTTTGAACGCGCTGAACCATGAATCCCTGCCATTGAACCTCCACTAACTTCTATGGCGTCGATTCCATTTGCTGCAAGGTGCTCACCAATTACCAGAAAATCTTCTTCGTTTAAACCTTTATTGTTTACTTCAAAATCGGTACTACTTAGCTTTATCCATACTGGATAATCTTGACCACAGGTACTTTTTATTTCGCTTAAAACATCAAGTACAATTTTCATTCTGCCATATACATCGCCGCCATACTCATCAGTACGTTGGTTGTACAAAGGGCTCATAAATTTGTTAAGCATGTAACCGTGTGCACCATGAATTTGCACACCATCAAACCCTGCTTCTTTGGCATAGGCAGCTGCCTGTCCAAATTCTTTTACAAACTCCTGAATTTGTTCTTTCGAAAAGGCAGTGGCTTTAATACCGTTCATCGGGTCGGTATATTCCGATGGGCCATAAACAGCACCTTCCGGTTGATAAAATATCTGCGTGCTTGCATGATTAATCTGAGCTACCATTTTTGTGCCATAGCCATGGGCCATATCGGTTACTTTCTTAAACTCAGCTACCGTATCAGCATCTAATTCAAGTGAGTTTTCAGCGTAATGATCTGACTTTGAAAATACCAGGTAGCCCATAATAATCGTCCCAACTTCACCTTTGCTAAGGTCTTCGTATTTATCAAATATTGCTTTATTGGGAACAAAATTTTTCTGCATTCGGGTCGTTTGTGGCTGAACGTACAAATCTGTTTTTTACTTCGATACCACCAAGTAATGTGGTGTTAAATACTTCTTTTGTGTACATTTCTATATATCTTAATATCCAAATTGTTGTTTGATTCCCGCTATAAACATTTCATAGTTTAACTTTTTACGATTGGCAAGCAATTCTACAGCGTCGGCTCCGGCTTCGTATCTTAAGGTGTTTGTTCCGTCGGTAACAGCCGCATAAATTTGTTCGGTAACCACAATTGGAGGTGACGAAATATCACCCACGCTGTTATGAAACTTCATCAGTTTTTCGATTGCTGACTGGTATTCTATCATCGTTTCGTCGTTATTAAAATCGAAGGAACGTCCGCCAAAATCAGTGGCAATAATACCCGGTTCAATAATTTTCACTTTAATTCCAATAGGCTCCAACTCAAAATGTAATGATTCGGAAATACCTTCGATGGCGAATTTTGTTCCATGATAAAGTGAGCCTAATGGGAAAGTTGTTTTACCTCCAATAGATGAGATATTAACAATAACACCATCTTTGTTGGCTCTGAAATGAGGAAGAAGTGCACGGGTAACATCTAACACTCCAACAATGTTGGTATTTAGCTGGCGAATCATTTTCTCTCTCGGGAAAGCCTCCAGCGGACCAAAAGCTCCATAACCGGCATTGTTCAGCAAAACATCTATTTTGCCAAATCTTTCAATCCCTTCATTTACTGCCTTGTCGATTGACTCCAGGTTGGTAACATCTAAGCGGGTTACCAAAGTATTTTCCAGTTTGGTAAGCTCTTCTTCCTTTTCAGGAGTTCGCATGGTTGCAATTACATTCCATCCTTTTTCGTTGAAATACTTTGCTGTGGTTTTCCCTATTCCGGTACTTGCACCCGTAATTAATATTGTTCGTTTCATTTTGTATTGTTTAAAAATTTAACTGCTACAAAACTACTGTTGGTACACTTCGTGGATGTATAGCAATTACAGGATGTTGTATACTAATTACATTACAGCATAAGGAAATCATTGCTTCAAAAAAAAATCACAGTAATAATGAAAGATATTACTGTGATTTTCGGAATAACGTTAATCTATTAAAAGATTGAATTATTAATTAGGATAATTGTCAACTTCAAAAAAGCCTGTTATATCTTTTAATTTCTGTTATTTTTTTAAAATTCTTGTATAGTAGGACGAATTACTAGTTCGTTAATATCTACATCTGCAGGTTGATCAATAGCGTAGGCCACAGCTTTTGCAATGGAAATTGCAGGAATAGCATCTTTGTAAACTTGCTGTATAAATTGTGAAGTCGCCTCATCTGAGCTTCCTAATTGTAGTTCAGATTCTATCAAACCAGGTGTTAATATTGTTGTTCTAATATCCTTACCAACCTCTTGCCTCAATCCTTCACTTATTGCACGTACTGCATATTTAGTACCGCTATAGACTGCTCCACCTGGACTTACTTTTAATCCAGCAACAGATGCTAAATTGATAAAGTGACCCGATTTTTGTTTTTCAAATTCCGGTAAGGCTGCTGCAATACCGTATAACACACCTTTTATGTTAACATCAATCAAACTGTCCCATTCGTCAATTTTTAGAGCACTTAATGGTGCTAAAGGCATAATACCAGCATTATTTACCATTACATCAATTTTGCCAAAACTGTCAATGGCTTTTTTTACCAATGCTTTTACATCATCCGCACTGGTAACATCTGTTCTTAAAATTTCAACAGCTCCTCCATTTTTTTTAATTTCTGAAGCAACTTTTTCTAATTTTTCTATTCTACGAGCACCTAATACTATTTTTGCTCCTTTTTCTGCCAAATAACGAGCTGTAGCTTCTCCTAATCCGCTACTTCCTCCTGTAATGACTACTACTTTGTCTTCTATATTATTTTTCATCTTATTAAGATTGTTTGTTTTCTAATGAATAAGATGGAACTCGCATGATTTTAATAAATTGCCAATGTGTGAATATTTCTCATGCTCGTTTCATTTTATTTAATTTTTGTTTCTAATAAATAATCCATTTTATACGCTTGCAAGGAACCATCTTGTATTGGCTGTGTTAATTCATTAACCTTATCTGCTCCTAGTGGTAATCCAACAGTGGTTCTCGTAGGTCTGGAGCCTTGAGGCATTTCAGCAAGTTTTAAGTAAGCCTCAGCAACTAAATTAGGCTGAGGGAAACCTTCTGATTGTAATAAGGTAGCAACCTCTTCCATCATACCTCCAAAAATTGCTTGCAACTCAGAATACTCTCCTACAATTTCTGTTCTTGCTTCAGGAGAAAATGAACCGGCCAAGTTTGTTGCAAATGGTCCTGGTTCAACTAAAATAGTTTCTACACCGGTAGTCGCCAATTCATATTTTAAACTTTGTGTGTAAGCCTCTACAGCAGCTTTAGATGCTCCATAAGTTGCTGCAAAAGGAGCAAATACTCTACCATATGCAGATGTTGTATTAATGATTAGTCCCTTTCCTTCTTTACGCATAATTGGTAATACGGCTTGCGTGGTTCTAATTATGCCATAATAATTTACATTCATCAATTGATTTGCTTGCTCAATGCTAAAGGCCTCTGCGATGCCCATATGCATAATACCAGCATTGTTTATTAGTACATCAATTGTACCTGCTTCTTTAATTATGCTGTTCATTGCAACTTTTACCGATTCGTCTTCGGCAACGTCCATATTCACCACTTTAATATTCGAAGAATATTTTTCCAGTTCTTGTTTCTTTTCAGAATTGCTTCCTTCTGGATTTCTCATCGTTGCATAAACCTTGTAAGCGTTGTCTGCAAATAGCTGTGCTGAAAGATATCCAAATCCGTTACTGCTTCCTGTGATAACTACATTTTTCATTTTGTATTGTTTAAAAATTTATCTGATACAAAACTACTGCTGGCACGCTCCTCCGCTGTATAGCAATTACAGGATGTTGTATACTAATTACAGAAAAACAAAAAAAGCCGGCATTTCTGCCAGCTTTATTATTGATTTTTATATTATTACCTATATCGTAATCAACTTCTCATTCTTTTTAATAATACCCGTTAGTTTGCTCATATACTTTACGGTAATACCCAAATCTTTTAAAGTATCAGAAAGCTTCATTTTATCGGCACAAGCTTTACAGGCTTCAACAGTTACGCCCGTTTCCATCAGTTTTTGAAGTTCTTTTTGAACTTCCTCATCGCTACCTGCAAGACGTGTTGAGCCGCCCCAAATAATAATATTTACTTCGTTCCACCAGCCACTTTTAATGGAATTACCCGAGTACATGGCTACCATGTTCATAAAAGTGTCTTTATCGTTACTTGTCCAAAGGATGTTTAATTTGTCCATTTTTATATTTTTAGTGCATCGTATTCATTTCTTTTATCAGGTTGTATTTCAAAGCAAGCTCTGATTTTTTCTCGTCATCCAATGATTTCATGTACCCCTTCCAACCGGGACAGAAGTTAATATGCCAACGCCAGAATTTCCCTACAAATGATTTTGGGGCTTTGTCGTATTTTGCTCTTAATTTGCACTCTTCGCAATTGTGTTTTTTCATACTATTAAAATTATTTGTTTTCAAAGGTATAGTATGGAACTCGCTGTATTTTAATCATCATATTGGATGCGAATGATTTACATGCTCGTTTCATAAGTATAAATTTTAAATGATTCTATTTTTTTGAATCGTATAAGATTCTTTTGCCCACTCCGTAAACTCATCAGCATCCTCAAAAACATCGGGCGGAACATTATAAAAAGAAAGAACCGTTTTGTTGTTTTTAAAGGGTTTCAGTTGAGTTGAGCCTGTTTCCTCGAATTTCGCACGATTGGTTTCGTCAACTTTTAAGTAAACTTCATCGTTCATAATCATTCCAAAAGCCAACTCTTCCTGGTACAAGGCTGCACCGCCAAACATACGCTTAACCTGTACATTTCCCCAACCCGACAATTGGTCGAGTACATATTGGATAAAATCGTTTGATACTGCCATCTTATATCAAATTATTATTAAGATAATCCTACGCCATTACTTATTTCTTGAATAAAGTTTTAAAGCTATCCATGCTCCAATTACGAGTTCGAGCCAAGCCAAAGGGAAAATTTTAAATGCAGCACTCCATTCTCCAAGTCCTGCGTTTACATTGGCAATCCAAAATATACCGATAGTTGCAAAGGAGGTTACCGTTCCTGAAATAAGAACCGATTTTCCGTTTTTTTTAAAAACTACTGAGCAAAGCCAAAAGATAAATACCAAAACAGCCGCAAGAATGGTGTCCCATAAGCCCCAAACCAAGGCATGACTAACTTTCATTTGCTCCATACCCACCAATTGAAGTTTACCCTCGAAAAAAGATTCCATTAGCGGAAATGCCACAAACACTGCCCTAGCCGTTTCGCCAATATGAATCCAAATACTCGTAATTAAAGTGATAATTACAAATTGCTTAACATTGAATTTTCTGTTTTCCATATCTATAATTTCAGATTACGTTGGCAAGAAAACTCCATTTTCTTCGTTACGCTTGTCATGAAATTCCTCATTTACAACAGTAAACTGTGGATTTCCTGACTTCACAAGCCTTGAAAATGAATATTTCCTATCCAACTTTATGTTCAAATACTAAACGCAAAATTACAGATGTGGGTAAATTATGACGTTGATATTTGCTAAGAAATCAGATTTTAAGCATCACGTATTTCTTTGCGAATGCGACTAAGGTGTTCTGCCGAACGAAGCGATGATCTTGTGAAAAATTATTTAGGTAGGATTTACACCTACTGGATTACCACAGCGGCGTTGCACACTAACGTTGGCAATATGAAACGGTTGGGTTTTCGGGCTACGTTCTTGTCCACCGACAAGAATGCTGAAGCGAGAACAAATGCCCACAAACCACTGAACCCCAGCTGTTTTATATTGTGTGTTGGGCGCTGGCATTATTTCATTATTACAAATTCTCTAAAATTATCTTTGTCAATCACGTTACTTTCTGCATTATAGGATTCTACAAATGTTTTAGGTAATCTTGAAGTCTTTTTTTTATTCCATTTAAATTCATATCCTATTATTTTCCCACTGTTTTCTTCAACAAAATCAACTTCTTGCTGCTGTTTGGTTCTCCAAAAATATGTTCGAGCTAGACTTTGCTTATACTCGATTTGTTTCATTCTCTCAGAAATTAAAAAATTTTCCCACAATGCTCCTTTGTCAGTTCTTAAATCTAGGGGATTAAAATTTCCAATAACCATGTTACGAACACCATTATCGTAGAAATAAATTTTCTTATTAGTTTTTATTTCATTCCTAACATTTCTGCTAAAACTACTCAATTTGAAAATAATATAACCTTGTTGAAGTATATCAATGTACTTGCTAATAGTATTCTTGTCAACATGGACAATCTGGGCTAATTCTGAATAATTCACTTCGCTACCTACTTGAAGAGCTAAAGCCTGAACCAACTTTTCAAGCACCTCAGGCTTTCTAATGTCCGAATATGATAAGATATCCTTGTATAAATAGCTATTTACCAAATTACGCAGAATACTAATTTCATCTCCATTATTATTTAAGACATCAGGGTAAAATCCATAAAGTAGTCTATTTTCTAATTGTTGCTCTGAATTCAAATACCCATGATGAGTTTCGAACTCTTCCCATGAAATAGGAAACAATTGATACTCCCATTTTCTGCCAGTCAATGGCTCATTTATTTTGTTGGTTAAGTCAAAAGAAGAAGAACCGCTTGTAAATAATTGGACATCCTTGAACCTATCTGTAATAATTTTCATGGTGAGCCCAATTCCTTCAATTCTTTGAGCTTCATCTATGAATACATATTTGTATTTCCCTAAAATTGTCCGAATTTGTTCTGTATTAGGTTCTGTCAATAGTGTTCTTGTTTTGGGGTCATCTCCATCAAGCAATAAATAATCTTTTGTTTCAAGTATTGATTCAATAAGAGTAGTTTTGCCAACTTGTCTTGGTCCAATAACAACTATAGCTTTACCCGAACCTAATCTACTTTCAATTTCTTCTCTTAAATATCTTGAATACATTTTTCTTTTTTATTCAAAGATAATACTTTTCGTGAAAATATTCACTATAAGTTATGCTTTTACGTGATTACACCAATTTCCCCTGCTTGCGCCCAACGGCAGTCTGTCTAAAAACTATCCGCAAAATAAAATTTATTGCGTTTTAAGCCCTTTTTAAGCTGTTGTTTGGGT
>NZ_JBQTGI010000048.1:0-16783 GCF_052400645.1 Saccharicrinis sp. GN24d3
AAGATACTGATTACCAGGGATTTAAACAAATAATTTAACTGCTTATTTTATTGATAATCAATGTTTTATATCACTTTATAACGAAGTGTTGTCTATAAAATACTGTATCTTTATTGCTCATTTTTGGGTGTAGCTAAAAGTGTTGTTTTTGATTCTAATCAACTCTAAAATAACACTTTACACCCATTTTTGCAACCTCACAATGAATTTTCTGGGTTAATCCGTAACAAAAATTAAAATACGAAAGAATATTGGTCATACTCAAGAAAATTTTAACCCAACAAAAGCAGATCAAAACAAAATTTATAGCATTCTTGAGCCGGAGATGAGCTGCATTGCAAAAGGAAAAGAAGCAAAGAATTTTGAGTTCGCAAATAAATCGGGTATTGTAGTAGTAAACAAAACCACAAAAATTGTAGTTGGAGCTATTGCTTTTGAAAATAATCTCTATGATTGACATACCCTTAAGGAACATCTAAAGCAAACAGAATACTTAACAGAAAGCCGACCCAAAGTTGGAATCGTAGACAGAGGATATCGAGGGAAAAAGAATGTTGACGGTGTTCAAATAATATCCCCAACAGTTCCTAAAAATGGAAATAATCAATACCAAAAACAAAAAGCGAGAAAACGTTTCAGGGCAAGGGCAGGCATAGAACCTATTATCGGTCACAGCAAACATGATCACAGAATGTTGAGAAATTATTTAAAAGGTGTTGATGGTGACAAAATCAACACCATTTTAGCTGGAACTGGATTCAATTTAAAGAAAATGCTCAATAGAATTAAAGAGCAGATTCTTTTTGCAATTTTCCAAATCTTATTTTTCAGAAAACCACCATTATTAAAAAACATAGAATCTCAAAATGTGTTACTTTTTCAGTTCTGACTAATTAAAATGAGCCGATTACTAAATCGGTTTATTTTCCATTAGTAATCGGCTCATCATACAAAAATAGAATAACGACTACGATTTACTAAAATCGCAATAAACCCTATCCTTTTTTGCGATAATTCAGAGGTGTGATATTGAATTGATGTTTAAAACACTTTGAAAAATATTTTTGGTTCGAAAAACCTGTCTTCTCTGATACTTCGGTAACAGAGAATGTTGTTTCTTTAAGCAGTTTGGCAGCCTCTTTTAATCGGTGAATGCGAATATATTCAACCGGTGATTTTGATGTTAAAGCTTTAATCTTCCGATAAAGTCCCGAGGTACTCATGGCCATTTGCGAAGCGAGTTCTTCCACATTAAAGTCAACATCTTCTATTCTCTCCATTAATATGGTTTCCATCTTTTCAACGAACTCCTTATCTAACTGAGTAGTTGCCAACACCATGGTTGTTTCCTCTGGTTTATCACCATACTTCTGAATAAGTTTTTTGCGCTGTTCGATCAGTTTATCCACTCTTATTTTTAGAATTTTCTGATTAAACGGTTTATTGATAAAGGCATCCGCACTGGAGGCAAATGCGCTCATTTGCGCTTCTTCATCTGTTTTTGCAGTTAGCAATACTATTGGAATATGGGAGATAGCTATATCGCTACGTATCGCTTCACACAGTTCATAACCATTCATTTCGGGCATCATCACATCAGATATGATCAGATCGGGACTTTTCTCCTTTATTAACGCTAATCCATTTTTTCCATCTATTGCTTCAAAAACAAGGTATTCATTTACAAATATCTCCCTAACAAAATCTCTAATATCCGGATGGTCATCAACTATTACTAAAACAGGACGATCGTCAGCTATTTTGGAAGACAATACATGTCTCTTTTCTTTCTCAATAGCTAATTTTTCTTTTTCCCTTTTATCAGGGATGAATAAGGTAAATGTACTTCCCTGCCCGAGTTCACTGTCAACCTTAACAGATCCTCCTAATAGGTCGGCATATTGTTTTACCAAAGCCAACCCTATTCCGGTGCCTGACTGCATTTGATTCTCCGAACGATAAAACCGTTCAAAGATCCTTTGCTGGTCTTCTTTTCTAATGCCAGATCCATGATCTGTTACTTTAATCCACGCCTTTTCATTTTTCTCATGATTTAGCTCCACAATAATGTCGGAATTCTGGGGTGAGTATTTAAATGCGTTAGATAAAAGGTTATATATAATGGTCTCTATCATTTCCCTGTCCGAAACAATCCATACCGGTGATTTTGGCATCTTCAATACCAGTCTGCATCTATCGTCGCGCAACTTAAATACATCAACTGAAGCCACTAAAAATTCTTTCAGATTAAACTCATGATTTTTTACTGATACATTTTTGTTTTCAATATTTTTTAAATCCAGGACTTCATTAACCAACCGGGTTAATCGTTCCGTATTTTTTGCTACCCGCTCCATCTCTGCAGCAAATTCATTCCTCACTGCACCGTGTTCAATCATGCGATCAACGCCACCCTTTATCAAGGTAAGAGGAGTACGAATTTCATGAGACACATTTAAGAAGAAACGAAACCGAAGTCGATCATATGTCTCTTTTTGATGTAGTTTTTCCTTTGCAATTACCCTCTTATTTACCAGCAACAATAAAAGTGTTAAAACAAACGACGAAAACAAGAAAAGACTTATATAAAACCACGTTGTCTTCCACCAGGGAGAGGCTATGCTTATGGGGAGGACTGTCTCCTGTTCCTGTCCTTTAAGTTTTACATGGAAAATATAATTCCCAGATCGCAATTTACTCCAAGTTTGATAGCTATCGAATGTTCCGGACCAACTATCCTCTTCACCCTCTAGGTGAACTTCGTATTCATGAACATCATTTGGAGAAAAATCCATATTGCTATATCCAATGGTAATAGTATTTTGATTATACTTCAGGTTCAGATGATTGATTGATGAAATGTCTTTCCCTTTTAAATACCTGAAAAACAAAACAGAATCATTCCGGAAAGACTTTCCGTGAATCTTCAGATCAGTAAGGATAACAGTCACCTCTTTCTTTTTCACATTTAACTCGGAGGGATGAAAACGATAAAAGCCATTTCTACTGCCAAAATACATATACCCCTTCTCATCTTTTGATACACCCTGGGTAAAACTATTACTCAAGCCTCCTCCATGCATATGAAAAACCTCAAACTTGCGAGTATCCGGATCAAGTGCCAACAAGCCCTTTTTTGTCCCCATCCACAAACGACTATCATCGCCTAAAAGCATCGATTCAATGTAATTTGAAGGCAACACAACATTCTTACTTAGAGATAAAAATTGATCCGTTTTCGGATTAAAATGAAATATGCCATTTGCACCTGCAAACCACATGGCAGAGTCATTCATAAAAATACCACCGCGAATCCCACTTAAACTTCTGGTATCGCCTGTTCGGAATTGTTTAAGATTTTTTTTCTTCCTGTCCCACAAAAACAGACCATCGGAAGCTGTTGAAATCCAAAGCTCTGATTCCCGTCCTTCATAAAGCCATAAAATATACTTATCTTTTAGAAAAAGAAGATCTTTACAATCATCATTAAGAGCCTGAAATTTATCTTTCGAAGAGTCAAATTGATATAGCCCTCTTATTGTTCCAGCCCATATTCCTCCCGACTTATCTTCACATAAAGCCGAAATCGGATCAAAAAATTTACCAGGTCTTATCTCAGAATAATTTTTAAACCAATAATTTCCCGTTGTTCTGTTCTTTTTACTGAGAAAATGTATCCCTTTACCGTAGGTTCCCATCCATAAATTACCACTGTGATCTTCAAGTAAAGGGTAAATATCTCCTTGCTGAATAGCCCCCCTTATTCCTGCTTGAGGAGAAAAAGTCACAAAATTGGGATTCGCAATATTCAGATCTTCTTTTTTCAGCAAATTAACCCCTTCCCCCCAGGTCCCTAACCAAATATCACCATTACTCATGCTTAATGGAAAACTAATATCCAAATGGGCCAAACCTGTTGATGATCGATAGTCAAACTTAAAGTGTTGAAAAAATTCATGCGTAAACCTAACTCTGAACATCCCATTTCGCTTGGTTCCTATCCAAAGGTTACCGTTATTATCAAAGAAAAGGGAGGTAATATCAAAGCCTATTAAATCGGATAACACCTGATAACCATTCTTCACAGTGGGAATCGTTACCACATTTTTTGCAGTGATCAATTCTTGTTTGTTGTTATCCCAAAAACCAATTCCCCCAAGATCCATGGCAAACCAAATTTTGCCATCCTCCCCTTCGGTAATAAGATCGACCTTCACTCTGGGCATCAATGACAGTTGCCCAACAGAAGTTACACCAAAGCCACTATCATTTAAATAACTAAGGCCTTCGCTTGGCCCAAGCCATAACCTACCCGTGGAAGCTTTAAACGCTGCATGGTATTTTCCTGATAAGGTTTTTCCTCCTACAAAAAGGGCGCCTTCTTCATTGATATAAATCGAATCGTTTGAAGCTGGTGTCTGTCCTCGTAGAAACAAATTCCGACCTGCCCAACACAAATCTTCATACCTCGGATCGGCCCCATCTATTTTAGTAAATTTCAGATACTCAGTATCGAATAAGTAACAGGTTTGTTTATTGGTGACAAGTACAAGCTCTTTATCCCTGGAATAAATTCTTGCTAACAGCTCACTTTGCGATGTCTGAGGTAAGTCGAAAAGTATAAAATTATGACCATCGAAACGAACCAGCCCTTTAACTGTCCCAATCCAAATAAACCCTTTGTCATCCTGAGCAAAACAGGTAATATCATCGTCAGGTAATCCAGAGGAAACATCCCAATGCATCAAGTCCAACTCCACAGATACAGCCTTTGCCACATAACACTGACAAATAAGTATCAATACTAATATCAGATTCCTCATTTAACAATGCTCTTAAATCATTTTACCTTTCCTATTTTGTAACCAATACCTTGTCGTTTGCTTGTATTCATGAATTTTCGTCCTTATAAAATTACAAAAATTTCTAACATGATGAAACTGTCTTCTTTTTTAAACAGATAAATATAATAATACAATAACCATCCCCAATAACTGAAATTTATAAAGATCACTTAGTTATTTCAATGAAGTCCCATAACGGTACCTTGAGATATAAAAGCTGTTTGATCAATTTCTTTTATTATTCGAATAATTTTTTTTGTCTCATTCTTTCTTACAAAAATCATTACAATTTTTGAATTCATATTGGATGTGTGACAAATATCATTAATTATGGTAGCACATCCCTTAATTTCTAAATTAACTCTTTCAAAAATGCTGCTATAATTACTTGTTATAACAATCATTTGAACAGACTGTTTTCTCCCGGTTAGAACCATATCAATAGTATAAGAGGCAACAACCATTGCAGATAAGCCATAAATGATCTTTTCAATATCTTTAAATACGAAGTATGTTGCTCCAATAATTAAGATGTCGCAATACAATAATACTTGTCCAGGCCCTATGTTATGATGTTTATTTACCATCATTGCAATTATATCTGTTCCACCAGTGCTGCCCCCTGCTATAAAAATTAATCCAACACCAATTCCATAAAATATTCCACCAATAATGGTTGCCATCAACTGATCTTTTACTAAAGGTTCTTGTATGGACACTTGCAACACTCCAAAAAAGATAGACAGAATAATAACTGAGATAATTGTTTTAACTCCAAAACTAACCCCTAATAGTCTAATAGATATTATTATTATTATGAAATTCAATGCTGAGAAACTGATACCTACCGGTATTTTGAAAATAAAGTAAATGATAGCTGCAATTCCACTAAAACCACCACCAATAATTTCTGATGGGATTAGAAAGCCAGTCCATCCAAATGCAAAAATGAATAATCCAAGGAATAACGTTAGAAATGGACGAATTTCTCTAATTGTAGGGTTAATTTTAAAGTTTAGTTTCATATACTCTGATAAATTACAAAATTAAAAACCGCTCCTTTTTTGCGGAATTATTATTATCTGTCGAATCAAGACATATATTCTCTTGACAATACAGCGGTATACTCATATCAATGAATAGCTGCCAAATTTAAAATCTCATTATGAGACTTAATACATATGGCCAATCTTTACAACAATAATCTTACTGGCACTTTCAAGTCTTAGAGCTACTTATTTATTCGTCCATTTAAGCCGGGCGACAAACAAGCCTTTTTTATCCCATCCCGTGTTTGAAATATACCATTCATCATCTGAAACCTGGATTATTTCAGAGGCATGAGTAGGCAATTCACAAACCAGATTTTCATTAGGGAAATGGATAGGATCTTCTGACCAATAGACATGGGTTTGATTGTAAGCAGTCATAGCACGGCAAATAAACAAATAGTACAGACCATCCTTTTCAACGACAAAAGGACTTTCCCCGTCTCCTCCATGGTTACATCTCAAGGCTTGCGTGTGAACTATTTTAGGACCACTCCAATGCTTCAGGTCAGGACTTGTACGTACTGCAACACATGAACGCAGATCTATTTCATTAAAAGTCCTGGTATAATAGTAGTAGTAAATGTCATTAGCTTTAAGAATATAGGAATCACGTGCATGTCCCGGGTCGCTAAACAATGGGTTTAAAGGATGTCTGTCCCACTTGAACATATTTTTAGAATCGGCCCTGCAAAGTTGTCCCCAGCTGGCATAGGTAGGCGCATTTTCTTGTCGGTTACCAATATTATAAAACAGATGCCAGGAGTCACTACCCTTCTCATGAAAAACATGAGGAGCCCATAAAACCCGCTCTACCCCAGGTTTAGTTTCCAAGGCATAATCATGATCCTCCCACTTTTCTCGTGAAAAATTATCAGCAGAAATATGAAAAAGCCGGGTTTCCCCTTTCCATGGATTAATAGGTTTATGGCCGATAATTCCATAAGCATGCCATTTCCCATTGGGGCCCTTGGTAAAACAATGGTCATTAGTATACCATGTCGTATCAATTTCAGAACGGGTATCATTAGGATTAAAAATATGTTGCCACTGACCAGCAATCTTTGGTATTTGAACCTTATCCTCTTTTTTTCCTATCCATTTATCAGGAATCAAATCACAACTATTAAACAAAACGGCAACTAATATAAAACTGAACCAATTTTTCATTACTTATTTTTTTACTTTAAAATAAATTCTACAAGACATTAATCAAACAACACAAACATCTAACTAACTATAATTTAAAATCCTCTTTATCAAACTTCTCAGCACAGTTTATTCCTTCTTTTTTCCATTCTTTTATAAAACGTTCCAGATTCGAACGGAAAACTTCAAAATTCTTTTGTTTTACAGCAGTCCATCCCACTTCGGCATAAGCCGCTAAACGTGGAAATATCATTCTATCCATATCACTTATCTCAGGAATCCATTCGCCCCACATCTGACAACCACTACCCAATACTTTCGCATGGAATTTTTCATCAAGGCCTTCCGGAATTGGATCGAAGGCGTAAGCCTTTTCAATAGGAATATAGTTATGTGAATAATCGAGGTAGGTATAGATATGATGTGAATTCACAATATCATACCCATTTATCACGGCTTCTTTAACTAGGTTAAGATTCCCTTTCCAGAAATGGATAATTGCACTGGTAGCCAATTTCTCCTTTACCTCAACATCTTCGGCCTTTTGCCATTCATGTACATTTCCTCCAAGAATCTCATTCCAACCCATCATTCGATGTTCCTTTTTATCGATAAAATTGGAAACCTTATTAGTAAAGAAAATCTGCAAATCGGCAGGAGTGCCCAAGCCATTCTTTTTCATAAACTCTTGAACCTTTTCTGATTCTTTCCAGGCCCCAAATTTCACCTCATCACCACCTATATGAACCGTCTTTCCTGGGAAAAGCGCCATTACCTCAGAGAGGACATCTTCGATAAACTCATAAACCTTAGGATTCGTAACATCGTATGAATCCGGCAATTTCCCAAACACAACTGGAACCTCTTTTAACTCCCCAATGGTTCCCAACCATGGATAAGCTGCTATGGCTGCTGATGCATGACCAGGCATTTCAATCTCAGGCACAATGGTAATTTGTCTCTGGGTGGCGTATGCAATAATTTCCTTTATCTGTTCCTGCGTATAGAAACCACTATGAGCTTTTCCTGATCGTTCTTTACTATCCCAACCTCCAATCTGAGAATCTGAACGATATGAACCTATTTCAGTAAGTTCCGGGTATTTTTTTATTTCTATTCTCCATCCCTGATCATCGGTTAAGTGCCAGTGAAAGACATTCATTTTCAGTAAGGCCATCTGATCAAGCAATTTTTTCACTTGCTCCATTCCTTTAAAATATCGAGCCTCATCCAACATAAAAGATCTCCAACTAAATCGAGGCTTATCCTTGATTTCAACAGCGGAGAGAGAAAATTCATGAATCTTCATTTTTTGATTAACGGGAAGCATCTGTCTTAATGACTGTATGCCATAAAAAACACCAGCCTGACTTGGAGCAGTAATATGAATTGCTTCCTTTCCAATTTTAAGAAGATAACCTTCTTCCCCAAGTTCTTCCATCAGATTTTGTTCAAGCTTAAGAACAAGGCCTTTTTTTCCCTTTTTCTTAATATTTAGCTTCTCAATAAAAACTGTTCCAAGAATCTCTTGTAAATAAATTGCATTTGTATAGTTGCTTTCATCTGTAACAATCTTTGTTTTTGATGTCATTACAAAATGGCCTTCTACATTTTCAAGTTCTAATACCTGTGGAACAATGTTTATATTCTGAGCCATTGCTGCTGTTGCTACTAGGCATATCAACAGAATTAATAATTTTATTTTTTTCATCAGTTACTAATTTGCTATTAAAAATGAATACTTTATTCAGTGATTTCTAATAAGCAAAAGTAGGATTGATCAGACTTACATAGGGGAATGAAATCGTGAAATAAGGTATACAAATCATGAAGTATACCTATCTGCGTACGCAATAGGAATAGATTTTCAAAAAACACTTTTTTCTGCAGTCCGATTCACTATGGCACTTTTCCAAGCACAAAAAATATCGCTTTAAAACAAGAAAAAAAAAAGTGCACTTAAATTGAGAATCAGTTTTATAAAAACCATCTCAACTTAAGTGCACCTAAATATGACCAACAAAAAAACGAACTAAAAAACCGGTTCTATCGAAAAGTGAAACTCGTAATCCTGAGCCGACACCGAATATTCCGGATATGGCCTTGCTGCCCATGAATTGTCTCCTGCCACACCCATCATCTTCAAATCAAGGTTTATAAAAACCCCGTCTTTCTTAACAATGTCGTTGGTGTGACGGAAATCTTTATGCGTCAACTGATCAAAATCTTCAAGCGGGTTGTGGTGTACCGAGAAACCAAGCTGTGGCTGTCCGCTAACACGTATACCCTGCCCGTTTTCATTTTTCAACTCAAACCAACGCACTCCAGTTTTGTAGCCATTCTCCTGAGGACGAACGTATTTAAAATACTGATCGGCTACCTTGCTTTTGTATAGTCCCACAAAAGCACCCTTATTTCGATCCAGATAGTTCTCGTAAGGACCACGACCAAAATATTCCAGATTATCAAAATGAACGGGTAAGTCCAGTCTCATTCCAAATCGTGGCATATCCGGTAGTTCTTTATTTCCTAGCTTTACGGAACTGCTAACGGCTATTTTTCCATCACCGGTGATCTTGTATTCTACAGTCTGAGAAGATTGTATTTGTGCTAGTTTGTAGCTTGCTTTGACAATAAGCTCACCTGACTTCGTTTGAGAACTTAGAATTTCAAGCAATTCAGGAGAATTTGTAGCCTCGCGCCAAATACCCAAACGCTTAATCATATTACTCCCTTTATCATTATCATTTGGGGCTCTCCAAAAATTAAGCGATAATCCTTTTTGTATCAATTCTACACCATTGATTTCATAGGATGAAAGAAGCCCATTCGATTTATTGAAGCTAATCTCAAAATTTTCGCCCTCGATATTTACCTGTTGAAAACCATCTACCAATTTTAATTTAGGATAAGTTTTATCAGCTTTGCCAACCTTCTTAAACAAGGGTAAGAGAAACTGATCATGAGCCACTTCAAATCCTTTTGTTCTGAATGGTTTATCAACAAGCAATTCCACAGAAAAGTCCACAAAATATTCTACGCCAGGTTCTGCTTCAATGGCAGGAAGAGGAAGATTTACCAGTCCACTTTCCCTGGCTTTCAGATTAAAGTTTTTCAAAACCTCTGTGGCAATTGGATTTCCATTTGCTGACAAGGTCCACCTAATTTGATAGTCCTTCAGGTCGATAAAATCATGGAAATTCTTAATTCTAAAAATTCCTTTTTCAAGGTCTTCAGGATAGAATCTGACATATTGATAGGCATACTTAACCTCCCATAGTGCAGGATGTGGTGTATAATCAGCAGAAATGATTCCGTTGACCAAAAAGTTATTGTCTGATGGTGTGCCTTCAGGACCATAATCGCCACCATAAGCCCAAAAGTCAAGTCCATTTTCATCGGTCTTCACCAAAGCCTGATCAATCCAATCCCAAATATAACCTCCCTGTAGTTGCGTATTCTTCTCATCGTAAATTACATCCCACAAGTCCACCAGATTACCCGTGCTGTTACCCATAGCGTGTGAATATTCACTAATGATCATGGGTTTAGTTTGTTTCATGGATGCATACTTTTTAAGATAGGCTGCTCCCGGATATTGCGGACAGTGTAGATCTGTATTGGGTCCCATAACAGCACGTTCGTAATGAATTGGGCGTGAAGGATCACGTTCTTTAATCCATTTGTACACTGCCGTGAAATTTTCACCATCTCCGGCTTCATTCCCCATAGACCAAACAATAACTGAAGGGTGGTTTTTATCGCGTTCTACCATGCGAATATTACGATCCAGATGAGCTTCTTTCCAGTCCGCATTTTTTGCCAGTGAATACTTGCCATAATACATGCCATGCGACTCAATATTGGCTTCGTTGGTGATATACAAACCATATTCGTTACACAATTCATAGAAACGCTCATCATTAGGATAATGACAGGTTCTGACAGCATTAATATTAAATTGTTTCATCAGGCTGATCTCTTTGACCATAGCCTCCTCGCTCACAACATGACCTTTAAACTGATCGTGCTCGTGACGATTCACACCCTTAATTAGCGTTGCTACGCCATTGATATAAAATACGGCCTCTTTTATTTCAATTTTACGAAAACCCACCTTACAGGCCACTGCTTCTGTTACATTTCCCTTCTTATCCTTCAGCAAAATAGCAAGCGTGTATAAATTCGGGGTTTCAGCCGTCCACTTTTTAGGATTTAAAATCTCCTTGTTGAAGCTTAAGCTAAAATCGGATTGCTTATTAATAAGAGCTTTTTGTGAATCTTTGGCAAGCAGGTGACCGTTTTCATCCAACAAGCGATACTCTAGCTCATAATTCCCTGAGCGCAAATGACGAACATGGTTTTTCAAATCCACATCCAAAGAAAAACGACCATGCTTATATTGAGAATCCAGATCCGCTTTAGCAAAGAAATCGAAAATGCGAACCTTTGGTGTAGAATACAAATAAACATCTCTTTCGATGCCACTAATTCTCCAAAAATCCTGACATTCCAAATACGATCCATCAGACCAACGGTACACTTCTACAGCAAGCGTATTGGATCCCTTTTGCAGGTATTTGGTAATATCCCATTCGGCAGGGGTTTTACTTCCCTGGCTGTAGCCGACTTTATGACCATTTATCCAGAGGTACATGGCCGATTTCACAGCCCCAAACTGAATGAATACCTGTCGTCCATCCCAATTATCAGGTATTGTAAAATCACGTCGATAAGAACCTACCGGGTTGTAATCGTGAGGCACCTGACCTGGATGCTTAGGGTATATTCGATCTACAAATTCTATCTCATCAGAAACAGGAGCTCTGTAGTCGGCAAAAGCATACTGATGGTTAGTATAAATTGGAACCCCATAGCCTTCCAACTCCCAGTTAGCTGGCACAGGAATCTCATCCCATGCAGAAACATCGTAAGTGATTTTATAAAAGCCCTGCGGACGATTAGCGGGTTTTCTTACCCAGTTGAATTTCCATATCCCATTTAAACTCTTATAATAAATTGATTGATTTCTTTTTTTGCTTAATGCCGCTTCCACACTACCAAAGGGCATTAAAGTTGCATGTGGAGCTTCCTTGTTCTGATCGAACATTTTGGGATTCTCCCAGTCTAAAGTCTGCTTTTCTAAATGCTCTGCATGAGAATCAACAGCTGTTAATCCCATAAATAAGAGCAATATATTAACTGTAAAGTTCTTCATTTCCTAATTCGTTTCTCACATAATAATTAATGAACATTAAGTTGTCCTTTCGAGTCGGCTTTCTTAAGGTTGCGAACGCCAGTGCTACCGGCACCATTCATGCTCAAGTCAATCGGCTTATTAGTTTTCCATGCTCCCCTCGTAAAATCAGGAATATCAATTGGTCTCGATTTGTTTGCAATAGACCACTCGCTTAGGGGTGTAATACAACTCCAGGCGGCAGCATCATAAACATCCATATCCATTGGCAATCCATTGCGCAAGCAGTCGATCAAACGCCAGTCCATTACAAAGTCCATTCCGCCATGTCCACCTACTTGCTTGGCCATTGCTCCCACTCTGCGTATAATCTCCGGTGTATATTTCTCTTCCAGTTCCTGCATTTTCGCAGTATCAGCCACTTCATGTCCGAAAGCAATGTGCTTTAGTGGCCACTTTTGAGCAAAACATTTAGTACCACTCAACATGTGAATACGCGAATAGGGTCTTGGCGAACTTATGTCGTGCTGAATCATTATGGTACGCCCCATATTGGTCTTGATCATTTGCATGTCCATATTGCCCCGCATTTCCCAACCTACAAACTTTTCGAAGAAAGAATCTTCCTTAGCCATTTCAGCAATGCGTCGTTTTAATGTAAAATCATCAGACATCATCGCAGTCAGGTAATCCATCTTGTCGCCACGGTTAATATTCATAGCTTGACATATTGGTCCCAAACCATGAGTTGGGTATACATTGGCCTTGCGCTTATTCTCGTGCAATCGCCACATTTTTGTATAGGCACCATCTGTCATTTTTTCATCTTTTGGCTTATTAAAATGCCAATAATCTAAGTCGTGGATATAGGCTCCCTCACCATGTATCAAATCTCCAAAAGCTCCTTGTTGTGCCATACTGATAGTCAACATCTCAAAGAAATCATAGCAACAGTTCTCCAAAATGACACAATGTTTACGTGTGCGCTCCGAAGTTTCTACCATCTGCCAGCACTCATCCATAGTTTTAGCTGTAGAAACCTCTACCGCAGTATGCTTATCTCCTTCCATCGCTGCGATAGCAACGGGCACGTGCCATTCCCATGGAGTAGCGATGTATACAAGGTCAACCAGGCCACTTTCGCACAATTCCTTGAAACCAAAATCCCCACCAACAAATTCTTTAGCCATCGCAAGACCAGCATCCTTCAATATCTTTTGTCCACCATCCACTGCGGCCTGACGGATATCGCAGAGTGCTGTCACTTCAACCCCATCGATATAGGTCATACGTTTTACAGCACCAGAACCACGGTCACCAATACCTACAAATCCCACACGAACCGTATCCATTTTGGGTGCCGCATAACCACACATGTTAAAATTCATTTTAGGCACTCTTTCTGCCGATTTCCTGATATGAGGTACAGCTTCTACTTCTGTAGGGTTTGTGTTACATCCAGCTAAGGGAGCTGAAGCGATGACGCCTGTTCCTAGTGCCATGTTTTTTAAAAATGATCTTCGATTTGATGCCATTTATTTCCTATTTTTTTTTTAAGTAAATTTCATACCCTAAGACTGATTGCTTATTTTTTATCTGTGCAAACCAAACGTTGATAGGTCTTTAAAACAGACATCCTTATAACAGCTATTACTTTTCAGTATAGCCAAACAACCAAACGATCAATAACAACACACCCCCATAAGCCCATAACACACCAAATGAGATATTGTGTTTAGTACTTTCGCCTATGTAAAAGTAAGGATTGCAATATCTGAAAAGGTGATTCAAATCGTGAAATAAAGTATACAAATCATGAAACATTATGATTTTATTAAGTTTTGAGTTATTAACCCTGGATTAAGTATTAGAGGTACGTAATGAGTATTTAAAATACGATAAAACAAGGAGTTGCTGAAACGAGGCATAGCAACGCTCTGGTGAGTTGAAGCAACTCCGTGAAACGCCTTGTTTTGAAGTAGTTTAATTGCGTAACAGGATTTCTAATGCATATTGCGGGTTAACAAAAGTCAATATTATCATGATCTGCCTACTTATCTTCTTGCCGATTTATTGATGCGCCTAATTGAGAGAATTTGTACAAGGCATTTAATTCAAAATCTGACCTTTGCACTATCCACAACAAACAGTTGACTTCTGAATTCATTTAAGATCATTAGTGTATGAGCAGATGACCAACTAAAATTATAACAGCTTAATCCCTCCCCGGATATTGGATGATAATTTTCTCTTATGGGCTGTCCCTTTTCAATCAGGCCTTCGGCATTGAACATTACTTTATTTGCTAAAAATGCTGCATCATCATCAAACTTATATTTTTTTAAACCTTTAAGTCCAAACCAAACGGGACTCATCCACACGGGACCACGCCAATAGCCTTTGGGGTTAAACCTGGGGTTATTTTTAGCTGCCGTAGGAAACGGTATGGTTGTATTAAATTGTGTGGTATCCATTAAAGCATTTTTTATGGATACAGCTTGTTCTTGTGTTGCTACCTGAGCCCAGAGTACAATCCACCCCTCAGGTCCTTTGCCCCTGTCCGATAATGTTTCTTTTGAAAAAATATCAATATCATAGAAGAAGCCTGTATCTTCATCAAACATCTTTTCCCTTATAAAGGTGGAAACTTTCTCTGCTTCTTTCAGGTATATTTCGGCTTCACCCTCACGCCCTAAAAGGCCAGCCATTTTAGCCAGGTACTTTTTTTCAGCCACAAGAAAGGCGTTTAAATCAGCACTCTCCTGATTCATGCTATAACCGACTAACCTTCCGTTATAAGTATTCTCAAGCATCTTGACTCCTAAATCCTCATCAAAACGAATAAAATTATCCCCCCCCCCTTCCCAGGCAGCAGCTTCAATTCTATGGTCATGCATATTACCCTTTGCATCTCTGGTGATTTTATTTAAAGGATGAATGGTACAACCATACTCGCAAATGCCATTTCTATCATGATCTCTATTACGGTAAAACCAGTTGTGATATCTAATTAGGTCAGGAAGCATCTCGGCAACAAAGGTAGTATCACCAGAATGTTTAAATACATTCCATACAGCCCATGCAGCCAATGGTGGTTTTGAGTTACGTTCGTTCCAATTGCCCGAACCATCATGATCATTGTAATAAAAGATACAATCCAGAATCATCCCCTCATCCCATGGTCTATCTTTATCATTTACAGAAACCTGATAATCAAACATACTGCGAATGTTGTTTTTTGCTATCTCTGGTAAATAAGGTGCCAATCCAACACTATGTTTCCATGAATCCCATGCCCAAACGCCATTAAACCATTTATAGAAGGTACTGGGCACCACTCCTTCTGTCCTAATTCTACCTGCCGGTGATCTGCGGTTCGTATTAAGTGTTATCAGTGCTTTCATACCGGTCTGTAATGCCACTTTATCAGTGCCCACCTTGTCTACAACCCGTTCTATTATTGAGTTCCATCTCTCATCATTATCCAAATGTATTTGATGAGTATTTGATAACAACTGATCTGATTCTTTATTTTCTAATGCTCTTTCTGCATATGTAAAGCAAAAGGAATGCTGCTGTGATATTTCAACATCTTCACCTACCTTAAGAATCACTGAGCGTGGTAAGGTAAATGCAATTACGTTACCGTTAAAATCAGTTTTAACCGGTTCAGAAAAGTCTATTGAGAAACTCTGTTCGGGTGAAGAAAAATAATTCCAGATCTCTTTTATTCCCTTGAAATTGATCACCATACTATTCTCATTTATCGTATAACAAAGATCATCTTTATAAGGTAAAGTCTCCCCTTTCCATTGAAGCTTTACCTCCTGCGTGCTAACTGACTTATTTTCGACACGATAAGTTAACAAAGCCGAACGTGTAGTTGCATAACTCAACTGTATCTCCACCTTAAAATCAGCCGTATGTAGTGTCTGTACCAGCTTACCTGGATAGTAATCCAGTTTTTCAGCCTGTACATAAGGACATTCCTGCCATAATTCTTTCTCCTTTTTTAAGATAATTAACCTACTTAAGGTTTTTGCCAGATACACCGGATATTCTCGGGCAATAATATAAGGTCCGGTAAAACCACCCCATTCGGATGAATCAGCCGGCAAAAAATAACCATGCCACGCTCCCTTATCTGAAAAACCAGTATGAATATGGTTCGTAGCTGGAATAGGTCGATCAGGATTATACTTTACATCCAATAAATTAGTCACTGGATATACTACATTTACAATTGGGGTATCCTTCATACACCTTACTGACAATGCCGATATTATTAAAATTATTAACAAATACTTCATAACTACAATAGTTCGTTAAAAAATTAAGCGGCAATAGTGCCGTAAAATATGAGCTCGTTAGCCCTTTTCATATTTTTTGGTGAGTTCGGATTCAACCCGAACTTATCAAAAAATAGATTCAGCTGTAATATATTGTGGTTTATGGTTTTAATATCAGTCATAGAAAACGCTTTTCGTTGTTCTTTTGGCACGTTTAACCACCCTGTAACTTTTGCGAGATTAACTGAAGTCAGT
>NZ_JBQTGI010000049.1:0-16149 GCF_052400645.1 Saccharicrinis sp. GN24d3
TGAAGGACTTTGTGACAATGTCCCTGGAGGATATTGCTGCGAAGGAACGGTTTATGAAAATAAATCAAACCTATCAACAATTAATAGATAATGCAACGCATAATTAAACTACAGCCTTTTAAATAATTAAAATGCAGCCACTTAGAAAATTATCACTTTATTATAAAAAATGAATCAAACAAATAGGGTGGTTAAGTATGAGCATTTTGGATAGAAAAGATAAGATGAAAGGAATTCAAGTCTTTTTACCCCAATGCAGGCTACCTTTATAACTTTTATGCAGTAACATATTATTTAGAGTGCTACTTATTTTTCTTTTTCTAACCTCTAAATAAACACTTTTTGTGTGTTTGCTTTGTCCATAGCATCATGTGCATAATGTGAGAACTTGATACAAGAAAAGAAACAAAGAAGATCAATACCCTTTAAATATTATCTTCTCCCATAGAAAGAGAATGCGATGTATTGGGCTTAGGCTTTTATTGCAACAGAAACAAAACAAAAGGTAAGTAATGCCTTAATGATCTTTTAAAAACCTTTAAGGATTTACTCATATTTGCTTCCACAGTTTTTATTGAAATGCCAAGTTCCTCTGAAATTTCCCTGTTTTTTTTATGTCCAAATCGGCTCATTTCAAAAATTCTGCGTGCTTGTGGCGAAAGGGATTTCAATGTTTTTTGGATAATAGTATTTATTTCATCGAATGTAAGTGGTGAAGTGTCCAAATCGGACAAGGCCGACTGTGTGATTTCTAATTCCCTGTATTTTAAATAATCAGTATGTTTCTGTTTGACTTTAAGGTGGTCAATCTTTTTTAGACATTGATTTTTAGTCATTGAAAAAAGCCATGACGATAAATTATGCACTTCTTTTAACCCATCATGACGCTCCCAAACAATGGCAAATACATCTTGAATCACATCTTTTGCCGATTCTTCATCATTAAGATAATATAAAGCAATGCTGGATAATCTTTTGTAGTACACATTAAAAAGAATTCCAAACGAGACTTTATCCCCTTCGGATAGCTTCTTTACCAAATCATTTTCGCTTAAATTTTTCAATGCTCATTTCTTAAATAAAACATCAAACACAGCTGTTAAAATGCGTGAGCAAATATATAAAAACTACATCAACTGGAGGCTTTTCTGTATTAAAACAGTTTTAACTAAAAAATTCGTTACCAGTCTCAGGAAACGCTAGATAGACACAATAATACTGGTCTATGAGATATCCTTTACGCACCTTTTCTCTAATATTCTGCCATTTTTTGGCAGAATATTAGAGAAAAGGTGCTAAATTACTTTATATGATAGTTTAATGACGGAAATGATGAAAGTTCCTCGGACGATCATGTTAAAACGCTGATCAGATTAATAAAGTTCCATACCAGGAGAACAGACTAAGAGAAAATTATCTTTTTTATTTTTTCAACAAGTTGATTTGCTGATTTTTCACTCTCAGCCTCTGCATATATCCTAATTATTGCCTCTGTGTTAGATTTACGGAGATGAACCCAACCTGATGGAAAGTTAATCTTAACACCATCTATGGTATTACATGGATACTCTCTAAACTTTGTATAAACCTTATCCAAAACTGCATCAATATTAGCTATGCCCTCCAATTCTAATTTATGCTTCACTATTTTATAATCAGGATAAGTGGCTCTTAGTTCTGAACACTTTTTGCCCGACTTTGCCAAATGTGTTAAAAATAATCCTATTCCAACTAAAGCATCACGTCCATAATGCGATTCTGGGTATATGATTCCACCATTCCCTTCACCACCAATAACAGTGCTGGTTTCTTTCATCTTACTAACCACATTAACTTCACCAACTGCTGCTGCTGCGTATGATCCACCATATTTTTCTGTAACATCCCGTAAAGCCCGAGTGGATGATAGGTTAGAAACAGTATTGCCTGGCGTACAACTCAAAATATAATCAGCAACTGCCACTAAAGTATACTCCTCGCCAAACATGCTTCCATCTTCATTTACAATGGCAAGGCGATCTACATCTGGATCAACTACAAAACCAACATCAGCTTTCTTATCCTTAATCAAGGCCGATATTTCCGTTAAATTTTCCGGTAACGGTTCAGGATTGTGCGGGAACTGTCCGTTTGGTTCACAGTATAATTCGATAACATTATCAACTCCCAAAGCCTTTAGTAACGGTGGAAGAAAGGTGCCTCCAATAGAATTAACGCAGTCGAGTGCAACAGTAAAGTTAGCTAACTTAATAGCTTCTACATCAACTAATTTAAGGTTGCAAACATGATCAATATGCTTTTGTAAAAATGAATCGTCATTTTTCATACAACCTAAATCATTCACACCAGCAAAACTAAACAATTCATTATCCGCAATCTCAAGTATCTTTTCACCATCAGCAGCGTTTAAAAATTCACCTTTATTATTTAATAACTTAAGTGCATTCCATTGTTTCGGGTTATGACTTGCTGTTAAAATAATACCTCCATCTGCTTTTTCCCAATCAACAGCAAGTTCAGTAGTGGGTGTTGTAGACAGTCCTAAATTAATAACATTAGCACCCATTCCCACAAGTGTACCAGCAACAATTTTATCTACCATTGGTCCAGAGATACGAGCATCGCGACCTACCACAATAGTGATCTTTTCTTTACCAACATTTGCTTTTGCCCATGTAGCATACGCTGCTGTAAATTTAACCACGTCAAGGGGACTTAGGCCATCGCCTGCTTTTCCTCCGATCGTTCCCCTTATTCCCGAAATTGATTTTATTAAAGTCATATAATTTACTCTCGTTTTATTTTTATTTAGCTTACTTACTCCATAACTTCTTTGAGTAAACACCTTCGCTTATTAACTTATTAATAGAATTAACAGCTTTGTCTTTGTCTTCTTTATAAGTTACACCAAACCATTGCGCATCAGATTTAAGTACTTTTACACATGTGTTACCCTGAATAATAACTTTGCTAACAACAGAAGGAATATAGAATTCTGATTTCATCTCCTGCCCGCCTTCTTTTAGGAACTGTGTAAATTGTGTTTCTAAATAGCTAAATAAAAGAGGAGTAAAACCCCAGAAATTCATAGATACAATGGATTGGTTATCAATAAAAACCCACTTTTGGAAATCGCGATAGGCAATTCTGCCATCCTGCTTTTCTATTTGGGTACGTTCAACGACAGATAATAAATAATCATTATCATCCGTATTACAAACGCCTCTAGAAACAGATCCATTCTCTGATATTGTATTTTGCAATCTATAGCCGACCATTCCAAACTCTTTGTCAGAACATTCATACATTAAAAAATCAGCCATAGTAAAAAAGGCTTCTCTTCCATAATAGTCATCTGCATTAATCACAGCAAAAGGCTCATTGATACAATCCTTAGCCATTAATATAGCATGTCCTGTTCCCCATGGCTTAGATCTTTCAGGTATATAATTACATCCTGCTGGAACTTTGTCTACTTCCTGCGTTACATACTCAACTTCAATCTTACCTTTAAGTTTAGTATTGAAAAGTTCTTTAAACTCCTCTTCAAAACTTTCTCTTATAACGAATACTATCTTACCAAATCCGGCATCAATAGCATCATTAATTGAGTAATCAATAATCGTTTCACCTGAAGGACCAATCGGATCTATTTGTTTTAAACCTCCGTAACGGCTTCCCATTCCTGCAGCTAATACTAATAATGTTGGTTTCATTATCTATTTTTTTTAAAAAAGTGGTAGTTTCTTTTAATCAGTTTGAAGGTTTGCCTTCACAACTTTCAGCATATCGTCGTATTGTTCTTCGATACTCTGTAATAATTTATACTGTGCATGCGTACGCACAAGGTTATGATTAGCATATTTTGTTTTATAGTAATTGTCTCCGTCTATATAATCCATCAAAAATCTCAACACTTGTTCGTAAGTAATATACTTAGCCGAAAATGCCAGGTATTCAATCTCTATCGGAGTTAAAAAACTTTTGGTTTCTGATAGATAGCCTTTTGTGTAAGCTTCGAATATTTCCATATCCATCGTCACTTTCTCCAGATCTTTATCATCCTCTAAACCAGTATTAGTGTAGGACCGTATCGCATCACCAAAATCGTTTAACGCAGTACTGCTTAGTACAGTGTCTAAATCAATTACACACAGCACATCTCCTTTGTCATCAAAAAGAATATTGTTAATCTTAGTATCGTTGTGTGTAACCCTTGTCGGAATTTCCCCATCTTCAACTTTCTCCCAGAATTCCAGCATCTCTGTTCTTCTTTCTTCAATCCAGGTAATTTCTTCGACAAGCTCTTTTTTTCTACCAACAGGATCTTTACTGAGTACTTCTTCCCATTGCTTAAAACGGTATCGTATATCGTGAAATCCAGGCAGTATATTTGTAAGTTTCCCTGCAAAATCGGAGGTCATACATTGAAACTTTCCTATCCCTTTTCCTCCGGCAAAAGCCAATTCAGGTGTATCAGCCGTTTCGTAGGTAATGCTACCAGCTATAAACAAACATACGGCCCAATATTCACCTTCATCATCCATATGATAAAGCGCTCCCTCTTTGGTTTTTGTTACAGTCAAGGCCTCTTTCATCGGGTCACCGCCTTTTGCATTTACTTTTTCCTTCAAATGAAGGGTTACTCTTTCGATGTTATCCATCATGGCAGGCACATCCGTAAAAATATTTTTA
The DNA here is from genome assembly GCF_052400645.1 of Saccharicrinis sp. GN24d3. Taxonomy (NCBI): domain Bacteria; kingdom Pseudomonadati; phylum Bacteroidota; class Bacteroidia; order Marinilabiliales; family Marinilabiliaceae; genus Saccharicrinis; species Saccharicrinis sp. GN24d3. The sequence continues at coordinate 4,696 of NZ_JBQTGI010000049.1, forward strand.
TTTTTACGTTGCAATAGATAACTAGGCGAATCATCAGCCTCTGTATCAATAATATACGTATCATTAATAAACCCCTCACCTAGAGGTTTAATATTTTTCACGATGCCTTCCAGTTGAAAGCACTCAGCTATTTTATAGATATCTGTTCTCATCTGATTTATTTTATCGTTATTTTCTGATTTTATATCCTTTTACCGCAAAGAAAAGAATGTACAGGTAAGATGGGATATAGATCCAAAAGGCACTTTTATAATGGGCTACTGTTGTAACTTCTGTTGTTTTCACAAAATCCACTATAAAACCAAAGATCAAAGGAAGGACTGCTCCACCAACAATACCCATTACCAGTAACGAAGCACCTGTCTTGGTGAATTTACCCAAATCAGCCATAGCCAAAGGCCATATGGCGGGCCACATTAATGAGTTGGCAAAACCTATTAACGCCATGGTATAGATCCCCAGTTCTCCTGGCAAGAAAATCAACAACAAAGCAGACACAATTCCAATCCAGCTAAAAACCTTAAGAGCAGTAGTCTGCGACATGTATTTAGGTATCATAACCACTCCAAACAAGTAACCGATAACCAATCCCAAAGGAACATAAATTGAGAAGCTGTCCAGATCTTTGGCGGTATCACCAAACACAGCTTTGGCATATCCAATTACCGATACCATAGGAAGTGTTTCTACTCCAACGTAGATAAACAGTGCTGCAACACCTAACAAAAGATGTGGAAATTGAAATATACTCGTTTTAGCATACGTCTCACCACTTTGGTCTTGAGGATCATCTTCTTCTCCTTCCGCTTTCACTTCAGGTAATGGTGCAAAAATCATGAATACACCTAAAGCCAATAATATACCTGTAACAATATAAAATGGTAAGGTTATATCTTCTATTTTTACATTTTTTAGATCCAAAAATATCCCCAGGAACAACGACGACAACCACCATGCTGATTTATTCATGATACCCATCAAACTCATGCGCATTGCAGCACTCTCTTTAGGGCCGATTATTGTCACATAAGGATTTACAGAAGCCTGTAAAATAGTATTACCAATACCTCCAATAAATAAAGCCAACAAAAATAGAGGAAAACTTAAATGTTTTGAGGAAGGGATAAACAAAAACATCCCTATTGCCATTACAAAAAAAGCAATTACCATTCCGTTTTTATAACCCACTTTTTTAATGATGTTACCTGCCGGAGCACCGAAAATTACAAAAGCTGAAAAAATAGCAGCTGTAACAAGGTACGATTGCGAGGTAGACAGTTTAAAAGAATCCTGCAGAAAAGGCGTTAAAAAACCACTAATCCCAATACCAAAACCTATTACAAAAAACAATATGCTCACTATCGCTAATGGCAACAGATAATTACGTTTAACTGATTCAGTCATTATAAATAATTTATTTTTAAAAATTATACTGCAGGGTACCGCTCGGATACCCTATTAGTTTAACCTTCCATTGATTTCTCTAACTCACGTGCTTGCTCAAGGAATTCCTCTACATTCATTTCTTTGAAGTAGATTAAACCATGACAGGCGCGGATACTTGGGTTTTCGTTGGTGTAGAAATAATCTTTACCTAACAAATATTGAACATTTTCTAATTGCTCTACCCATATATTCTTCGCTAGGGTACTGAATTTACCATCGTGCTCGTGACTTGGGAATGATGCATTTACCTGACTCAAGTAACAATCAGAGAACGATTTATCCAATACATCCAAACTATTGATACTTAATGGTACCATTACGTTGGCATCGGATGGAGCAAATTTGAACCAAACATTTCTGTATCCCCAAATTCTTAAATTGCTCAAATCCTCTTCCTTGCTCCATAAACGCACGGCATCAGCTATGGCCTGCAATACTTTATAATGTGTATCCGGACCACTTCCCTCAGGATCTAAGGCCAAGCTAATAACAGTAGGTTTCTCCTTTCGGAATTCTTCTAATATAGGTGCCACATCACGCTCTCTATTCGGTTGCTCAGTGAAAATATCTCCGGTATAAAATCCTAAACGAAGATGCCGTACATTCTTCACCTGGACTCCTGAATGAGCCCAAACTAACTCTTCCTCAAATTCGCGGATCATTCCTTTCAGCTTCTGAATTTTCGGTGGATTCTTTTGTCCATCGTAACTATCCCTTATATTGGATAAGATAGCATTAATGGTCTCTCTCAAATCATCTTTAGATTTTATATCCCAAATAGATACGATGGCTCTAATTACACGGTGGCACAATCCTCTAACTCTTTCCAAAGGTTCATCCGATGCAACATTTAGTAAAAAGTGATACACATCTTTATCCCACTTATATTTATATCCTACTTCAAAGAAGTCAGGAAAATTAACCATCTGAATTCGGCCTTCATTTAGGAGAATTTTTGTACTATTTAATGTTTCGGTAACAAATAGATTGGTTACTGCTGTAAAACCCGATGTTAGCACTGAAAAGATTGATCTGTTAGTTTTTTCGCGTAAAGTACGGTTTACATGTGGCTGAATCCCTAACTGAATATCGTCGTGGTGAGGACCTGTATGATAAAACACCTGGTCTTTTTCTGTCTTCAGACCTCTTGTGATTTTTTCCTGAACGCAATTGATAACCTCCTGAACTGTATCCAAGGACAAATTTGGAATTAGACTACAGTAAGGATCTTCCTTTAAATCGGATAGTTCAAGCTTTGGTCCAAACGTATTGATTTTTTTACATAAATCTATGATTGCTCTTACCGTCTTTTCCTGTGTCCATAAGCCTGTTCGGTAATAGGCATCAACACTATCGCTCAGTTTAACACCCGAGCTTTTAGTAATATAAAATCGACTGTTAGGCAGCTGTTGTAAAACAGTTGCTGGATAGAGTACAGTAGACTCACTCTCCAAAGCATTTTTTACAACTGTTGCCTTGGCCTCCCCTGCTGCAAAAATCAAAGCAACGGCATCTTTATTATAAGTAATTGATTCAAGACCAATAGTGATCACCAACCTATTTTTCGATATTTCAATACCACCCAAATCTCCTGCTGCCTGGGCTTGTGTCTCAAAATTCGTTTTGGTTAAACGAGTAGTTGAAAAGTGATCGGCACCTCTTGTATTAAAGGCAATATGACCATCAGGACCTATCCCCCCCAAGAAGAAACCAATTCCACCTTTTTCTCGGATCTTACGTTCATAATCTACACACCAATCGTCTATCAAAAAAATTGATTGTTGCTGCTCTTTTTCTTTTTTATTTTTAGCCTCACGATATCTTAACGACAAGTCAACAATACTGTCTGGGAATACCTCAGAAAAATGTTTTCCATCTGCCAAAGATATTTCGTCCGAATTAATCAACAGGGCACGTTCAGGGTCTAAGCCAAAACCTTTGATATAATACTCGTTTACATAGTGGTAAAAACTATTTTTTTGAGTTGATCTAATCGGATAGAACTCATCGATCTGCACAAAATGGAGTTTACTTAAATCTGGCTTATTTTCCACCTTTAAGCCATTTTCATGACGAAGCTTTTTTCCCTTATTAGTATTCCAATTCTCTAACAAGTACTTTGTCCAACGAATAAAATACTCGGGTGTTTTCCCTGTTGGTAGACTTATAACACCCTCCGGATTTTCAGCCACCCACTCTAGAAATCTCAGTGCGGTGAACATTCCTAATTGAGGAAAGTTATCAACCGGTATGTAGGGAACTTTTGTAGTTACCGTACCTACATTTGCTTTTTCGATGTAACTCTTCTCTACCTTTGAAAAATTATTTAACTCCATACTCTTACTATTTTATATTTCTAACATTCTTTTCCCAATTCCAAGCTGACAACAAAGTATCTTCAAGCGTTTCAGTTGCTTTCCAACCTAACTCTGCATTTGCATATGTAGTATCCGCGTAAATTTTCTCTATATCTCCCTCTCGACGTTCAACTATGCTATAGTTCAATTTTAAATCGTTTACTTTCTGAAATGTTTCCACTAATTCAAGTACAGAAAGGCCTCTGCCAGTTCCCAGATTAAAAACTTCATAATCATGTTTGTTGTTAGTATTTATTAACCTATCAACAGCAACCACATGTGCTTTTGCCAAATCCACCACATTGATGTAATCTCTAATTGCACTACCATCGGATGTAGCATAGTCATTTCCGAAGACTTTTAATTCTTTTCTGACACCAGCTGCTGTTTGTGTAATAAAAGGCACTAAGTTAATAGGAATACCAACAGGTAATTCGCCAATCAATGCCGATTTATGCGCCCCGATTGGATTAAAATATCTTAAAGCTATGCCCTTCAAATTTCTATAAGCAGCTACCGAATCCTGAAGAATATCTTCACAAACTTTTTTTGTATTTCCATAAGGCGATTCTGCTTCGCGTCGCAAAGTTTCTTCGGTGACAGGTAATTTATCAGGTTGACCATAAACCGTACACGAAGAAGAGAATACGACATTAGAAACCTTATACTTATTCATACAAGATAGCAGGTTCAATAACGACCCCAGGTTATTCGAATAATAATCCAATGGTTTCTCAACCGACTCGCCCACCGCCTTAAAAGCTGCAAAATGAATAATGGCGTCGATATCCCTATATTTTTCAAACAGGTTTTCTGTTTGCAGTGCTTCGGATAAATCGAGTTTCTCAAAAGCAGGCTTTACACCTGTTATCTTTTCTATGTTCTCGAGCACACTAATGTCAGAATTGGATAAATTATCCACTATTATTACTTCAAATCCTTCATTGAGAAGTTCTACTACTGTATGTGAACCAATATAACCGGTACCCCCGGTAACTAATATTTGCTTTTTCATTACTTAGATTTATTTAAACACCACTTCTCCAAAAAACTCAGGCAAATGAAAATCAGGATTTTCTACTTTTATCGGGCTCCACGATAAGTAATGGGGAAACACTTGTTTATCGCCACACTTATAAAAATTACATGTAGTTTTTAATCCTTCAAAACTATTGAGTTCCTCATTTTTAAAAACTTCTTTTGGAATCACCACTTCCTGGTTCCAGTCGGTCTTACGATCAATAATTTCGATTCTGTTTTTACCCAAAGATGGTCTTGTACTGATTTTTTCAATTAGCTCAGGAGCTAATGTTTCACGGTTATTTCGGTCAGAGCCATAACCTCCTAAAACATTACCTATACAATTAAACTCTAGGTTATAGTAGCTTTTACCATCAAAAGAAATAAAGAACTCAACACAACTATCTTCGTAAACCGGCTCATTAAACTTTGTATTAACAGCCTTTGTATTCGATTCCTGAACATAAAATTTCAGATACAGATTATCTTTATCATAGCCTATAACGAAATCGGCTTTTACATCACTCTCGTAGTTCCAGTTATTATTTGAAATTGGATTTCTCGCTTGCATCAAGTCTTTAAACCACCGTTGTACATTATCAATTCTTTGAGCTAAAATTTTATTCATGTCTCATGATTTTGTAAATTTTATGGTGCAAATATAGAAAAAATAATAATAGTTCACGTGCACTATTATTATTTTTAGTTTACTAACACATCCCAAAAAATATTTTTTTATAAGTGCAATCCTTGCCACAAAACACTCCTATTAACTATTTATCAAACCATAACGCAACTTCAGATTCAAAAATTATAAATAATAAATAATTTATTAAATCTCAATCAAAATATTGGCACGTGAACGTTTTTTTATTATATAAACTTACGTAGACATTATTATATTTCTAAATACGACTCGAAAGGCTCTAGTGTCACTTTATTTTTTAATCAGAAAATAATTGGGTAAAAAAAAAGGCCTTACTCCTAAAAGTAAAGCCTTCATTGCTTTTTTATTATTTTTTATGCCGTATAGTCTCTATAATTTTCTTTAATAACAATTTCAATTGGCAGAAGTTTTATCTTGGGAACTTCTTTTTTAAAGGCTAGATGATCTACGAGCATTGTAATAGCCGAACTTGCCTGTAACCCGGGATTCTGATAAATCAAAAACTCTATATTGCCTTTTTTTAGATGCTTTCTGTTTTCATCAATAAGATCATAACCAATAAGAACTAGGTTAAATGAATATGCCTCAATAACATCTGCAACATAATGAACCTTAGATGTGGATACATAAACTCCCTTAATCTTTGGGAACTCGTCCAGTATGGCTACCATCTTCTTTTCAATCAATTTAGGATCTTCCACTTTCAAAATTCGAATTTTGTCATTAAACACCCCTTTTTCAGTCAGATAATGTACAAAACCTTTTTCCTTTTCCTGTATATGTTTGGCATTTGTTATATCCTCATCGATATGAATGATCAGATATTCATCATCTTCATTCAATACTTTTTTTAACAAACTAGCTGCTGTCTCTCCACTTTTTACCAAATCCTGTCCTACATGGCAAAGTGTATTTATTTCTTTAATATCGGTATTAAATGTCGCATAGGGAATGCCTTGTTTATGACACTCTTCAAAAAACTCATTCGCCTCGTTATAAAAAACAGGAGCAACCAGCACTCCATCACAACCTTCCTTTAAAATCTGTTTAGCATTATAAGAAAAACTAACCTCCTTAAATGAATTAAACAAATGCATACTGACATTAATTCCTAAGAAAGATAGCTCCTTAACGGCTTTCTCAATACCATCCATCGCTTTTTTCCAAAACACGTCAAAGTCTCCATCTGGAACCAATATTGCAATTTTAAACAATTCTCCTTTTCGTAGTGATTGTGCCGCTAAATTTGGTTGGTAATTTATTTTATCAAGAATCAACTTGACCTTATCGTAAGTGCCTTTCGAAACTACACCCCGCCCATGTATAACCCTGTCAACAGTTCCTCGCGAAACATCTGCCATCTCAGCAATATCTTTTAACGTATAATTTGATTTCGACTTCACTTTTAAACACTTAAACATTATGTAGTAGACAAAAATGTGGAAAATAATTTACATTGACAACTCACAATGTGTTCTCGTGCACGCAATTTTTTTTTTTAGAGCACTCGAGCATAGAACCTGAATCTTCCTACCATTGCTTTATATGTTGGTATATGTATTGATACAAATGTCAAAAAAAATAAAATCAATTGACAGAACCTTGTTAGACACATTTAAAACTTTAATAACCAGATAAGGCAAGATTTTCTGAAATATCTTAAAGGTTAGATTTACAGATCATAAACATTTAATAAACATATAGGATGTAAATAGTTTTGCCAACTTTTAAAAGGATAACTAAATTAGACGACAAAATAACTATTAATGGGTCTATCTCGAAACATCTTGCTTATTGCCCTATTTTTCTCAGTTGTGTACCAAGCCAAAGGCAACACCGCCTATAGAACGAAATCGATATCGGGTAATTATGGCTTGTCTCAAAAATCTGTTCATTCAATTGTTCGTGACCATGTAGGTTATATATGGATGGGAACCGCCCATGGTTTAAACCGGTTTGACGGTAATGATGTCAAAAAGTATTTTCACAATAGTGATGACGATTATTCTATCTCATCCGATGACATAAGCCTAATCCATGAAGATTCGAACGGTGATATTTGGATATCTACCTCTGATGGTATAAATCGTTATAATAGGAAAAATGATAATTTTGTAAGGTGCAAATTTAGCAATACGCTGGGCACCAATTGCATTTTCGAGACTGAAGATGAGATTTGGTTTCCAGATACGAACTGGAAAATCCATGTATATAATAAAAAGGACAGAAGTTATAACGATAAGCAGCTAAAACCTCTTTTTTCAAATGCCAAAGAACAACTATATATTGATAAAATCGTATCTTTTGACGAGGAACACTTTTTAATCGGAACCTATTATTCCGGGTTATATCTTTTAAACAAAGAAACAGGAGAAATATCTATTTTTTGTCAAACACCCATGTCTGGAATACGCGGTATCCACATTGTAGATCACTATATATATTGTGCTACATACAGTAATGTACTTAAAATATCCAGAACAGGAAAAATCTTAAAAATATTCAATGAGCAAAATTCCGGAATAAAGTCCCACATTATACTTGATATGGAATTTCGGGATACTGACAGCACCTTATGGGTTGCCACCGATGGCGCGGGGATACAGCTTTTCGACAAAAACTTTAATTTCCTTAATTCTTTGGAAATAGGACCGAGTGCCTCAGACATTTTACCTGACAATTCTATAAACGATATTACTTTCCACTCCAACGGGATGGTGTTTTTAGGAACGGTAAGATCCGGCGGGATTATACTCTACCCTTCAAATTTTGAGCAATTAAGTTATTCGAATCAAAGTAAATTCGGCCCTTCAAATAAAACAATTTTATGTTTCTATGAAGACAGGGACGGCAAGATTTGGGTTGGTACTGATGGCGGAGGATTAAATCTATTTGATAGAAAAAAGCTCACGTTCGATCATTTCTTTAATTCCGACATACAAAAAATAACATCTATTTCAGAATTCACTTCAGATGTGTTATTGGTTGGATCTTATACCAAGGGACTCTTTTTTTTCAATAAAAAAACACATTCCTTCACCGATGCACATAAACATCCCCTTCTCAGAGATATTAATAAAAATGCAACACATATGCTGTTTCGTGATTCCCAAAACAGGCTTTGGGTTTCGGATGGCAGATTATGGAAAGTAGATACTCAAAAAGGTTCTACGGTGATGTATAATAATGTCAACACAAAACAGTTTTTTCAACAAATCAATCCAGCATTTATTTCTGCTACAGAAAACGGAAAGGGTACTATCTGGTTTTCTTCCCATGGGGGTATCCTTGGATATTCACTTAAACTGGACAGATTTATCACAAGAATTTCGTTATCCAATGTACCGGATTCATTTGGTCGGTCAGTATATTCTGTTGTCGAAGACAGACAGGGTAACCTTATTTTCGGAACAAATAAAGCATTGCTGCATTATGATCTGCAAACCAAAAAAATTTCAAATTATATTACACAAAATATCCCAATGTCGTTGATGTATCTGTCATTGCATTATGATAAAAAAAATCATTTATGGGTAGGTACTAACGAAGGTTTATTGAGAGTTAATAAAAATAATTCAACCGAAGAAATTTCCATGTTTAATACCTTGGGCATGGATGGTGGTGTAGAATATTTTCAGGCATCAATATTAAAATCAAGTGATGGTTTGGTATATTTTGGCAGTAATGAGGGAATAACTCGTTTTTATCCGCAAAGTACGGAACCTTATACACAAACTCCTGCTACTGTAATTACTTCGTTCTCCACTTTAACATCTGAAAAAAATAATATTAAAGATTCAATTCTCGCCATCAATGTCTTTAATAAATATTCTATCGAACTAGATTATTCATCGGCTAGCTACCAGTTTAACTTTAATGCCTTCGACATACCTTTTTCTGAGTCTACCGAATATTCGTATAGGTTAGAACCTTTTGAAGATGTTTGGCACACAGGCAAAGGAAGAAATGCCATCTATTCAAATTTACCGGCAGGAGAATATATTTTTCGAGTGAAAGCCAGAAACAGAAATGGAATGTGGAATAATGACACAACCAATATTCACCTGAAAATATTACCTCCCTGGTGGAAAACCAGATGGTTTCAATCCCTATTATTCCTCTTTATGATAGTAACTGGTTACATAATATGGCGTGCAGGAATGGAGAGGATTAAATTACGCCAGAAAATACTTATTAAGGAGAAGGAACGTGAGCAATTGCAAGAGGTAAACCAATTAAAACTAAGCTTTTTCACCAATATATCTCACGAATTAAAAACTCCGCTTACCCTGATTTATAATCCACTGCAACATCTGGTTAAAAGTGGGGGAAGTGATAAAGAATTTAGAAGTTTACTCCCTTTTCTTTACCGCAACGCACAGCGAATGACCCTATTAATTGATCAAATTCTTGATTTCAGAAAATCTGAGATGTCTGAATTGAAACTTAAAGTAACTAAAAATGATCTGGTTGCGCACTGTAACGAAATCCTCACCTATTTTATTCATCAGGCCAAAATTGAAAACATACATTTAAGTTTTAAACCTACTGAAAACCAAATTAAGGTATGGTATGATAACGATAAGTTATTTAAAATCGTTTCGAACCTGATTACCAATGCCCTAAAACACACCCCTCCCAATGGACATATAAGCATATCTGTTTATACAGAGGAGAAATATGCAATAGTTAAAGTAGAAGATACCGGAAGCGGTATTCCTACCACTGAACTAGATTCTATTTTTGAACGATATTATCAGGTTGAAAACAATATTAGCGGAACAGGAATAGGGCTTGCGTTAACTAAACGCCTGGTAGAATTACACAATGGTACCATAAAGGCCATCAGCAACAAGGGTGAAGGAGCCACTTTTATAGTTACATTACCTTTAGGCAACGAGCACTTTCAAACTAAAGATTTCGCAACGCCAAATATCGATTTGCCAGAAGTTCAGCACCAACCTGAATTAATTGATATCGACGATGCGAGAATAGATAATCCTGATCTTTCTGTTTTAGTTGTTGAAGATGAATGGGAACTCCGTGAGTACGTCAAAGAACTGTTGTCAAAAAATTATACTGTTATCACTGCAAAAAACGGCAAAGAAGCGTTAAACATTCTCTTAACTAATGAACCTGACCTTATCATCTCGGATGTGATGATGCCTCAAATCGATGGTATAGAATTTTGTAAGATACTCAAATCAGATCTTAGAATCAGTCACATCCCGATTATTATGCTAACAGCGAAAACCTCTGTAGAGAGCCATATTGAAGGGTTAAAATCAGGGGCAGATGCATATATTGCAAAACCATTTAATACATCTCTACTTTTTACACAGATAGAATCCATACTGGCAAACAGAAAAATTGTAAAAGAGCGCTTTAGTCATGATCTGGGGTTAAACACACATGAAGTTACGCAAAGTTCAGCGGACGAAAAATTCTTGCACAAGGCTATCAGTATTGTGGAGAAAAACATGGAAAACCCCAATTTTGATGTAGCTGCATTTGTGGAACAAATGGCTATGAGTCGTACCTTGGTATATAGTAAGGCAAAAGCCATTACGGGAAAGCCTGTTAAGGATTTTATATTAAACATCAAACTCAGGAAAGCCGCTGAGTTGTTAAAGAGTTCAGATAAGACTATCTCTGAAATAGGCTTTATGTGCGGATTTGCTGATCCCTCCTATTTTTCAGTAGTTTTTAAACGCTATTTTAAAGAGTCTCCAAGTGCTTTTAGAAGTAAAGAATAATACCATCATAAGGTTCTAGGTTTTTCTCCATAGAAAAATACCCTTCGGGCACACTTCGACACAAATATTTCAGCATCCATTAAATTGGAACAACCACACTCTCCTTTAGCCGTAGCGGCTCCCGAATCAAGTTCCATAGCCGTTAACTTAAGGGAACCTATTGGTACAAAAACACATACACAGACGGACTTCCCCAATGAGGAAGTTT
>NZ_JBQTGI010000050.1:0-3895 GCF_052400645.1 Saccharicrinis sp. GN24d3
ACGCTTTGCAACTCAGAAACAAATACAGCAAGGAAACCATGTTACTTATATTTCGTTTTTGCTTGCTGAGTAGTAACGTATCAAGTCTTTTTTAACCATCAAAAAACAACCGTTTAACTTAGAAACTCATTTCGTACAGTTAAACGGTTGTTTTTTATTCTTAGAATATTGTTTCTGCCACTTAGCCAATGATTCCGAATACATTGAAAGTCATTTCGAACACTTCGAAAGTCATTTCGGGCACTTAGCCAGCCTTACGAACACTTAGCCGGATGTTTTGTGCACTTAGAAGGTGGTTTCAACTACTTAGCTGAATGTTTCGAGAACTTAGCCGGTTATTTCCAGCACTTAGCTGGAGATTTCCAGCACTTAGCTGAAGGTTTTGCCTGAATTTACATACATTTCGTAACTGGCATCGCCAGGTGTTACCAATTTCCAATAATCAAAGCAAGACCTATGATGACTTTACTTATGATTTTCGAGTTAACATTCGAGACATCCTGTTAATTTTGAAAATCTTTGAGGTTTTTGGGGTTGTTATTTCTAATAACCTGAGTTCGATTAAAATTTTATGACGAACTCAGGTTAATAAGTTTTAGAGTCCCTAATAACAAGGATTAAAGTTTCCTCCTTCGCCTCAAAAGGTCCGTGCTCTTCATTTGCGTCAAACATTACATACGATCCTTCAGGATATGCTGCATCATCACTGGCATATTCTCCTTTTAGTACAATGAATTGCTCTACAGTAGAATGCGTATGACGATCGGCACGGAATCCTTTGGGCAACTTAAGTAACATGGTTTTTGCATATCCATCATCCCGTAACATTTTTGCTTTTGTACCTTCGGCATAGCCTTCTATTTCTTGCCAGTCTCGGTCTTCGAATAAACCTTTAATTACTTCTAATTTTTGTTCTTCCATTGTAAGTTCCTCCAATTATAATTAAACCATCCGTTAAATATTACAAATACATGATATCAGGTTAGTATGTATATACATGTATAATTTACAGCTTTCCGATTTAATTATCAACTGCCTGTCAACAATTTTACTCCCAACTTATCTAAACTTGAAAAAAATTACATTTCAGTCATCTGAGTGCAATAAATCTTAGCCTAATTAGTCTCTGAATGAAAAGTCTCCAAATTAATAAAAACCATAAATGCTTACCCCTAACCCCTAAAGGGGAAGCTTCTTGTACTGTGCGGGTTGGCGGTTCTCCCTTTAGGGAGTCAGCGGGTATGTGAAGCGAAAAAAGTGGACTTCTCTTGCTGGCACTAATTAGTGGTTATAAAAAAATACGAGTTTTCTAAGAATCACTAATTACAATAGCTATCTTTTACTTTTTCGAGGTATTGGAAGCAGTAGTTTACTCATGATTGTTTCCGAAAAACGTTTCGTGTAATTTTTGGTGTAGTTCGTTTACAACTGACTCATATTTCGGGAACATCACAAGGTTCTTGTTTTCATGAGGATCATTGATATTCTTTTTAAATGTGTTTACCGTGGCACTACGCTGTGTTTTAGGAAGCTTCAATACGTTGTCAGGTTTCTGTTCACAAACTGAATACTGATCACCGATTACTGGTCACTGTCTACTTAAATCATTCCCCAAACAACGTATACAAATGGTTTCTCATGCGGATAGGGTATTTGTATTGTTTTGCGTATTTCTCGGTCAGGTTTATAGCTTTAACAGCCGGCATTAAGGCTTTGCCGTCCTCGCCTATCCATTCTACCATATTCATTAAGGTAAGCATGGCGTATGAACGCTCGTTAATCATATCAGTTATACATTGAATCCCTTTTTCCTTTTTACCCGTTTTAATTAATGTCCAGGCGGCCATTGCCCTTACTTCGTGCGATTCATCGTTAATCATTTTTAATCCTGCTGGTTGGTCATCCAGCAAAAAGCAGCCAATCATACCCCAATATCTCAGTCCAAGATTCGGGTTTTCCAATAATTTGCGAAGTTCAGGAAGATTAGCCCTGTCTTTTTCCAGCGCCAGGTCGGCTGCATCCAGTATTGCTTCAACATGATATAATCCCGGATTACGAACCATCTCGTAAATCGTAGTATTGTTTTCATTGGCCAGGCGAACCATCTCCGATTCGGGCAGCAATCCGGCATCATATATTTCCATTTGTTTTTTACGCAGGTGTTTACGCATCTTAACGGCCATATTTTCCACCTCAGGGTTGTCTATCAAATTAGCTGTGCAATCCGGGTCTTTTTGCATATCGTAAAGCTCTTCCGTCCATACTTTAGGGGAGAAAAAACGAGCTTGGATTTCACTGGCCTTGCCGTCACCAATCGCTTTTTCCCAGGCTTTGGTTGCTTCCATGGTCCATAAGTAGTCCAGGTGTTGCATCCAGGGCACATAAGGCATATAGTTTCGGATATAAAGATATCTATCATCACAAAGTGCCCTTGCGTTATCCACCCTTTCGTCCATGCGTCCCCTGAAAGCCATATGAAATGGTGCTTCCGGCTCTGCTTGGGGTCCCAGGAAAACTTTACCCTGCATATACTCCGGCGGTGTTCCTCCTGCCAGGCTCACCCATGTTTTGGGCATATCCACAAAACTTACCAATCGATCTATTTTAGTTCCTGGTTTGTTCGCCGGCCATAGCTCCTTAAATTGCTTTGGAATACGAACCACAAGCGGACAATGCAGACTATTCGCAAATAAAAAACGTTTGCTTCGGGGCAATACTCCCCCATGGTCAGATACATATACAACTATGGTATTTTCTGTCATCCCCATCTCCTCAAGCTTGGCTAACATATTACCGACCTTAGCATCCATCTTATGTATGGCATCATGGTAGTGGGCATAATTTTCGCGCATACCGGGCACATCAGGGTGGTATTTGCGGAGCCTTGTTTTTTTAGGATCGTGTTGGGTGTTATATACATCACCAAAAGCCCTGCTTTCATGGGATTCTCCCATATTTATGACCTGAAAAAATGGCTGACTATTCTTTAGCGACTCCCAATTTAAGATGCTATCATTATCCCAACTAGCGTTTTTCCTTCCTCCAATATTGTAATCCTTTTTTTTGTAGTTGGCACAGTGATAACCTTCTGCCCTTAAATAATCAGGGTAGTACTTTATCTTATGATGAGGAATGGGATAATAGCTGCGCATATGCTGTGTTCCCATAGAAACTGCCATAATTCCCGTAATCCAAGTACTGCGCGAAGGTGCGCAAACAGGAGCATTGGCAAAAGCATTCATATATTGAAATCCATCTTGTGCCAGTCTATCGATATTTGGTGTTTTTGAATAGGGGTTGCCGTAACAACCCAGCCAATCGGCACTATTGTCTTCTGATGTTAGCCAGAGGATGTTGGGCTTTTCTGTTTGTTGAGCACCTATCCATAGAGGTATTAAAAAAATAAAAGTCAGTAATAGGCAGTGTTTATTCATAATAAAATATTGTTGTGATCGCTTGATTATAAACCATTAATAATATTTACCTACTGACAATAGTAATTAAAATTTTCCATAATAGATCTAATCTTTGCATCCACATTATACCACCCGGACAAAGAAAGGAGTCTTATCTTCATTTCATTCGAATACTTATTCATTATAGCATCGTCATTCCCGGCCGGGAACCATAGCCGTCGGGCTAGGCTGTTTTTTACAAACTTAGCGCCAAAGGCGTGACGTCAAAAGCCATTCTTCGGGATGGGTAAAAGGAAAAGGGCGCCATTACAAGAGTTTTTATTGGCAAAAAGGTTATGGTGCTTTTTCTGTAAACCCGTCACAAATTGACGTTGTCCGTAACTATATCATAAACCAAAATGAACATCACAAAAACAAATCGTTTAAGGACGAATACAGCGCTTTTCTGAAAAAATATAATGTGGCGTATGATGCGCGAT
>NZ_JBQTGI010000050.1:3991-13729 GCF_052400645.1 Saccharicrinis sp. GN24d3
GACCGGCTTTGGAATAGACTTCACGCCGTTGGCGCTATACCATAACCCGTCTAATATCCCGGGGCTTACACCCTGGGCTAGAGACTTCGCGCAGTTGGCGCTGGTGTTTTTAATCAATTACATACCCATGTATTCTACCCTTAGCCCGTCACCCGTCATTTTATTTATAGCCGTCGGGCTAAGCTGTTTTTTACAAACTTAGCGCCAAAGGCGTGACGTCAAAAGCCCAGCCTGCCAGGGCTGGGATGTAGTACCAATGTAAATCGAGCGCCAAAGGCGTGAAGTATAAACCCTCGTTGTGCTCTATTTTCCCTCGCTATACAGTCCATAAAGCTTGGTTTGTGCCAATAATCATTGTAAATTATATTCCAAAATGTTCGTGACTTAAATAAAAAAGACATGCCTCAATCTCTTGTTTACAACTACACACATATCATATTTAGCACAAAAGACCGATACCCTTTTATCATCGAACCAATAAACAACGAACTGTTCAATTATCTTGGAGGAACTTGCAGGGAACTTGAATGCAATCCTGTAATAGTCGGAGGGCATACCGACCATGTTCACCTACTCGTTCTACTTTCTCAAAAAATAGCTCTAATGAAATTGATAGAGACCGTCAAAAGCCATTCTTCGGGATGGGTAAAAGGAAAAGGGCGCCATTACAAGAGTTTTTATTGGCAAAAAGGTTATGGTGCTTTTTCTGTAAACCCGTCACAAATTGACGTTGTCCGTAACTATATCATAAACCAAAATGAACATCACAAAAACAAATCGTTTAAGGACGAATACAGCGCTTTTCTGAAAAAATATAATGTGGCGTATGATGCGCGATATGTATGGGATTAGGACATATGGGGTTTTCTGGAGGAACGACCGGCTTTGGAATAGACTTCACGCCGTTGGCGCTATACCATAACCCGTCTAATATCCCGGGGCTTACACCCTGGGCTAGAGACTTCGCGCCGTTGGCGCTCGTGTTTTTAATCAATTACATACCCATGTATTCTACCCTTAGCCTGACGGCCGTCATATTGATGGACTTCATCTTGAAAATATTAATATTCATACATTGCGTTCTGATGAACGTCCTGCAGCAATAACGGATGATGTTTCCGGTTTTAATAAAAGCTTATTAATTGTAAATCGAAAACAGATAGAACCTGTTACAATAAATAGAATTAATTGTAGTATTCATCTCTTTATATTTAATTTTACTCTGCTATTTGCTCCAAAACCCAATTTGTTCTGGCTCCTGAAACTCCCGTACTAGGGCATTTCCCTTTACCTTGTAGGTCATTTACAATAGTTTGAATAAGTATCTCCTGGATGTATTCAGGAACTTCAAATTCAAATTTCTTAACGGGTTCATTCTCTAATTTTAAAGTAACATGATGATCACCCCAAAAAGGAAAAGATATTTGTCCTTTGCTACCAATTATTGTTGTCATTTCATATTGCGACGCCTTACTGGTATTAAAAGCCCACAACCCTTTTCCTAAAACTCCATTTTTGAATTTAAAAACACCAACAGTGATATCATCAGCTTTATAGGCTTTTGATTGATTTTCAGAAAACCCCTTTGCCTCAGTGATAGGACCAAAAATGAAATCGAGTGCATCTAATTGATGCGAAGCCAAATCGTAAAAGTAACCGCCACCTGCAACTTCAGGATCAACTCGCCAATTATTAGAGTGGTCGTGGGTTCCTACAATTTCATTTTCAATTGTCATTTGTACCTTTATATCTATACTTCTAACGTCTCCAATAGAACCATTATCAACTAGTTCCTTTACTTTAAGAATATTTGGTAGTGTTCTGCGATAAAAAGCCACATATAAAGGAACATTTGCTTTTTTACATGCTTCTACCATTGATAAGCATTCTTTATGTGAGCGTGCCATTGGTTTTTCCACATAAACCGGTTTCCCAAGAGCTGCTGCTTTCAAGGTATATTCAGCATGAGTTTCTGGTGGTGTTGCAATATATATAGCGTTTATCTCAGGATCATTCAGTAAATCATCGGCATTATCGTACCACTTTTCAATACCATGTCGTTGAGCAAAATCCTTTGCTTTTTCAGAATTTCTTCTCATAACAGCCTTAACACTTGAATTGGGTACTTGTATAAGTGGTCGTCCGCTTTTTGTTTCACAAACATCACCTACACCAATAATTCCCCAACAAATTTCATCTGTAATTTTCTGTGCCATTTTCCGAAAGGTTTTATCATTAGTTTAATTCTGTTTACAATATTCGCTAAGATTCGCAGTTTGATAAAGTTATAGATTAGACTTTACACTAAAAAAAGTTTATAACCTTACTGATTGTTCTGTATTTCTTAATTCATTTTTCATTCAAGTCAGAATCTGCAATATTCAGTATTGGAAATATGTTATAGCTTAGAATTTGAGACAAATGAAATGAACTTGCTATCTGGAGACCAACTTGGGACATTTATTGATCCTTGACCACCATATATATATCCAATTATTTTGGGAGTCCCCCCATTGTAGGGCATAATTCTTAAAAGACAATGTTTATAAAATGGATGATCATTAACATCAATATCTTTTGGAAAAGAAATAAAAGCAATCCATTTTTTATCAGGACTTACGTGTGGAAACCAATCATTGTATTCATCATGCGTCAGTTGAATTTGATGGCTTCCGTCGGCATTCATTCTCCAAAGTTGCATTCTACCAGACCTGACAGAATTGAAAAAGATATGGATTCCATCAGGACTATATTCTGACCCATCGTCTAAGGTTTTTTGATTTGTTAATTGCACTTCTTCCCCAGTCAAAATATCAACTGAGTAAATGTCAAATTGTCCTTTTCTATGTCCCGTGAAAAGCATCTTTTTATTATCAGGTGACCAACCATGGAGGTATGAATTGCCAGCACCACGGGGTGTGACCTGGACAGGTTTAGCGTTGCCTTTTACAGGTAAATAATATAAAGTTGATTGATTATTATCTTCGGCATTATGGTGGCTAATCCCCATTAAGGTACCATCAAAAGTAAGAACATGATCATTATTGTTATTAATGGCAAAGCCTGTGTTAAGTGGACTTATTCTACCATCTGAGAGATTGTATCGATACAGTCGGCCTTCAGAATTATAGATTAATTGTTCTCCATCTGGCGTCCAGTTAGGAGCTTGAATGGAGTTTGAAGTGCTGTGCAATATTTGTCTATGACCGGTAGAAACTTCCAAAACTTCAAGATGACTGCCAATATAGTCTCTGTATGGCTGAAAATCCGATGGCGCAGGACGAATGATTCTAACATTTCTAAATTTAGCTACTTCCAGGATATCAGGATTATGTGAGCATACATATAGACCAACATAAACTTGCTTATTGATGCCTTCATTTATTGTTTTGACTTCAACGAAAGGGGCTCCGAAAGTTGAAGTTGACATGATAAATTCATTCCCTCTTCTTTCTAATTGAATAACGCTTGGTAAACTATCTTTGGATACTACTTCTTCCGTGTTACTTCCTATAGTGGTTCTGTATTGTAAAGACGTAAGCCCGTCACCATGAACACACGCATTTACATGTGGCGTCTCACTATTCAGATCGTTCTTTATGATCCAACCTGCTTTGCGATGAGGATCGACACCAGAGCCCAAAAACTCAACCTCTGTTCTTAAGATGAAGTCACCTTGCATGGTCGTCCATAGGTAATGGAAATCATCATTGTCAAACCACATGTTTTTTCCGCTTCCTCCAATGGTATAAGTCTGATTCTTTTCATTATACGATGCAAATCCAGAACTTTTTACCTCTCCAATATCTATATGGTTATCAAATAAACCAATTTTGGTCTGTGCGTTGACGACACCTAATCCCGAAAAAATGATTGACATTAAAAGTGTATATTTTAAATAGTTTACAAAAAACATACGAGAAAGTTTAAGAATGAAAAAATATTTAAGTGATAAATTCATCACCTTGTCTGATTTTTTAAAATTAGCTCCAATATGCGTAGTCCCGTATTTCAAGGCACTTCATCATCAAACCGAAACATTGTTTATTCAAAGCTTTACTGTTTAAATATACTAAATTGTCCCGCATTACGTATATTTACTGCTGAACTTAACCCCGCCGATGTAAGCTTCCCTTTTTTAGTGCCTGATTTAACTTAATTGACATCCAGGCAATTAGAGCCAAACATATTGTCGATATTAATCCTATAATCCACATCTAATAAAGTCATTATGGCTTTTATACATTCAATTCAAATGTTCGTTCCTCTATTTCCTGCCCATTAATAATCACACTCAGGATATGCTCTCCCACATAAAACTTTCGGGTGGTTACAATCTTAAAAGACTGTTTACGTACAACTTTTGTAACTGAGTTGGCTGCATATTCCTTCTCGCTGATTTTATACACTTTCTTTGATAGACTGCCATTCTTCTTCATATAGTAAATAGCATATTCCAATCTTACCTTTTCTGATTTTGAAGACAGATTGTTCAGTGAAAAAGAAAACTCAAGTTCATCTCCCATTTTTAAGTTTTCGTTTATCAATGTCAAATCATTAACCTCAATTTTATCAGGCGGAGCAAAACCAAACAACTGCAATACTTCGCTATTACCTGCCTTTAATAAGGTACGGCAAGCGTGTTTGACAATCCAGTCGGTTTCTTTTGTGTTGCCTTTCCATCGTTTTGCTACCTCAATAACCGTTTCAGGATTATCCTTCGAAATATCATTGAGGTTATTGGCTACACTTTTTCGAACGTACTCAGAAGAATCATTTTTTAAAGCTTCCAAAATTGGAAGAACAGGTTCAGGATTACTTTTTAATGACTGAATTGCCATTCCCCACGGTAAGCGAGAACGACTACCTTCCGAAGCCAATCGCCTTACATGTTCATTTTCATGCTTTGTCCATTCCATAACCTTGTCTAACATTTCATCCTGATATTGGATAATGAAAGGGCGAACAGCAAATTCACATGAAGTAAATGGTGTAATGGCTTCAAAAGCAACTACAGAAGTATCAAAATGTTCCATGCCATATTTCTCAATAATATCAGGAATAAAAATATAGGCTAATTCGGCAAATTTAAATTTATCCGCTCCACTCGATTTCAAATAAGTAATCATTAGGTAAAGCTCATTTACACATTCATTAAAATCATCTGAAAGTTGTGTTCTCACAACCATAGCAATATGATGCATGCGCTCTTTAAATTCCATTTCCTCCCAGCTTTCGATAAATATTTTGGAAAGAAAGTCTTGTTTATAAAAATCGCAATTTACGTGTGCAATGGATTCCGATACATTACACATCAATTCTTTTGAGAAGAGGTTTTTAAATAATTCAGCCATTTGTTCTACTATATATTCAGCTTATAATGCTTTTTAATTTCTGTCTTTTTTTCGTCATCCAATGATTTTAAATAGGCTTTCCATCCTGGGCAAAAGTTAATATGCCATCGCCAAAATCTACCAATCACAGATTTAGGAGACTTATCGTATTTTGCTCTTAGTTTGCATTGGTCACACATATGTTTTTTCATGATTTCTGATTTTCATAAATAATTACTGTCTGTTTCTTTTCTTCTGAATATCTAAGGATTCTTTTTCCCACTCCACAAATTTGTCGGAATTTTCCAGCACATCGCCCGGTATGTTGTAAAAAGAAAGTACGGTAGAATTGTTTTTAAAAGGTTTCAGTTGAGTTGAACCGGCTACAATATATTTCTCTTTGTTTGTATTGTCCACTTTTAGGTAAAAAATATCATTGGCAATCAAAGCAAAAGCCAAATCCTCCTGATAGAGTGCAGCACCGCCAAACATCCTGTTTACGTGTACATTTCCCCCACTTGATAACTGGTCGAGTACGTATTGCAGAAAATCATTTGAAACAGCCATCTTACTTATTTCTTGAATATAGTTTTAAAGCTATCCATGCTACAATTAAGAGTTCAAGCCAAGCCAACGGAAAGATTTTAAATGCAGCACTCCATTCTCCAAGCCCTGAGTTTACATTGGCAATCCAAAATATACCGATAGTTGCAAAGGCCGTTACAGTTCCTGATATAAGAACCGATTTTCCGTTGCTTCCAAAAACTACCGAACAAAGCCAAAGAATAAATACTAAACGCAAAATTACAGACCGCGAAAAATTATGACGTTGATATTTGCTAAGAAACTGGTTTGACCAGAGCGAAATAGTATTTTTTATTCGAGAAAAGTCTTTGGAAATACCTCTTTGAATCGAGAAGGAGTTGTTTTATGTAGTTGAATTGTAGTACAGTTATTAAAGGCCATAAACGACATTAATTCCTTCACTAATGCCTTATTGAAAGCATCGTTAATTTTAAATCCATCTTCTAGTGCTAAATGTAAAATATGGAGGGTAGCTGTTTTTCTATCAGCTTTACAATCCATTCGGGCAACAAACTTGCCATTCCAGAGTACAGGTAACGCAAAATAGCCGTATTTACGTTTGGCTTCAGGAACATAGCATTCAATTTGATAATCAAAATTGAACAGGCTTTGTATCCGTTTCCTTTGTATTAGCAGGTTGTCAAAAGGTGAAAATATTTTTAACTGGGTTCGGCTAAGTCGTTTGTCTAACAATGGTATAGCTTCTGGAAGCGCGTAATAAAATTGCCCGTTAACACTAACTTGAATCAACTCTTTATTTGACTGCATTTCTTTCAGTTCCGCAGTAACGAGCTTTTTCGTATTCTTCAATAAATAAGCGATTTCGCTATCTTGCCCAATACCGTTAGCTTTTAGGTAATTGGTTATCAGAAAACGTATGTATTCTTTTTGTGTTGGTATACTTGTATCAATGGATTTGGGCAAAACCCTTTCTGTAAGGTCATAAACTTTATGGAAATTCTTACGAGATGAAATCATGAGTTCACCTTGCATAAACAGATTTTCCAACGAACGTTTTGCAGGTTTGCTACCCCATTCAGCAACTTTCCCGTCGTGGACAAAATCTTTAGCCATCAATGCACCCTCATTTTCAATGCGTTTCAAAACGACATTCATTAGTTTTTTGTCCTTTTCGTACCAATGTTTTTCATCGCCTTTGTATATGGCTTGTTTGCGAAGAAGTGAAAACCGATAATCTTTTATTGGCAAATAAGCTGCTGCATGTGCCCAATACTCAAATATCTTTTTCTTTTCCGCCAATTCATCAATATGGGAAAGTTTATAGTGTGGATTTCTGTTCCATAATGTATGATGATGGGCACGTTGAACAGCTGAAATGGTATCTATTTGAACGTAACCAAGGTGTTCTATACTCTCTAATGTCTTATCTAAAGATGTTCCTTTTGTTTTTGCAGGAAATACGCTTTGTGATAATAACACAAGTTTCTGAGCTTCAGTTATGGAAAGTTTTTCATTCATTCGTCTAAATTAAAAATTCTCAAAGGTGACTCATGAAACTCACAAGAGTCATTTATAGTTGGGATTAAACAGGAACATACTCGTTTCATTCTGTATCACGTATTTCTTTGCGCATTCGGCTTAGGTGCTCGGCCGAAATACCGATAAATGATGCTATTTGATGTTGGGGAACTCTTGAAATTACTTGTTTATTATTTTTGAGTAGAGCAAGGTATCTTTCTTTAGGGGTTTTAATTATAAAATCCATTCGCTGAGATTCGGATTTTATAATATTCATTTTAAACATTTGATGACTCATTCTGTGAAAACCAATTACCTCCGATTGTAAAAAGTCGAGTGCTTCCATTGATAGTTCTATTGCCTCTATATCATCTAAAGCCTGGATGGTTATATCTCCTTTATGTTGTTTCAAGTAATTGATATAATCGTAAGTATGGTCATGCTCAAAATAAAAATTAGTAGTTACTTCTTTACCATCTGCAACTACAAAACCACGAGCACACCCTTGCAGAAGAATTCGAACAACATTGCATTTATCACCTCTAAAATATCCTTTTTAGAACCAATCACTCGTTTATTTTTTCATTTATTCTTGTGATTCATTATAAATACCTTTGCTGTCAATTCGACAACACCATTTCACCTCGCTTGTCC
Source organism: Saccharicrinis sp. GN24d3 (assembly GCF_052400645.1). NCBI lineage: Bacteria > Pseudomonadati > Bacteroidota > Bacteroidia > Marinilabiliales > Marinilabiliaceae > Saccharicrinis > Saccharicrinis sp. GN24d3. The sequence goes on from NZ_JBQTGI010000050.1 coordinate 12,043, forward strand.
AACCGCCATGGGTATTCAATTCTACAATTCCATTGGCAATAAGATTGTCAACTTCATTGCAACTGTTCAAGTCGTCTGAGTATATTTTTATATGTAGCCCTTCCTTTAATTTGATAGTTTTTCCTTCAGAATCCGTTTTAATGTCAGTTTTTGAAAGTAGTACTAAATCTTCTTCTATCATTTCATTAAAGTCTACATATAATCTGGCTTCTTTCATTTTTTTTTAAATTTTGGGGTAGAGTAGAGCCTGAAAGTCTACTCGAATTACTGTGACTAAAAGTAACAATAATAAGTAAACTATCAGTGCCCCCTGCACCCCTGATAATATTTCCCATTATTACTTATTTGAACGACTTTATTACCATCCCAAAATCTGAACACCGAATCTTCTTGGAATGAGGTAATTTCTTTTATTCCAAGTTCTTTTATAAAATCAACATGCTGTTTATACCAAAATAATATGTCACTATCACCAGACAACTTTTTCACTTGTCCATTAACAAGAAAGCTGATAAAAAATAATATTGAGATTGTCAGTCCTTTCATTTGTGAAATATGCGCCTTTAACCCTGATTATGCATTAGAACTTCATCGTGAACATTGAAAGTGCAATAAAACAAGGCTTTACTGAAATGAGGCATAACTTGTCCCGATTACTTTCAGGAGCATCGTTATGGTGAGTTGAAGTGAAGCAGCGGAGTGTCTTGTTTTGAAACAATTTCAATGTGTAATAGATTTTCTAATGCATATTGCGGGTTTAACGTACCTTCTTACCGATAACGGTTCTCAGCTATACGCAGGCAGGAATTTTAATCACTTAACTTTCTGCGAAGAACTGAAATTAAAATTTAGCACTTTCCTGTCCTACGAAGCACTAAACTCCTGCTTGCGTAAAGGTGATATTAGCGGGTCGTTGTTCTTTTTCATTCATTCTTCTCTATTCTGAAATAATGATGTAATAATTATTCAAGTCTCTAAATGCAAACTGCTGTTGTCCCGAATTTTCATTCAAATGAAGATCCATTTCAATATCAAGATTTAGTTTAGCTGCCCTTTCCCACACTTCTTTTAGTTCCGAAACTCTGAAATACAAAATAAGTCCGTTACCAACTCCAATGTTTAGGTCTTTCATTGTCGGGTGGTCGTGTTCACCCCAACGATGAAGACAAAGGATAACTTCTCCTTTTTGGTTTGCTAACATTTCAAAATTGTCGCCACCGTGATTACTCTTTAATTTCAGCAAGTCTTGATAAAATTTTGAAGTTTTAGCAACGTCATTTACGGCAATTATGGTTTCTAATCTTGTCATACCTATTTATGATTTTGTTCGTCTCAGTTCCAACTGACCACCTATTACCGGCAAAGTCTTTAAAAGAGCCCCTGACTTTTTACAATGACCGCGTAGAGTAGAGCCTGATAGCTTACTCCAATTAATACCCACTAAAAGTAATAATTATAAATAAACTATCAGCGCCCCCTGCATCAAACCGTATCCCGATGTTCGTGGACAGGCTGTGAAGTTTTCCCTCATATGCTTACCGATAAAGTTCTTCATTTGCTTTTCATATGAACCTACCCGGTACATGTATAGTTCATTAGCTATATGAACCACTTGTGACTTATCTTCATATTTGAACAAACATATAACGACGTTTAGAATCAACTACTTAATTATTTCAGCCAAATA
>NZ_JBQTGI010000051.1:0-11143 GCF_052400645.1 Saccharicrinis sp. GN24d3
GCTTGAATTATGCCGAACGGAGCAATGATCTTTAAGAAAATTATTTAGGTAGGATTTACTCCTACTGGATTACCACAACTTCGTGGCACACCAACGTACTACATATAACGCGATTTAATGCGATATATGCTTTGTTGCTTTTTAGTAATTACTTCAACCACCCCTCAAAATTATCCTTATTAATCACTTCAAATGAAGCATTTGGATATGCATTCCTCCATTGAGATGGAACTTTAACCTTACTTTCTTTCCATTTGAATTCATAACCAAATAATGCCCCCTCTCTCTCTTCAACCCAATCGACTTCATGTTGGTCGTATGTTCTCCAAAAATAATTATTTGACATAAGTCTTTGGTATTCCTGATATTTTAGTCTTTCACTAATCATATAGTTTTCCCATAAAACACCAATATCATTTCGTGATTCAATAGGGTTAAAATTTGCAATCACAGCATTTCTAATTCCATTATCCAAGAAATACCACCTTGAATTTTTAGTTATTTCTTTTCTTAAGTTTCTACTAAATCCTTCAACTTTGTGAAGAATAAATACCTTACTTAATAAATCCAAGTACTTTTCAACAGTATTCTTACTTATTCCTAATTGATTACCCAATTCCTGAAGCGAAACTTCTCCACCAATTTGAAATGCAATCAGTCTTAATAAGTTGAATATTTTTTGTGAATTCTTAATGTTTTCATAAACCAAAATATCTTTCAGCAAATATGAACTAACCATTTCGTTTAAGTAATCAATCTTGTCTTCTCTATCAGGCAAATGTAATAATTCCGGGTAATTCCCAAAAACCAGTCTTTCACGTACTTTGTCAACTTTAGAAATACTATTTTCAATTTGGTTGTATTCATTTTCAGACAGAGCAAATAAGTTAAATGAATATTTTCTACCCGTTAAAGGTTCTCCAGCATCTTTGTGAATATCAAATGATGATGAGCCTGAAATAATAATTTTAAGTCCATTAATCTCATCAATCATAAGCTTCAGTTTCAATCCTATTTCAGGTATTTTTTGTGCCTCATCAATGTATAGAAACTTAAATGAACCTAAAATCTGTTTATAGTTTTCTACACTTCTAATTGCAAGTTTGTCATGGACATTTATATCTTCTCCATTTAATGTAAGTACAGGTTCATTTACTAGGTCAAGTATTTCTTTTACAAGCACGGTTTTTCCAACACGGCGAGCTCCGAAAACTATTACAACTTTGTTTGATTGCAATTTCTTTATTATGTTCTTCGATAAGTCTCTGACTAAATATTCCATAATTCCGTCATTGGTTTGACGCAATTTACCATATTTCCGTTAAAGTATCAAATTTGCAGTTCGCTCATATTATTAAAGCGTAGAGTAGAGCCTGATAGCTTACTCCGTTTTGTTAATCATAAAAGTAACAATAATAGGTAAACTATCAGCGCCCCCTGCATCAAACCGTATCCCGATGTTCGTGGACAGGCTGTGAGGTTTTCCCTCATATGCTTACGCTTGCGCATTACGGCTTGGTCATTTGAACATACCGAGCTTCAGCGACAATCCTCACGGACATAACTGTCGGCAGCTCTTCTAAATGAACAGTACATTATTGCGATAAGAGAGAGCAGAATCAAGCTTGCTTGAATTATGCCGAACGGAGCAATGATCTTTAAGAAAATTATTTAGGTAGGATTTACTCCTACTGGATTACCACAACTTCGTGGCACACCAACGGTCATAATAAAGCGCGTAGGCTGATTTGAAAAGCAAGACAACCAAAATCCAGCAGAGCCGAACTTTTGTTTTGGTTATAAATTTATCATTTTCACTAGCCGAAGCCTTAGTTTCGGTGAACTTATTTAATGAACTAAACTCCCAATATTTTGCTCACAGCCTATGACCTTTATTTTTTGTTGTGGCGACGTGGTTTATAGCATTGTAAAGCCAAGTCTCTTTCCTAAGCCTTCTTCAAAAATCTTGAAAAGAGTCGAAATCTGAATATCAATCTTGCCGTTTTCAAGTCTAGAAATATAGCTTTTCTTGGTTCCGGTTTTTGTTGCTAATTGTTCCTGAGTTAAATGTGCGTCTTTCCTAGCTTCTTTAATCATTTCTCCAACAATAAACGCTTTCGCTTTAACTTCAAACTCGTCTCGCTTTTCGGTACCAAATTTACCATACTTAATATCAAGAAGCTCATCAAATGTCCGTGCTTCACTAATCTGTTTCATTGTTAGTCTCCTTTCTTATTATTAAAGTATTCATTTTTCAATCTCAATGCTTTATCAATCTCTTTCTTAGGTGTCTTTTGGCTCTTTTTCTGGAATCCGTTGAATAGAATCACAATTTTACCTTTGTCAAAACAGCAAAAGACTCTGTAAATATCACTCCCGACTTTAATTCGAATCTCATACAATCCATCCGTGCTTTCAATATGTTTGAGAAATTTTTGAGGAATCCTATCTACAGTTCGAATGAACTTAAACACGTATTCAATTTTTTCTTGAACAGTGGAATCAAGCAATAGATAGAATTCAAGGAAATAATTTTCATAAAATTTAATCTCCCTAATCATAGAGCAAAGTTAACAAGTTTGTTAACAAATCAAAGTTGAATTGAATAATTATCTTTCAGCGCAGGTCCTTCGGTACCATGCGCCACAACGTTGACCTGTATGCGGTCGGCCGGGGCTATCAAATCAGCTACGATTGTGTCAAGCCGTGAGCGGGTAGCAAGGTAAAACGAAGCTTGCAATATGCTGTGGAGCCCCGGCTGGCGTATACAGATTGTTGCCGTTTCGTTGTTTCTTTTTTCGTTTTTTCCTTTTTAATCTGTTCTCATGGTGCAATTGGTGCAATTAATGGTGCAATTCGTAAAAGGAACCAGCTCCTTTTATGCTAGATGCTTTTAACAATCCTTTATTTACCAAATCTGTTAAATCTCTACTTGCTGTATTTCGCGAAACTTTAAAAATGGTTTGGTATTCACTATTTGTTATTTTCCTTTTATTCTTGAGATGTTCAATAGCATTTATTTGTCTTTCATTTAAGCCTAAAGTTTTCAAATATTCGGGATTCAGATTTTCTTTTCTAAATTCGACCCAAAATCCTGACATATCGTAAAAATAGATTGGTTTTGGGATGCCAAAATTGACGCATTCATTAATCATTTTAATTGTTCCACGGCCCCAAGACTCGATATATCCACTTCTAAAAAGAGCGTTTGCAATGTCTGGATTAAAAGGTTTTGATGGGTGTTTCGTTAATAGCTTTTCAATAGTCCAGTTATCTGGTAGTTTTCCCTCATTCCAGAAAATGATTTTATCTTGGTAGACGCTTATTTGAATTGGAACTCCTTCTGAGTAATCTTTATGTGATACAGCATTTAGAAGAGCTTCACGTACTGCGTCTTTTGGATATTCATATTTCTCAACCCGATTTAATCCTTCATAACTAATCGACGAATGGATATATTTGGAAAAGAGTAAATCCATAGTCTTTTCAACTTGCTCAAAAATATTTCCGTGAACTTCATCCTGGAACTTTAAATTTTCATCGGACAAAAAGTATCCAATCTTAATGTATGCTCCAGTTACAAATTTTTCCGGATTTGGATGAAAAAGAAGAATTGCAGCTCTTTTTATATAATCATTTTCCTTTAGCTGCAAGTTTTCAATTAAATGGTCATTTGTATCTGAAAGTACTTCTTCATCAATACGTTGGGCTTTTACCGCTTTTTTACGGAAAAAGTCAAAAGTGGCGGTGGAAAATAACTGTCCGATGACATGCGGTTCCAAAGTTTGTACAAATGTTTCGACCTCTCGGCATCGAATTCTTCCATGCTGATTTGGTCAACGCCTGCACTGCCTTTGTTCGATTTTACTTTCTTGTAAGCTATCCACACCATTTCCTTACTGATTGGTTAGGATTTTGTTTTCTCTTCAAAAATCTTCCTCATAATCCTGAGTTGTTAATAATTTGAAAACGGTATGATTGAACCCCTTTGCTCCACCCCCATTACAGGGACATCATAGCTACTTCGGGTCCATACGCAACCTCTTGCTGCTTTAGTAATCGCCTCGTTTTTTTTTACACTTGTACTTTCCTTTTAGCATCGGCAAGAGGCTTCCCGTGTCCCACAAATAAGCCCGGATAAAAGTCATGCCCCCTAAACAACGCCTGACATGCAACCAGTAAACAGGTTTCCGTTGCACTTATCCCTAGGGTCGCACGAGGCCTCGGTTTTGTCAGGATGTACCGCTTTCTCGGTGCTTTCCCGAGATTCCCCGGGACAAGCTATCGGCAGGTTCGCTTTCGCTCATCTCTTTTATCCATACATGACCAATTCAATCTTTGCCCTTTTCTTCCCTCGCTACACACATGCCAATCACTCAACATGCATCAGGAAAGTTGTTTGGAGCCGCTCCCTGTAGAGAGGCTCCGGAGGGTCAGCAGACCTTGACATTTATCGTCAGTGGTCGTTTCCTCCATCTTATTTGCAGCTATGTAAAGAACGCTTGCCTTTACTCACGGCACACCGCGCACCAGCGGGGATAGTTAACCAAATGCTACCCATTTAGCTCTTCCAGCTTTTTGTCCATAAAAGTTCCTGAAAAGAGCAAGCCTCCAATTATTCCCATAAAAATATACAAAACCTGCTCGCCCATATTACCCGAGGCGCTGGCGTCGTGTAAAAATACGCTACTCAGACCAATAAACGCTTTACTTCCCGGAACCAACATAATTATCCCAGGAATTAAATAAACCATTCGTGGAGAGTTGTTGAGTTTGCTAAATAGTTTACTGGCCATAACAGTAAGAATGGTGCCCATAAATATACTCACTAAAATTCCGGTAAAGGCAAAAAGGGTAGTGGTGTAAAAACTCAGAAAGCCAACAACAACACATAAAAACAAATCGCGGGGACGTATTTTAAAGGCAGGTGTTAAAGCCAGCGACAAAGCAACAATGGCAAAATAGTCAATCCAATTGGGAATGTCGTTGATAACCGCTTGTTGGTTTATTTCGACAAACAAAGGCAAAATAGCCAATCCCATCACTACGCCAAAAAACTGTTTAAACAAGGAGATGAGTGCGTCGAATAGTTTAGCGGTACCCGACACCAAATTTCGGGCGGTTATTTCTTCCAGTGCTGTGGTAATCGATAGTCCCGGAATAAACACAATGATCGAAGCCAGAATGGTCATCGAAATATTTATCTGATCGAATTTAAGCGAAAGTAAACCCGTAATAAACGTGGCCACAAAAGCCACCAGCGCTTCCAGTGTACTTCGTATATACACCGAGTGTTTCGACCACAGGTTAATTAAATACACAATGCCGCCAACAAACGATGCCGCCAAGGCCGATGTCCAGCTGGTATCCAAAATAATACAAAAGGCTCCAGCTGAGATAATAAAACCAAGAAGTTCTAAAAATTTACTATGCGTAGGCGGCGCCGTGCGTATGGCTTCAATGGCCAGTTTCCCTTCGTCGAAATTAATTTTATCGGAAACCAGGTTGTTGGCAATCTCCACAATTTTCGACAAGGCACCCAGATTTAATTCGCCCGGTCGTAAACTCTCAGCATGACTATAAGTTTGTTCGTCCTTTTCGTAAAAAACATAGTTAATCGAAGTGGGCAAATCCATAAAGCTGGCGCGGATTCCCTTTTTGGCAGCAATTTCAGATAAATACATTTCCGATTTGTACGAGGGAACGCCATACTGGTGTAGTGCCTTGCCCAGTTGAACAATAAACTTGTATTTGCTGGGGGTTTGTACTTTGCCTGTTTGTTTTACCATTTTGTTTGTTTCGGGCCGTAAAATTGAAAATTACTTGATGCGAAAAAAATGACAGTACCACATGTAATGCAATAATATGGTGTTGAAAAAGGGAAGTTACTTTTGAATTTTATCCAATACAAAAACACCACAAATATCCTCGGTATCAAAGGTAGAACCCACCAGCTTGTTTTCCGAAATGTGTTGTATCTCGAAGGTGTTGGGTAAATATTCAATGGCTTTCCCATCTTGGATTGCGCGAACTTCAACACTCTCAAGCAGTAATTTGTTGCCCGAAATTGTGCCTTTCACCTTTTCGTTTACCTCAATCTTATATGTGTTTTTAACCGTTTCGGTAAAGGTGAAAACTCCGCTTACCTCCTTGTTGGTTTGATACAGTTCAACTGTTCCTTCCGAGTTGCCGTATTCAAAATCTTCGGTGTATTTATAAGTGCCAGAAATATCCATCTTGCATTTTTTTTGCAAACTTAAGGAATTTTGTTTGAGTGTATGCCACGCCCATCTATTAATATGTGGGAATTAGCAAGGGGCACAAAATAATCCCCATGTTTCTTGAATAGATCCCCAAGGGGCACAAAGCAAAAAAGAGGGGGCGCAGAACAATCCCCAAGGGGCACAGAGCAAAAATATGATGATATGAATGATAAAAAATTAAAACAGATCTGGACGACCTGGATGTAGAAAATCCCAGTGAAGTTTGCCCCATTAAAGATGTATTGGCAGAGATGCTCGATAAATGGACAATGATGATAATTTTGGTGCTTGGCAAACACAAAGTTTTACGTTTTGCCGAGGTAAGAAGAAGTGTTGTGGGTATATCCCCTAAAATGTTGACTAAATCATTGCGCACATTAGAGCGAGATGGCCATGTAAATCGTAAAGTTTATCCCGAAGTGCCTATTCGGGTGGAGTATAGTTTGACAGAACAGAGCGAAATATTTCTGAAAAAATTAGTTGATTTAGCAGCTTGGGTTAAGCCACATGTGTCAACTATTGTCAAAAATAGAGTGCGGTTTAAAAAATAATAGCGACCAGAAAGAATTCTTTTGTACTTATTATCTCAAACCATATACAGAGTTAAATTATGATTTGTAGCGTTAAACAGCTTGAGTTGCACTCTTTTGCAAATTAGCCTTGCTGATTATTGCTCCGCTCGACAAATCTCGGACAAGTTCGATTTTGTTCTCACTTATCGCAATAATTTTGGTCATGGCTTGGCATGTGCGAAATGTGAAGCATTCACGAACACCTAAAGTAAACACTCTGTGAGTAATTGCAAATGTGTGCAATGTGCGTGGGATTTTCTTCTAGAGAAGGAGAAAAAAAACAAAATAAATTGACTCCGTCGAACTTTGTTTCCCTCAAGTTTGCACCAACTTTCCTTCAATGAACTCTCTTTTTCGCTTGCATACAACGTCCACTTATAAGTTTTTGTGGTGGATTGCGGGAGATTTCCAGTCCGGATACGGACGGAAAATACTGCGGAGATGCGCCGCTGGCGCAGCAATGCAGCCACCATAAAATTTATAATTTGTTACCAACTGGTTTTCTTTTTATTTTGTTAATTTATCTGAGAGATCTAAAAAATACTCCGTAATCAATATAAACATCACTTTATGATTTCCCCTTCTTTTTTGTAATAACAAATCTGCCATAGATGGATTTAAAGTAGCTAAGTAACCTAATTGATCTTTCACATATTTTTCAAATTTTCTCATTGAAACTATTGATCTATGAGCTATTGCATTTCTTATTATGACTAGTTCAAATGTTTTGTCAGGTGATTGATTTAATTTTTGTACTCTTGAATTACTCCTAAAGTAATCATCAATTCTTAATTGGATTTTTTTTGAGTCTAACCAATCGATATAATCTCGATCACGATCTTTTCGATTAACTTGAATTTTTTTGAATGCTTCTTTCGTTGATCTTATTGATTGAGAATGAGGTTTTATTATATAGTTACTTCTCGTTTTGGCATTACACAAACACCTCAGGAAATATTCTTCGACAAAAGTTTCCCAATTAACAACGAATCTAAGGAAACACCCTTCAACTTGAGTGTCACGTTTAAGTGATGTTGGTGTTGCTTCAAATTCTTTTACAATTTGATTTAACTCAGTTACTTCGGATTGAAATTTTTCAAATATAGTTCTTAAAGAATAGGGCATAGCTAAACGATAAGTTTAGAAATTTCTTGATGTCTAAAATTACGTTGGGCAACATTACCTGTACTTTGCTTAAACTGGCTCTTAAACACTTGATCAAAATCTGGTTGTAAGTATTTAATGCTAAAGCTTTCCAATTTATCAAAGCTTTTATTTAAATCTATACTGCCTGTACACTCGTCTTCATGGCCTGCAAAACCATATAAACGAGCATATATTGATAAGAACAAAGAATAAAACATAAACTTTGGTTTGAATGCATTTCTGATGTGCGTAGATTCAAACAAATTCCCAAGGATGCTCATAGAATTATTAAATTTAGAATAGAGCTCATTCTTATGTGGAAAATCATCATCAAATTCTTTATACATTTTATCAATGGCCCCAGATCTTGCCGATTGTATTCCATAAATTATTGCATAAACAATATCAGATACTAATGATGCATCTGACATGCGTGCAATTGTAACCGGAGTTAAAATCTTAAATTCTGTCCAAAATGTATTATACTCAGTTGCTAGCTCATAAATAACAGATTTTAATTCGCCTGCATAAATTGAATTTCTTTTTTCCTGAGGATTTAGTGGTAAACTATAAGAATTTAATCTAGAGAAAATTGAAATTATATCACCATCAGATGCACCTCTAATTGATATAAAGCTAACCTCAAAGTCTTCGAATATAAGTTGTTCTTCATTAGGTAAATTAGAAAAAGTTAAACCATAATATGATTCATCATAAATATTCTTAGATAATGCAAATATTTCCTTGTGAAATTCGACTATAGTTGAAATCCTTTGTTGACCATCAATAATTTCTTTGATTCTTTTTCCTTTTTCGTTTACATAATCACGTAAATAGATCGGTGGTAAAGGAAAATTATTCAATATAGTGTCAATTAAAGCAGTTTTAGCACTTAAAGGCCACGCTGTACGTCTTCTTTGATACTTAGGTTGTATTGAAAGTTCTCCGCTATCAAGGAGTCTCACAATATCATGAACACTATACATTCTTTGAGATAATTGAATTTTTGCCATCTTTTTTATTTTGCCTCTAATTTACAATAAATGTTGAAAAAGGTGTTTTAACTTGTTGGTAACGGCTCGGCTATGAAGCGTTGGCTTGTGTTGCGCATGCGGCAAGCCTATGCTTTATTAGCTATTGTTATGGGCTTTTTTTCTTCTCCTGTTTCTTCGAATTTTCCTTATAAGTAAAATAGTAAAAACCACTAATATCAAAAAGACTATTGAGATTATAATTATTCCTCCTGTCATTGATTCAAAGAAGCGCTTGTATGGGTATTTCCATTTGTATTCTCGTTCTCCAATTGCCTCATATGCTTTTTTATTTCCAAATTCCCCTGCTTTACTAAAATCTTCCAATGCATATTTAGTTCCATATAGGTCCTCTCTACAAAGGGCTTTATAATAGTAGGCTTCACCTATTAAATTTCTACTGTTTGATACTTCTATACATGTACTACAGTCTTTAATTGTTTTGGAGTATCTATTTAATTCGTAATAGGCTTTAGCTCTGAGAAGAAAGTTCTTATCTGAACTTTTACTTTCTTTATCAAAATGCAGAGCATTACTAAACTCTAACACGGCACCAGTATAGTCTTTAAGCACCATTTTTGCTCGACCTTTAACATAAAATGCTCCTACATTATCAGGGTCAATGGAAAGCACTTTGTCGGCATCTCCAAATGCCATTTGACAATGCTGAAAAACCTCATTTAGCTCTTTCTTATATCTTTGTTCTAAGTCATAATCATATGATGAAGGTTTAAAAGGGTTAATGTCTTTTACTAAAAGAATATTCGCTAGACCTCGATTTATGTATGCTAATAAATAACTGTCCTCAGCTTCAATTACTTTATTAAACAAATTAATTGCTTCTTCATAGTCACCTCGTTCCCATGCAGCAACTGCTTTATCATAATTTAGAATAGCATTCTCGTTATAAAGGCTATCTGAATGATGTATAGTTTCAATATCAAGATTTCGCCTTCTTTCAAGAATAGAATCATTTTCTTCAAAAACAATAAGCTTCTCCGAACCATAATCAAATTCTATCCTACCTAGTTTCCGTAATGCACTTTGACCTAATAAAAGCGGAGCTTTCAAAGAATGTACGATTGAAGCTTTTACATTATAAAGTTTAAGACCAGAAATTTCAACAACTTTCAAGTTAATCGTAGTGCCTTCCTGAATTTCTCCATTTGCAATACTGTAAAACTCAGAACCTTTAATGTCCTTTTCTGTTAAATATCCATTTTTAATCATGAATATAGCCTCAGACATAGATATCGAAACATCACTAGCTCCTGTATCAAAGATGAATTTAAGAGGGAGCCCATTAACCTTACAAGGTATCATGTAAACGCCACTCTTCTTTTGCATTTTTATTACTGTTTGAGAACTTAATGATATACAAAACAGTAAGTTTACTATTACTAATAATTTAAGGACTTTCATTGTAAAAGGTTGTTTATTCTTCTTTATATCTATACACTAGACCATGTCGCTCTGGTGTCAATTCTGTAATAGCGATTAAAATCTTATTTATTTTCATTGGATGAATATCTTTCTCTACTATCAATGAAGTCACTTGTGAATCATCATCAAAAGCAACATTATTCAATGAGTCAAGAACTGTTTTTGCAAGATTATCTACATCAACTTCAAAAAATCTTTTTTCTTTTATAGAAATCGACAAATGAACTTGCACTTTATTAGGCATTGGAATTTTTTCTTTGATTACATTTTTAGCTACTACTTTAATAAATTCCTTAAATCTTTTTACTGAATCAGTTTCTGGTTTTCTTCTATAAAAATCATTTAAAATCGTTTCTCCTCCAAGTTCATCTATCTCAACAACATTAATTGGTTTATAAGCGTCTTGTTTTGTAGGAACAGGCTCACCCCCAATAAACCCAAATAAATAATCAATATTAGAATTCTGAACGAATGTAACTGGTTTACGCGGTGAATTTTCTAAATCCGATTCTTGGCTTGATTGATTATTATTTCGTGTAAATGAAATAGGTATTCTATCTTTCATAACATGTCACATTTTATTCTAACGATTTTGCTTGTTAAATTGCCCATAACGTCAGTCTGTCTAAAAACTAAAAGCAACTGATTTTTTGTTGCTTTACAGGCTATTTTTTAGCTTGTTTTAGGC
>NZ_JBQTGI010000052.1:0-10571 GCF_052400645.1 Saccharicrinis sp. GN24d3
ACGGCAGGACTGCAGCCGGAGTTCCCGTCGGCCGTTAACGTTAAGGTTACGATATTACCTGCGTCCGATGCATCGGGGGTATAGGTCGGTGTCAGTGTGGCAACATCTGCCAGGCTTCCACTGCCGTCATGGCTCCAGCTATAGGTTCCGTTGCCATAGCTCACGTCTGCATCATCCACCGTATATGTTCCACCCTCGCAAATTGCGGCATTACTTCCGGCATCGGCAACCACCTGGTTGGCCACCGTGATATTCATTTGATCGGCCGACTGGGCACAGTCCGCATTCCCGTCGGCCGTTAGCATTAAGGTTACAATATTACCTGCGTCCGATGCATCGGGCGTATAGGTCGGTGTCAGTGTGGCAACATCTGCCAGGCTTCCGCTGCCGTTGTGGCTCCAGCTATAGGTTCCGTTGCCATAGCTCACGTCTGCATCATCCACCGTATATGTTCCACCCTCGCAAATTGCGGCATTACTTCCGGCATCGGCAACTACCTGGTTGGTTACGGTGATATTCATTTGATCGGCCGACTGGGCACAGTCCGCATTCCCCTCGGCCGTTAGCGTTAAGGTTACAATATTTCCCGCATCTAAGGCATCGGGCGTATACGTGGGTGTCAGTGTGGTTTCGTTGGCCAGGCTTCCGTTGCCGTCGTGGCTCCAGCTATAGGTTCCGTTGCCATAGCTCACGTCTGCATCATCCACCGTATATGTTCCACCCTCGCAAATTGCGGCATTACTTCCGGCATCGGCAACCACCTGGTTGGCCACCGTGATATTCATTTGATCGGCCGACTGGGCACAGTCCGCATTCCCGTCGGCCGTTAGCGTTAAGGTTACAATATTACCTGCGTCCGATGCATCGGGCGTATAGGTCGGTGTCAGTGTGGCAACATCTGCCAGACTTCCGCTGCCGTTGTGGCTCCAGCTATAGGTTCCGTTGCCATAGCTCACGTCTGCATCATCCACCGTATATGTTCCACCCTCGCAAATTGAGGCATTACTTCCGGCATCGGCAACTACCTGGTTGGTTACGGTGATATTCATTTGATCGGCTGACTGTGCACAGTCCGCATTCCCGTCGGCCGTTAACGTTAAGGTTACAATATTTCCCGCATCTAAGGCATCGGGCGTATACGTGGGTGTCAGTGTGGTTTCGTTGGCCAGGCTTCCGTTGCCGTCGTGGCTCCAGCTATAGGTTCCGTTGCCGTAATCCACATTGGCGTCATTTACCATGTATGAGCTGTTTTCGCAAACCGCGGCATTACTTCCGGCATCCGCAACGACTTGATGCTGCACTGTTAATGCAACAGTAGATGAATAAATAACGGAAGCATCATTCCCTGTTATTCTGCATTGATATAAATAACCATTGTTTGTGGAGGGAACATTCTGCAGGCTGAGTTTATGAGAATTTGCACCTGAAATATTAAGATCATTAACCAAATCAACAAAACCGCCACCATCATCCACCTCCCACTGATATGAATCAACATTGTTTGCTTCAAGTATAAAATCTACATTATGATTTTCACATATGGATTTATCTAATGGTTCTGTCGTTATAATTGGTGAAGAACCACTTGACACAGACTGGTAAAAACTGTATATAGGATCGTAGCTTAAATCAACTAAATTACCAAAAGTACATCCAGAATAAGTATAAGGAACTTCAGGTTCAGTGCAATCCAAGGCAGTATAATTAACATCATCGTCGGTAAGTTCGGCAGGTTCGATCGCTCCTCCTATAAAAATTTTTGGCGGACTGTCTGTCGCTCCAAAATTTGCATTATAGGTATCTCCTTCAACCATAACATTTCCACTAACAATGAGGTAAGCTCCCCTTTTTACGATTATTGCCTGAGATTCATCCTGTATGTACAAAGAGCCGTTAATAATTAATATAGCATCTCTATCAATGACAATACTTGTAGAAATCCCCATTCTTAAATCCCCATTAATAACAAGGGTATCCTCCACCGTTAACCCACCTGATTCATAACTTACTCCATTATTACATGTGATGAATCCATAAATAGTAATCTGGTTATTCAAATTATTGACTATTGGCGTATTCCATTCGGGACTCCAAGACGTTGATGATTCCCAATCTCCTGTATAATTATAATAGCTTGCATGAGGTTGCGAAAATAAATCATTTACAGAAGCTAATAAAACAAAAATCCAGACTATTAAAATATTAAGCTTAATGATTCTAGCGCTAAAAAATAGAGATCGTTTTAATCTATTAACCAGATTGGTTTTTATAATATTAATACTATGTTGTAATAAATGCAGGTACGTCATAAATCTTAATAATCAACTTAATCTCTAAGGCAAAACAATTTAATTGTTTGAACACCAAACATACTTCAAAATACCTTTATGAAATATGATACCTCCTATACTCAAAATAACGTTAAAGGTTTAACTTTCTTGATAAAAGTTCAACTATTCCACATGAATACATCAAAAGTCCGTATCATTTTACGAAAAAAACTGTTTATAGCAAGTTCACCTACTCAAAATATTCATCTTTAAAGTTCACCAAATAGAGCTTATCGGTGCAACGGGTAAAGGCGGTATACAGCCACCTGTAATAATCTCTGTTAATATTCTCATCGGGGACGAAGCCCGGGTCGACAAACACATTTTTCCACTGTCCTCCCTGGGCTTTGTGACAGGTCATGGCATAAGCAAATTTAACCTGCAACGCGTTATAGTACTCGTTGTTTTTTACGGCTTCATACTGTTTTCTTTTGGGACTCAGGTCACTGTAGTCTTCCATCACCTTGTAAAAAAACTGTTCTTGCTCTTTCTGTGTAAGCCCAGGGGTATCCAAATCAAGTGCATCCAACATTAATTTCACATCCACTTCCAGCTCTTTGTAATCCACCAAACGAATTACACAGTTCACAAATCTCTTGTCGTATAATTCTTCGTATCCTCTGATTCTAACTATCTCGGCGATATCCCCATTAGCAATAAAATCAACCTCCTTGTTGTTTTTTAGCCAGTGATAATTATTCTTTACCACTAAAACAATATCGCCAACAGTTAATTCCTCTTCTTTATACAGAATACTGCTTCGGATTCCCTTGTTGTATAGGTTAGCTCTCTTATTGGAACGGTTAACGATCAAGGTTTCATCCATGCCCACCTGATCATACGATTCAGAAATGGCATCAATCAGCTCTTCGCCTGTAATTTTTTTTACATCATCGAAACCCTGCAGGTTTATTTTAGGTAACTCGTCCAAAAACTCCTGCGACTCGATATCAAATCTCAAATCCGAAGAACAACTTAACACACCACTTTCTGTTGATTGCCTCACCACATCCGACAAGAAACATTCGGTAACATTCGCCGAATAGTATTCCAGGGTATCCTTGTCTAGTGCCGGGCTTTCCGAATTTCCGACAGGGGGTAACTGGGCAGCATCTCCAATAAGCACCATACGGCAGTTTCTTTCTTCGAAAACAAAATTCATTAGATCCTCCAAAAGATTCCCTGTTCCAAAACTGGAATATTCACCTGAAAAACCGGAAATCATAGAGGCCTCGTCCACAAAAAATATAGTTTCGGGTTTTAAATTTTTGTTTAAGCCAAATGCACCAAAGCCGTCGTTCGCGGATTTCTGCCTGTAAATTATTTTGTGTATGGTATGCGCAGCGCGCTTGGCATATCCGGAAAAAACTTTTGCGGCTCTTCCCGTAGGTGCCATCAATTCCATTTTAAAATTCATTTCGGACAAAGTCTCCACAAATGAACTGACCAAAGAAGTTTTACCTGTGCCCGCATATCCTTTCATTAAAAAAACCGGATGTTCCTTATCGCTCATCAAAAATTCCGCAAATTTTTCAATTGTCGATGCCTGCGATGGCGTCGGTACATGCCTAAAATTTTGTTTTATGGCTTCTTTTAGATGTTTATTTATCATTATTTCTATAAAATAAGCGAATGGAAATTTAAAATTTGATTTTTTTTTTAAATTTGTGAATTCAAACTAATACAAAAATCTGTAAATAATGAAAACAGTCATTCAAATTGTACTTGTTCTTGCTATTATCGCATTGGCATATCTATGTGTAGATAGTATCCAGAGACCTATCAGATTTATCAAGGAGCATAAATTACGTAGTGAGGCAGTAATCAATAACCTAAAAGACATTAGAACCGCTCAAGTAGCTTACAAATCCTTATACGATAAGTTTACGGGCAGCTTTGATACGTTAATCGATTTCGTCAAGCATGATTCGTTAAAGCTAGTAAAAAAAGAAGGAAGCCTATCCGACAGCCTGCTTGAAGAAGGATGGACGGAAGAAAAGGCACTTAAAGTAGGTATGATTAAGCGCGATACTATTTTGGTTAGCGTTCTTGATTCGTTGTTTGGCAAGAAATACCCTATTGATTCTTTGCGTTATGTGCCATTTACCGACAACGAGCAATTTGCAATGGGTGCCGGAATCGTTGAAACGGGTTCGGGCGTAAAAGTGCAGGTGTTCGAAGCGAAGGTTCATAACAATATTTATTTAAATGGTCTTGAGCAACAAGAAATCGATAACTTAAGCGATAAGACATTAAAGCTGGAGAGATACCCTGGATTAAAAGTTGGATCGTTAACCGAAACTAACAATAACGCCGGTAACTGGGAATAAATTTATTTCTGGTATGAACAAGGCATCAGTTATCGATACAAGTTTCGATATAAATATTACAACATCATATTTTTTATCCATCCAGCTTCATCTGGATGGATTTTCTTTTTGTGTGCTCGACCCTGTAAGTAACGAGTACATTCAGTTTGAGCACCGTCCTTTAAAATTCAACGAAGAAATAATGGACGTACTCGAAAAAGAACTAGCGCAAAGGCAACTATTGGTATATCCTTATCAAAAAGTTTTTGTGATTTATAATACTCAAAATTATTCGCTAATTCCTCAGGCACTCTACAGTTCAATTGAAGATCCCGGATATTTGGATTTTTGTTTTGCGGATGGATTTGATGGCGAAAACGAAGTTTGTTTTGCCAATAAAATTAAAATGGCAGACTCCTTCTGTTCTTTCAAAGTGCCCAAAAGGCTGACTGAAATTGTAGACACGTATTACAGTCATGTCAAGTACTTTTGCCAGGCAACGCCGTTTATTGAAACAGCTCTGTTAAGCACGTCAACTGACATTGGCCATAATCATGTGCATATTAACCTTCAACCATCTGGTTCCTACTTTGATATCATAGTTACATCCAGCAATAATCTAAAAATGCACAATACATTTAAATATCACGATCACAAGGAGTTTTTGTACTTCGCCATGTTTGTGTTTGATCAAATGAAGCTTGACACCCGCCACACCAAGGTGTTTTTGACCGGCAACATAGAGAAAAGCAATGAGATTTATTCCATGTTGAAGAAATACATAAAACAAGTTGAGATAGAAACAACAACCAACCACTTTAAATTTTCAGGCGTATTCAAAAACATACCACTGCAAAACCACCTAAATTTATTCAACACTCCCCTATGCGTATAGTAAGCGGCTCGTTAAAAGGAAGAAGATTTTCTCCCCCAAAAAATTTTAAGGCAAGGCCAACCACCGATTTTGCCAAAGAAAACCTGTTTAATGTTTTGAACAATTCGATTGATTTCGATGACCTTAAAGTATTGGATTTATTTGCCGGAACCGGGAGTATCAGTTACGAATTTGCCTCCAGGGGAAGCAATGATGTTACTTGTGTCGAAACGAATTTCAACCATTTTCGTTTTATTAAAAAAACCATTGGAGAACTTGGTCTTGAACGCAGTGTAAAGGTTATTAAAGGGGATGCGTTTAAATTTGTTGAAAAAACGCCCGAGAAATTCGACCTTGTTTTTGCAGACCCACCGTATGACCTGGTTGGCGCCGAAAAATTACCAGACTTAATTTTTAAGAACAACATCTTAAATGAAGATGGGGTATTAATTTTTGAGCATTCGGGCACCGTTTCCTTTAATACTCATCCTAAATTCATAGAGAACAGGGAGAACGGTAAGGTAATCTTCACTATTTTTAAACCATAAAAAAAGAGGAGCGGTTGCAAGGCTCCCCTTTCATTACGTTTTATAATTCATTCATGATCTGGGATGAAATTGTATCATCGTATTCTTCAGATACTCTTTATCGAGATGAGTATATATTTCGGTAGTAATAATAGACTCATGACCTAACATCTCCTGAACAGCACGTAAATTGGCGCCTCCATCAATAAGGTGGGTTGCAAACGAATGCCTGAATGTATGTGGGCTTACATTTTTCTCGAAACCTAACTTGGCTACGAGGTTTTTAATGATCGTAAAAATCATGACGCGCGATAACTTCTTACCTCGCCTGTTTAAAAACAAGATATCTTCGCTGTCAACATGAATCTTAAGGTTTCTCCTGTACTCGCTCAAATAAAGATTAATTTCCTTAATTGCTTTTGTGCTGATTGGAACCAAACGCTCCTTGTTTCCCTTTCCTTCAATTTTAATAAATCCGGATTCGAAGAAAAGGTTAGAAATTTTAAGTTCGATTAACTCTGAAACTCGCAGTCCACAACTATACAAAGTTTCCAATATCGCTTTGTTTCTTTGTCCTTCCGGCTTTTTAATGTCAATAGCATTAATAATACTATCAATTTCGTCTACAGATAAAATCTCAGGTAACTTCCTGCCAATTTTAGGAGACTCCAGCAAGGCCGTTGGGTCACGATCAATCTTCTCTTCAATTAACAAGAATTTGTAAAAAGATTTAATTCCACTGATAATCCGCGCTTGAGTTCGCGGGCTAATGCCCTTTTCTGTCACCCATTCCATCATTTCTTTCAGATTTGCCAACGTAACACCTTCAGGTCCTAATTCATAACCTTTATCCTTTAAAAACTGAACCAATTTTGTTAGGTCTGTTACATAGGCATGGATAGAATTATCCGACAATCCTTTCTCAACTTTCAGATAACCTCTGAATTCTTCAATTTCTGATTCCCAAATCATACTAATAAATTTTAATTAACGTAAATGCAATATCAAGTAAATATAAATATATAAAATTATCGAATCAAGTAAAATATCATTTTTTTTATGTAAATCCATTAAATGATAATGTTGTAAACCAATAATTAACTTAATTTATTAATTACACTATAGACCTAGCTCTATATAGCTTATTTGTTGACATTTACGATTTAAACATCTGCATTATATTGAATATTTTATTCATAAATGAGTAAGCGGCCCGGGTCAATTCATTTTATCATGCCATGAATTTTGTACAGAATATTTTAACAAAGCGATGTACTGTTTAATTTCCAAGAAATTATTAAGTAAAAAATATGGCACCGAATATATTGGCGTAAAACCAACATTATTGTATGAAAAGCCTATCCAAATTTAATCAGCCGATATGCAAGTGTCGGTTAATTATCAATAGCATCAATATGTAATGCATCCACGAAAATCGCAGAAGTTAAAAAATGTGAATGTTTGCAAACGTACCCTTATGGCCCCTTGATTCATTTACATCCTATAGATAACTGACAATATGTGACTTACACCCGCATATTTTAATTGATCCGAAAATAAAATAAACTCAAATAAGATTAGAATGATTATAAAAGCCTGTATTTTGTTCATTTAACTTTAAACTGAGTTTAATATCAAATAACTTTTCAATACATTTGTTGCCTGTTAAAAGTAATAGCAAAGAATAAGTAGTACAAACACTACAATCCAAATTAAATAATGAAACTTTTAATATTAAATGGCCCCAACCTTAACCTGCTAGGCAAAAGGGAAGTAAGCATTTATGGGAATCAAACATTTGAAAGTTATTATACTGAATTACAAAAAGAATTTAGCCATATTGAGCTACATTATTTTCAGTCGAACAGCGAGGGTTCGTTAGTAGATAAAATTCAAGAAGTAGGTTTTAGTTACGATGGAATTGTTTTAAACGCAGGTGCTTATACGCACACTTCAGTTGCGATAGCCGATGCCATCTCTGGCATATCATCCCCGGTTATTGAAGTTCACATTTCAAACATTTATAAGAGAGAATCATTTAGGCACCACTCCTATTTGTCGCCAGTTTGCGTTGGCACAATTGCTGGCTTTGGTTTGAACTCCTATAAAATGGCTATTCACGCTTTAATTAATAAATGATATAATAATAAAGATATTTTTTGCCCAGTAAAAACATAGAAATAAATATTTAGTTGATGAAAAAATTTACAAAAATTGTCGCTACCGTGTCAGACATGAAGTGTGACGAAGATTACGTAAGAAAACTGATCAAAGGTGGCGTTAACGTTGTGAGGTTGAACACCGCACATATGGATTACGAGGGTCTTTGTAAAGTAGTTAAGACAGTCCGCTCTATTTCTGATAAAGTAGCTACTTTGGTAGATACAAAAGGACCAGAGATTCGCACTACGCCAACCGAAGACGGAAACAAGATTTTGGTGGCCAAGGGTGATACATTACAGGTAAAAGGTGCCCCGGAAATGAAGTCTACTGCCGAATGTATCTGCGTGTCCTATCCAGATTTTGTTGCTGACATGTCTGTTGATGGTGATATCTTAATTGATGATGGAGAAACAGCTCTGAAAGTAATTGAGAAAAACGACGACCACCTGGTTTGCCGTGTTGAAAACGATGGTGAAATTGGCGGTAAGAAAAGTGTTAACGTTCCGGGTGTTCGTATTAACTTACCTTCGCTTACCGAAAAGGACATCAAATTTATTGGATATGCCGCGGAGCAGGAAGTTGATTTTATCGCGCACTCTTTTGTTAGAAATGCTGCCGACGTTGCTGATGTGCAGGCTGAATTGGACCGTTTGGAGTGTCCGGCCAAGATTATTGCTAAAATCGAGAACCAAGAAGGTGTTGATAACATCGACGAAATCATCGAGTCGGTATACGGTATCATGATTGCACGTGGAGATATGGGGATCGAAATTGCCCAGGAAAAAATTCCCGGAATTCAGCGTCAGTTGATTCGGAAATGTGTTGAGCGCAAGAAGCCGGTAATTGTTGCTACGCAAATGCTTCACACGATGATCAAAAACCCTCGCCCAACACGCGCTGAGGTTACCGATGTTGCTAATGCTATTTATTATCGTACGGATGCTATCATGTTAAGCGGTGAAACTGCCTATGGTGATTACGGGGTTGAAGCGGTTAAAACAATGTCGGAAATTGCGCGCGAGGTAGAGGCTGCCAAAGATAATCGTAATGATATCCCGGTTCCGAATGTCGCAAAAAGTAAAACTACTTACTTGGCTGATACTGCAGTAAAAGCTTCCGATGATCTGAACATTAAAGCTATACTTACGGACAGTTTCACCGGTAGAACGGCTCGTTATCTAGCGGCCTTCCGTGGAAAAACCCCAATTTACGGTTTATGTTACAGCAAAAGAACTGCTAGGGAACTAAACCTATCATACGGTGTTTCTCCTCGTATCATGGAACAGGGTAGATCGAAAGAAGAAATATTGATTAAAACGATTAATAAGCTTAAGAAAAAAGAAATCCTTTCCGACCAGGATCAGATTGCTTATTTAGGCAGTAGCTTTGGCATTGGCGGTGGTACATCTTTCCTTGAGATTATTACGGTGAAAGATTTACAGGATAGAACAACGGAACTAATGGAAAAGTAATTTTTCATTCATACCATATAATTTGATTAAGCTGTCCTTTCCGGACAGCTTTTTTTTGTTGTATGTTTCCTATCCATAGCTAGCAATATTGAAAATGTGGTGGATTTGCATCTTTCCATACCTCTAATGAGCGTCATGCGCTAAAAAAACGAAAACCATCCTATTCTTCAACGATTAACGAATGCAACTAGCGCACTATCCTACTTTCTGGATTCTAACATTAAACCCGCCATATGCATTAGAAATTCTATTACACATTGAAATTACTTTAAAACAAGACACTTCGTTGCATCACTTCAACTCACCAGAACGATGCTCCCAAAAGTAATCGGGAAAGTTATGCCTCGTTTTATTGTACTTGCAATGCTCATGACGAACCTCCAATACATAATCCGGGTTAAACCAAATTTCACCGTATCGAATATTCAAGTATGAATGCGATAAAAACAAGGTCTAAAATAAACCTGGATTCTGAATACTCAGTTGACTAAACTTTTTAAAAAAAAACGAACTTTCACCAATTGACTTAACATTCTGGTAAGCAAGCCGGTATTGAGATACAGTTAATTTAAGCTTAAAATATTTGCATAAAAAAACACCCCAACTATTGCATAAAGGAAAAGAAGCTCTATCTTTGCATCGCTTTCAGAAAAATGATACCATTTGGTCTGGTAGTTCAGCTGGTTAGAATGCCGGCCTGTCACGCCGGAGGTCGCGGGTTCGAGTCCCGTCCAGACCGCAAACTGTAAGCAAGAACAAAGAAAAACGTGCTTTGTTTTTAACTCGAAAAGTAAAACGTAACAACAATTGTTTTTTAACTGGTCTGGTAGTTCAGCTGGTTAGAATGCCGGCCTGTCACGCCGGAGGTCGCGGGTTCGAGTCCCGTCCAGACCGCA
>NZ_JBQTGI010000053.1:0-8735 GCF_052400645.1 Saccharicrinis sp. GN24d3
CGTGATAATCCATCTATAACCACGCCATCCCTATGACTCCGGTAGACCGTTGCACTTCACATTACTGTTAATCCGTACAACATTACAGGGTTCGAAGACCGTCAAAACTCTCCCCATCTACAGATACACTTCTCGAAGCTACCACGGGTTCACGCTTGCGCATTACGGCTTGGTCATTTGAACATACCGAGCTTCAGCGATAGCCCTCACGGACATTACTGTCGGCAGCTCTTCTAAATGAACAGCGATTATTGCGATAAGTGAGAGCAGAATCAAGCTCGCTTGAATTATGCCGAACGGAACAATGATCTTTAAAAAAAATTATTGCGATAAGAGAGAGCAGAATCAAGCTTGCTTGAATTATGCCGAACGAAGCAATGATCTTTAAGAAAATTATTTAGGTAGGATTTACACCTACTGGATTACCAC
Organism: Saccharicrinis sp. GN24d3; assembly: GCF_052400645.1. Taxonomy (NCBI): domain Bacteria; kingdom Pseudomonadati; phylum Bacteroidota; class Bacteroidia; order Marinilabiliales; family Marinilabiliaceae; genus Saccharicrinis; species Saccharicrinis sp. GN24d3. The sequence goes on from NZ_JBQTGI010000053.1 coordinate 430, forward strand.
AGCTTCGTGGCACACTAACGTTTAGTATATGAAATCGTTTGGCATTTCAAAGCGATTTCCTATCAAACCGTTACAATGTTTATTAAATGTACCGCCCTTAAAATTAGCACTTCCCGCCAAATGTTTTATATACCGTGTTGTGTTTTCGTGCTTTATTACCACTGTCTGTCCGTGCGTTTGGGCAACCATACTCTTTGACAAGTTTTGGTCCGTGCGCTGGCTTTTATGAGCGACTTGGCAATGTGTATGGATGCGAAGGGTCGGCATTATTTCAAAATTATATTATTGACATAATCAATCGAAATTTTCTCTTGTTCCAATCTCCAGTTATTTTGTTTCAGTATGTCATATAAATCTTGTTCCTGCTTATTTAAATTTAATTGACATTTTATTTTTGATTCCGTTCCATTATCGTTTTCAAAGAAATTATCAAACGTTTCTTTATCCATTAAGATACTTTTTACAGTTGGGAAATATCCTCTGAATTGGGATAAAATTTCAAATCCTTGCACATCAATGTCTCCCCAGTACATTATCTCTAATTTATTTAGCCATGAAGCGTTTTTAATATTGTTAACACTATAGCCTCCTCCAAAAACAGCAATAGTTTCATTAATGTGGGGCAAGGTTAACATAGTATGAAGATTTGTTTTGTTCTCAACAATTATAATCTTCTTTAAGGGTAAATCCAATGCTTCAAAATCACTTACTGGTATTGCCAATTGTGATATTCCAGAAAAATAATTTTTTGAAATATTTTTATCTAATATCCGTATTTGAATTAATGGTTCTTGGATTTTAAGGTTAAAGCGTTTTTCAAATTCCTTTTCATCTATTACAAGAGACTCAGAGAGAATAACATCTAACAATTCCCTCAATATCGATTTATTTTGTTCGATAAACTTAGTATGTACTTTAACAGGCAATTCTCTTATAAATAATTTGGGGTAGGGGTTAGCTTTGAAATAAATACATACTTTTAATAATTCAGACCATATCCCATGATTTTGAATAATTTGTGTCGGATGTTTTTCAGCCCATTCTTTTAATTCCTCAAATTCTGAGATAATTAAATCAAAGTCAGCTTTAAAATCTTCAACTTCTTTAACCTTCCCTATGAATTTCAAGTAATCATGTTCGGATAAAAATCTAATTTCTTGCGGTAATTTCTGTTCTCCTAAAAATTTGGTTTTTACGGTTTTAAAGTCAATGTCATAACCAAATCCTTTGTTATCTTTTGAATTGATAACCAAGTCACGAATTTCCTTTTCAAATGTCGATATATCACTTGTTGGTTTTTTATCGCCTTTAATTATCAAAGGAAAGAAAGTATCCTCTTGATAGATTTGCTTTAAAAACGAGGAGTACCGTTTCTCAGCTTTTTCTTTTATTTCTTTTGAACTAATCATTATTCAAAAACCGTTCTTTTTCTTCTTTAAATTGTTCAATAGGCATATCATACAACCATGATTCACGACCTTCCTTACGTTCAACAAAGTGAACAAATGAAATATCATTTTCCACAATCTGAATATTATCAGAAGGAGTTACAACAAGTAATTGCAAATGCAGTTGTTTACATAGTTTGATTAAATACCTCGCTTTATCTTCATCTTGTGATTTAAATGCTTCATCAATTGCAATAAACCTGAAAGAGTCTGGTTGTAACCCTTCTTTTGTTAAGCCAAATTGATATGCAATAGCTGAACCCAAAATTGTATATGTGAGCTGTGCTTTTTCTCCCCCAGACAATTGCCCCATGTTCTCATATGTTCCAAATTTCTTATCATCGGATTTGTAGAATTCTTCTGCTTTGTAATCAAACCATGAGCGCACTTCCATAACTTTTAGTCGCCATTTTTCATCATCTAATTTGGAAATCAATGGTTCAATATGATTGTAAAAGTGGTTCTTTCTTCCATCAATGGTTGTTTCAAGTTCTGTAAAATTCGGGATAGCCTTACTTAGAAGATTTTCAAACAACTTAATATCGTCGTCTGCTTTCTTTCTTGCAATAATTTGAATGTATGTTTTAAAATCAGCGTCCTTAAAATCAATTTCCTTTAATGATTCATTCAACAGCTTAATATTGTCTTTAATTGAGTCCGACCAATTAATGAAGAACATTCTGAAATCACCGACTTTATTAATAATGGTTTCCTGTAAATAAGCGTTAAATTTCTTTTCGAATCTTGGCAAGTCATCAGCTTTTAACCTATCTAAATATCGTTGATATTCAGAGATAAATTCTAAATGACCTGATTCGGGCAAACTATTAACATCAGACCTCCAATCTTTAAATTTCAGCAATATTTCTTCTGAGGGTCTTTTAAAAGCACTAATCTTGTCTCTGACTTCATTTTCTTCAATGCTTTTTTTGCCTCTAAACTCTTGGATTAGCCTTTGGTTTCTGTCAATGAAATTTTTTCTTTCAGTTTCAATTCGGGAAAATTCAATAGTTAGTAATTCAGAATTTTCATGTTCAAATAAAGTACATTCCTTTTCTCCAAAATTATTTAGCAATTCCTGATTTTGTTTAATTATTTCATTAACCTTTTTAATAGATTCCTCTAATATATAAATTTGTCTTGACTTTTCTTTTATATCAACATCTTCAAGCTTCTTTAAATTGTCTTGAACGACTGAAAGCTGACCTTGCAATTCTTTTACTTTGTCGTTTGTAGCTTCAAGTCTTTTTTTCGCTTCTTCTTTCTCGGCTATTTCAATAGCAAAACTTTCCCAATCAATATCATCAAACTTTTTAAAATTGGAAAAAATTTCAGAATAACAATCCCTAAGATTACCAAGCTTTTGGGATTCAGCATCAATTTCACGTAGCTTTTTCACGATTTCTTTTTGTTCTTCTTGAAGTTTTATAAGCTCTTCACGAAGAAGTTTTATCTTTTCAGTATTGTCCCAACCTAAAACATAATTCTCTTTACTAAGAATATGTCGCCTATCATCTTTTTCGTGTTTTCCTTTTTTGAATTTTATTAAACCTTCCTTTGTTACTGCATTCTCCTCATACCTACTAAATTCTTCAAGATTTTCTACACATGCAAAATTAAATTGCTCCTTAATTACATCTTCTATCCAATCGGTATATTTGTTTTTTTGTTTGAATTCTAACTTGCTTAAAACATGGTTGCTCAATGGTTGGGCTGAAATCATGTCCTTTAAAGAAGTATATTCCTTATACCTTTGGTAAACAATTCTACCTCTAAGATTTGTTGAGTTAACATATTCATTTACTTTTTTATAGTACTTTTCAGGAACAATAAGGTTTAATGCGAAATTGTGTAGGATTTTTTCAATCGCAAGTTCCCATTTAGATTCGGCTTCTTTAACTTTCACTAATTCACCGATGAAGGGGATTTCATCTTTATTTGCTCCAACATGTTCCAGAATTTCTTCCCGTATTTCAGCAACTCTTCCAGAAATATTGTTTTTATTTTTCCTTAAAACCTGAATATCTCCAACTTTTTGTTCAATCTGCGTAGTTAAGTCTTCTTCTCTGTTTTTAGCCAATCTTTTCTTTTCGAATTGTTCTTTTTGCCGTTGTTCACATTCATTGCGTTTTAATTGAGCATCTTCCCGATTCTTTATAAATAAATTTTCATTGGGATTAAGAACAAGTTCACCAGTTTTGGCAAGTTTATTATACTCGTCTAATTTAGTAGTTCGGTTATCTCTACTACTCGATAAACGCCTTATTTCCTTTTCAAGTTCTCTAATCTGATTCCCAACTTCGTCCTTTTCAATTTGAACTCTTAATTTAGATTCTTGGTCTTTAAGTTCTTCCTGCTTTTCTTTTAAGTTAGACAATTCGTCATTTAGATTGTCAAGTTGCTGATTTTCTTTTTCAGACTCCTTTTGCCCAAGAACAGTATTTTGTTTCGCAAACCAATAAACGGATGATTCTTTTAAATCATTTTGCTTTTTTAGTTCGTTAGAATATGAATCAATGTTTTTGGCATGCTCACTAATAGGTTCTAACTGACGAATTTGTTCGCCAGCCTTTTCAATATTTGTTTTTGCATCCATTAGCGTAATAAAGCTCTCCTTCAGCTGAATAAATTCGTTTTCAGCATCAAGTTCTTCAAGCATATTTGTCCTGATAAACTCATTCAAATCATCAAGAACTTTTACACCAACAATATGATTAAATAAATTAAGAGCTTTCTCTGAACGCATTCCGAATAAATGACAAATCCTTTCTGCATATGCAGAAGGGCCATTTAGAAACTCAATTTTCTTTTTTATACCTGTATTGAAATTCTTCTCAAGTCTTTTCCTCCAATTACCTTTAGAATCAAAAGAAGAAAAGTCTTTCTGAATTTCCAATGGAACATGGGCAACACCAAAAGTCCGCTTCATTTCACCGTTAGAAAACCAACGGACTTGGAATATGGTAATTATTTTTTGTTCAGTATTAGAAAAATTTGCTAAAAGGACAGAATAAGTATTCTTATCACGCAATGTTTGTGTTGTTGTACTTAAGTCACCCTCTTTTTGAATGTTTCCGTAATGACCATAAACATAGGTTTCCTCTGTTCTATCGCCCTTTTTCTCCACACCTGATGATTGGTTATAGAATCTATCCCTTTTAATCGGAACCATTAGTGTCAAAAGAGCATCGACATATGTACTTTTCCCAGATGCATTAGCACCTGTTAAAAGTGAATTATTGCCTTGTGGGTGAATGCGAAACACCCTTTCGTTAAAAGTACCCCAATTAAATATCTCCATATATTGAAGCCTATAACCAGCCTTATCAGAACTTGTACTAAATAGACTCAACATATTCTTCTAATTTTTTTTTGAATTCCACTAATATATCAAGGGTAACTTTTTCCTTTATTATCCTTAGAATTTGATATTTGGTTTCATTATTTGTTTTTTGAACTTCTTTCAAATAACCTAATTCAGCAATTTGACGAATGTTTTTATCAATGTCTTTTAAAAATTTTGCTTTGTTAAATTTTTCAGGAAGAAAAAGACTTAATTCTTCTTTTATTTCAGTATCAGTTATGAATTTTTCTGAAACCTGGAATTGTGCAGGGTTACTGTCAAATTCTTCAAGACTTTGCCGTAATACAATTAGGATAATAGAACTTTCAAATCCTATTTGCCTTCTTGATGCTATACCTAACGTACCTCCATTACTGTCTTCAATCTGTTTAACAAATGCAAAACCATCATCTTTTTTTAATACAAGTTCAAGACCGATAACGCTTATATATTCCTGTATTTCAATTTGATAGTTGATTATATCATCCCAAACTTTATTGTTTTTATCAACAGCCCCTTTTAATAATCGAATAATAGCTTTCGAATATGGCTTTTCTATTTCTTCTAAACTTTTCATTTTGCAATAATAACTTCTGGAATTAGAATAGTCTTCCTGTTTTCTTTATCAAAAACAATTTGTTTTTGCTTGTCTGACAGAAAAGTGTGTTTAAATTTTTGCGCAACACCTATATAACCAAATAACTCGGGCAAGCCTTTCTCAATACCTCCATTTAATTCAATAACCTCTGTTAAAGTTGTTTGTGATTTGGTTTTGAGTACCGACAAGATATGGCGTTCTATTAATTTTGTATCTACCGAAGTCCGTAGAAATAATTTTTGAAGTTGAGCGGATTGACTAATATCAAAATCAGCTTTTTGAGGTTTTTTATTATAAACAACTTCTTCCTTTTGGTCAAATGTTAATACCCTTTCAAATGGAATATTGATATCCAAATCTGTTTCTAACTCTAAGGAAATATTTGGAGTTGTTTTTTTCTGGGAGATTTCAATCAATATCTTTTTTATGTTCTGAATAACAGATTTCGTTAATTCTGTTTTTGATTGTTCATTTTCCCTTATAATACGGCTAAGTTTATCCGCCATTTTATCATTTGCTTTATACACTTTCTGACCTGCAAAATGTAGGAGCTTTTTCATTCCTTTAAGGAAATGGTCATTTACTTCGATATCTTTATCTTCCAGCGTTTGATACAGTTCAACAACAAGTCTATTCCATTCTTCTTGAAGTGAGGGATTTAATAAGAATGACCAGAATGCATAAAAGCTCTTACCTTGTTGACTTATTTTCAAGTCATCCAATGCATCAAAAGTGTATTGAAGAATATGGCTTTTGGTGTTGTCTTCCTCCGCATGCCTTAGATAAATCTCTTTAGTTATGCCTTTAAAATTATCTTCAACCTCTTTAAAATCGGATATAAGTTCTTTTGCAGATTGTGTTATTTGTTTAAATCGTGGAACGATTTCATAATCTTCAAATACTTTTATATCATCACCAGCCTCAAGTCTCTTGATTTGCTGTTCGATTTCAAGTTTCTTGTCTTGTAATATCTGAATCCTGCTTTTTACATCTTCATTTGAGAACTCAACTAATTCTTTTAATTGATTAAATATGTTTTTAAACTTCGATTCCGCACCAATATATTCTTCCTTTTTTAAGCTTGCTATCCAGTCGATTGTTTTACTGGAATGAGAAGAAAGTTCGTAAAATATCTCTCCTCGTTCATCAGGGTAATTTGTTAGAAAACCGCTATTTGTCCAGTTCTGGATATATTTCTTTGCTTTTATCTCATAAGTATCAAATATTGTGATGTCATTATCTTCATCCATTTCGACTTGTTTGAATTGTAGATAATCAGCGAGTTGTAAATGAATGCTTTCAGAAGAAACAACACTTTGTTTATTATAAAAAGTCTTAAGCAAAAAAGAAATTATTAATTCACGGTTTCTTGAAGCAAGTATGCTAACACTTGGTGAAGTATTTAAGAGGTCTAATATAATTTCAATATCTGTCATTAAAATTGTTTTCTCAAAGTTAACAATCAATCCGTGTGTCGGCAAAAATTTGGCTCTTTTGCAAGCTGAAGCATCAGCTTGTGTGTTGGAGCTTGCAAATGTGCCAAATGTGTGTTGGCTTTAGATGCGCGGTCTTTCTCAGCATGAAACACAACGTTGAGTATAAGAAACGTAAGTGATTTCGAAGCTCTTACCTGTCAAGTTGCACAGAGCCAAATTTGCGTTTTGACACAAATTTACTTTTATAAAACAAACCATCAAATCGCAGATTTGGCGGAGCTGATTAAATGTACAAACCTCTCGTAAACCACTGAGCCACTTATGTTTTTTATACATTGTTGTAGCACGTTTTTCCTTGTTAAATTATCTTTTTCGGTTTAATCATAAATATTATCCAGTCAATAAGTGATAAAACACCAAAATATAAAATTATTAGGACAATATCTCTAAATGTCCAATCTATGGCTTTTACATGGTTTCCACTTCTCTCAATCCAATCCGCAACACCTAAAATTAAAGAAATCAAGATGAAGGCACTGAACAATCCAAAAGTCATGCCCCAGAGAACTTTATTATTTCTGATTATTTGTATTATCAGAATCAGTGTTGGTATTAGGTACAGAGTCAGGTAAGAAAGTCTTATTGAACTTTCAGCGTGAGGAGCACTTTGAAGTCTGTCAAAAAGTAGCAAAGTCCAAATGATTAGTCCCAGTGAATAAATAACTCTTTGAATCAGGCTCTTGTTTAATATTGCTTTTAAATTACTAATCATGTTTTGATGGCCTTTATTAAAAATCCTCACTAATTCTCAAATCGTTATTCAAGGCTATTTTTTCAATCACCTCAAATGGAATGTGACTAATTTTTATCAATTTATCCTGCGTGTAAACTTTATAATCGTTTATTCCTTTGTCAATGAAATAACCAATTTTAACAACTTGTTTCCAGTCAATTGTTTTTGTTTTTCCGAAATTGTATCTCACTATCAGAGATGTTTCGAGAACCTGATAATATTTTACTCCTAATAATCCTTTTATAATTATTAAAAGCAAAATCATTCCGACAATCAGACCGTTAATTTTTAAAACCAATAAAATATTAATTGTAAGAAAAAATCTTGTAATGAATAATCCAGCAATTTCTGCTAAAATTATCCAAAAAGCTGCATAAAGAAATAGAATCAGTCCACATTCTAATTCGCCCCAAAATCCATTTTTATATCGATAATATTTCTTGTCCAATTTTTCGGTTATTGTTTCGATGTTTGTGTCTGCCCAAATGTGCTACAACTTGGATATAGAGACCGTAATGACTTTATTATTTCGATTATGGTTTCTATACCGCATATATAATCAGTTATTTTAATCGTTTAAATACGTTTTCTTAATCGTGTAAAAACGTTTACTTAATCGTTTAAATACGTTTACTTAATCCTTTAAAGCTACTAAAAACCATATGACCTAAATTTTACCGACCTGCTT
>NZ_JBQTGI010000054.1:0-8509 GCF_052400645.1 Saccharicrinis sp. GN24d3
TTGTTTATCAAAATAAATTATTATCGCTATTTTCAGGCAGCATAATAAACCCAAACAACAGCTTAAAAAGGGCTTAATACACAACAAATTTTATTTTGTAGATAGTTTTTAGACAGACTGCCGTTAGGCGCAAACCGACAAAAAAATCTACAAACTATACATTAATAATCTATGAAGCATTACTTTTTATTATTTACCTATATCTTCTTGTCAACACTATTATATGGACAAATTAATCAATCAAAACCTGTGATTATTTGTGGTAAAATCCTAAATTATAGCGAATTAAAAAATCGAGAAACAATAGGATTAACTTACAGCAGTAATGTGCATATGCTGAATAGTATATCGGAGGTTTCTGATATTGATAATCAAGGATATTTTAAATTCTCATTTGTACGAAATATGCCCCAAGATGTATTGATTGACTTTCTAACAACATTCAATATTTTTGTATCACCAGGAGATAGTATCTATTTTGAATTTTTAGCAAGTAAAAACAGAGTAGATATTTATGATAGTATAAAATTCTATGGTAATGGAGTTTGCAACAATACTATTATTTCAAATTTTAATAAGTTTTATTTTAAAAACATTCCATCGTTTGATTTAATCAAAAGGCAGCAAACTAATTTATCCCCACAACAATACACTTTATTCTTAGATAGCATCAGCAAATCATTCGTGCAATATTCCGAGAAATTATTAACAGATAATAGCGTTTCGGATACTGCAATAACATGGATTAATACAGCTATTAAAATGCATTATATGAGTGGATTAGCTGATTATCCCGAGAATCATCGGAAGTACAACTATCTGAAAAAAGGAGAATGGTTTGTAGATGATGATTTCTTTAATCCTTTGATTAATTGCGATGTTAATGAAATGATGCTCTTTAATACTGATTTTACAGGAATCTTTGTCAATCGGTATCATCATAAGTGCATAACATATTTAAATCAAAAACATCTCTTCCAAAAGGGCAAAGGAGAATTTAAGAAGGAAGGAAAATCCGAAGTATTTATTACAAACAGTTTAGCTATAAGTTTTGGTTTTAATTCAGAATATAAACAAGCGGAAAAAGAGATAAAATCAATATTGAAATTTACAAGAGAAAATATAATAAGACAACTTATAATTAGAGAATATTATTCAGAAAACATTGATCATAATGGTTTTGATACTTATTTTAATGAAAACAGAAGAGAAGTTTTCGATAAGTATGTGACAAACTCTCTGATTAATCAACAATTTTTTGATTACTATACACCAGTAAAAAATAATTCAATCAATGAACTTGCAAATCAGAGAGAATTAGAAAGTAGTTCCTTAACTGATATAATTAATAAGCATAAAGGAAAGGCTATTTATATTGATTGCTGGGGAACATGGTGTGCTCCATGTTTAAGTGAAATGCCATATTCAAATCTATTGATTGAAAAGTATAAATCAGAAGATATTGTATTTGTGTTTATTTGTATGGACAGTCCGGAAGACCAATGGAAAGCTACCATTGATAAACGTAATCTAAAAGGAGAACATTATTGGTTGAATATAGACAAGAGTAACAAAATTAGGGCAGATTATAATATCAGTGGGATTCCTTATTATTTCTTAATTGATAAAACTGGCCAGATTTGTAATAAAGGAAATAACCTGAAGCCAAGTCAATCAGAAACCACAGGTCAGATAGAGAAATTATTAAGTATTGATTGAAAGAATATAAAGGTCAGCGCCTAACAATCTGGTATAAAGCATGCGGATTTTGTCATGTTTTGGAGGCTAGGTAAGGAGTTTTAGCACCGCCAAATCTTAGATTTGGCATTAAAATGAAAGATAATAACAAATATAAGATTTGGCTCTGCGGCGATTTGGGAGGTTTGTTTCGTTTAATCTCCGCACGCTTCATCCAGTGAACGTTGGCGTGCATTAGACAGAACGAACTAACAGATAAAAAATAGAATAAATTGGATAAGACATTAAAAACCCTACACCTTAGATTAGATTCGACTTCAAGGTCATTAACTAAAAATGCAATATCCCAGTTGATAATTAAAGTGTTATTCACTAGCGATTTACCTCTAACTATTAAAGAAATAGGTAATGGTATAAAGGATGTTTTAAAAACAGCAATTGCACCAAATAGAATTGAAGAAGGGATTGAAAAACTTTTAGAAAAGGAAGAAATCATTTATGCCAAAAAGAAATATTCATTAAGCAGAAGTAATAGAAGAACATTAAATAAAAGGTATGAGGATTCAACTGAGCGATTAGATAGGCTAGTTGAAACTTATTTCAAACCTTTTCATTCAGATAAAGCATTAGTAATCGATTGGTTTTCTGATGCAACGATAGAGTTTTTTAAATCTTATTCGAAGGAGTGGATTTCCGATATTTGCCATAAAAAATCTGAAAAAGTAAAAGAGAAAAGCTCTGACATCTTTCTGCATATAAAGCGTAGAACTTTTAATAATAAGAATTTAGACAAAAAAGATTATGCGGTTCTTGTAGAGCGATTTGTTGATTGCATTATAAATAAAAAAGATGCGGATTTAGATGCTCATTTATGGGAGTATGGAACTTCTGCATTTGCAGCAAATTTGTTGCAATCATCAATCGGCGCAGACCCAATTTCAATAGCAGCTTTTAGAGATTCAAAATGTGTATTAGATACAAACGTTCTAATGAACATAGGATTAGAAGCAAGTGAATATCATAATACAATAAAAAAACTAGATGGTATATTTAGCCAATTAAATGTCACTCCTGGATATTTTCATATTACTGAGCAAGAATATATTAATACCGTCTCAAATCTTAATAAAGAAATTCTTAGAAACGTTGAGAAATTTGATTATTCAGTAATAAAAGAAACTGATGACCATTTTATACAGTCTGCAATTAAAAGAGAATGTTCAAATTATGAAGATTTCCAAACATTTTGCCAACAAATAAGTACTCCTCCTGAATATATCGAGTCTAAAAAGAAGATTGAAATTTTTAATGATGACCCAAAGCTAGATATTGCAATTGAAAATGCACAAAATGACGAGAACAAGAAAACAGAACTCAATACAATATACAAGAATGTTACCCGAAAAGATAAAAGAGATGCGCCTTTAGTTCATGATGTAGGTATAATTGCAGGTATTGAATACTACAGAACTACTGAGAAAGCCTTTATATTGTCTCAAGAAATCTCGGTTAATAAATATTCCCATACCAAGCCTACAGTCGAAAATTTACCTTTGGCAATTCGTTTAGATACTATAATTAGTATGCTTGCAATTGATAATGGAGGTACTGATGTTAATCCGACAGATTTTTCGAATTTATTTGCTGACATGATTCGGTTTAACCTTCAACCTGACAAAAACACCTTTAAAATTACGGATTTATCAAAGCTATTGGATACAGAACTGCAAATTGAACAGTTGCCAGCAGAAGAAGTTGTCAAAATTGCAAATTCGTTACACGGTAATATATCAAAAGGTTTATCTGATGATGAAATAAGTCTTGAATTAAATAGAGAATTTCAAGAAGTTAAATTGAAATTTGTTGATGATTTAGCTGAAGCAAAAGATAGCTTATCCTTTGAGAAAAGTGAAAAAGAGAGACTAAAAAGACAAGAAGCTAAAAGCGCCAATGTAATAAAAGGACTTTATCGAAAAGAGGAAGTTGAGAAAGTTGATAAATATATTAAACGAAGTAGACTCATCTTTTTTGGGGGATTACCAATCGGGATTAGCCTATTAAGTTGCTTAGGAGTTTATTTATATCAAAACGATTCAGAATTAAGCAACTTTCTTTCATATTGGATTGCTTTAGCTGTTAATGTTATTGTCTGGTTATTGACAAGTGTTTTCATTTCAAAACCAATGATTGCAAGCAAATCAGCAAAACAGATGTTAGAAATTGAAGAAATTGTTGAAAGAAGATATGAAGAAGGAATAAAATAACGACACGCCAACACGCGGTATAGTTAATAAGGGTTTCAGTGATTTTCGGGGTGTAGTAATCCGCTCTAAAGTTTGCTGTAACTTGATAGGTAAAAAGCCCGCAATCCCTTACTAACCATACCGCCACCGTTACCAACAAGCCTAAAAAAAGAAATGACAACGGTAATTTTGCAGAAAAATAGATAAAATGAACAGCCAACGCACAAAACAGCACATTCGCAAGCTCCAACACACAAGCCGATGCTTCAGCTTGCAAAAGAGCTGTTTTCTTGCCAGTTCACTAATCAATACGAAACCGTATAACTTAAGCAAGCTCTATTGTAAATAAGAAAAAGTTAGGGATAAATCTTACATTTGATTATAGTTTAAAACAGACATCTTAATTCAGTGAAGCAGATACCAAAATATGATTTTAATAAAAAGGAGGAACCACTCCTTGAGTTTGAAATTCTTCGTTTGGAAGAACTGATAAAAAGAAAACATCAAATTGCCGGCAAACCACATCGTCTTGATTTTTATCAACTTATTTTCATTACTGAAGGAACCGGTATTCATACGGTCGACTTCCAGAGAGTACAATTTAATACAGGCTCCTTTATTCCCATCGCAAAAGACCAGGTGCAACAATTTCATATTGATTTTGATATCAAAGGTTACGTCATACTTTTTACATCTGATTTTTTGGTTCGTGAAAAAATAAATTATAGATATCTATATGATTTCATCCTATTCAATTCGCAATTATCACCTGTTGTATTGCAATGCGATACCGACACAAAACTGTTAATTGAGATGCTCGCAAAAGCATTTTTTATTGAAAAAGAATTTGAACAGGAAGAATTGTTACGGAATTACCTCAAGATTATTTTAATCCGGCTTGAACGGACTAAACGCTCCTTCTCACAAATACCAAGTGGCTCTTCACTTACTTTAAGTATGCAGTTTAAAGAAGCTTTGGACAATACTATTAGCTATAAAACAAAAGTAGCCGATGTCTGTGAAATTTTAGGTGTAAATTCCAAGAAGCTGAATGCTGCCCTTCAACTGTTATCAAACAAAACAGCAAAAGAATATCTGGATGAAAGGGTTGTTTTGGAGATTAAACGACTTCTTTCATATTCTGAACTTTCAATTAAAGAGATTGCTTACAAAATTGGTTTCGAGGATGCTACAAACCTGACTAAATACTTTAAGAAACACGCCGGCTTTCTTCCTCAGAAATTTCGTGAAATTCATCGTTAGCCCATTTTTACCATTCTTTGCCTTAAACTGACCTTTACCAAAATTGATTTACTCCGTTACTTTGTATCGTAATTATTATTCATAAATTAAAATACAAAAACAATGAAAACATTAGTAACAGGAGCAACCGGAAAACTTGGTAAAGAAGTAGTAAAACAACTTGCCAATAAAGGAATCAGCGTATTGGCAGCAACGCGCGATATTTCGAAAGTTGCCAAAAACTCTAATATAGAACCGGTTATATTCGATTATGAAAAATCCGAAACCTATGCCGTCGCATTAGAAAATGTTGATTCAATCTTTTTAATTGCACCCCCAATGGACCCATATGCCCATAAAAAAATATTCCCTTTTATCGATGCAGCCCAAGAAGCTGGCGTTAAACAAATTGTTGTTAATTCAGCTTTGGGAATTGATGCCAATCCTGAGGCAGCCCTCTTCAAGATAGAAAACTATGTAAAAAATGCAGGCTTTCAGTATGCCATAATTCGGCCAAATTTTTTCATGGATAATTTTACTACGGGTTTTATTGCTCCAATGATAGCGCATCAGAACGGGATTTTCGTTGCTGCAGGAAATGGCAAAACGGCATTTATCGCTACTTCGGATATTGCGGCGGTTGCAGTAAGAGTAATTACCGACTTGCAAAATTATAATGGTAAAATTATTAATCTCACCGGAAGCGAGGCACTTGATCATGATGAGGCCGCGAAGATTATCAGCAAAGCAAAAGGCCAAGAAATAAAATATGTGCCTATTTCTACTTCCGAGATGAAAAAAGGAGCAATGGAAAACGGCATGCCCGAACCTTCTGCCGATATGATGCTGGCACTTTATGGAGCTACTTCAGCAGGTTACATGGCTGTTATAACCAACGATTTTGAACAAGTAATTGGCAATAAGCCGTTATCGTTCGAAGATTTCATTAATTCAAATATTAAGTAATATCATTTAAAAACAACACCATGAAAAATCGAATTTTAATACTATTATTAGTTTCAGGAATAGGTATCGGAACCAGCTTTGCTCAAAACAAGACTTCACCTGATGTTGAAAAATATCAATTTGGTGAGCCAGAACATTTATTAGATGGCTACTCCATGAATTTTCAGTATCAAACGGGTAATGCAATCCATATTGAATTCTATGATGGAAAGGGTAAGTACGAATGGATTACAGGTCCCGGCAAAGGGAATGGCAACAAAGATATACAATACCGTTGCCGTAAAATAGGGGATGATTTGTATTTAATGAATTGGCACGAAACCGGGCTAAAGGATTACCTGACCCTTGTTTTTAACTTCAAGAACATGACGGTATATAGTTCTGTAATAATTGGATATGAAAACAATCCGGACAGACCAAGAAGAACAGCTTTTGACGGTGGTATAATCGACCACTTAAAGAGACCTGAATAAGAAAATTTTGGATTTGATTATAAACACTCTAAAAGTTTTAACATGAAAACAAAAATCATCACATTCTTATTGGCATTAATTGTCTTTACAACAACAGCTAATGCACAGGAAACGGAAGCTACCCGTCTTTTACAGGAACAAAATAAAGAGTTTGTACCCAAAATTTTTAAGTTTGGCGAAAATGTACATTTCGCGGTGGGCTACGACGTGAGCAATATTGCCATGATTGAAGGTGAAACCGGAATTATTTTAATTGATGCCGGCATGTCGCCGGTTCGGATGGAGACGCTTCGTTTGAAGTTTCGTGAAATTACCGATAAACCCATTAAAGGAATTATTATTACACACGGGCATGGCGACCATTTTGGCGGTATTCAGGCTTTTTTAGATGAAGGTAGTAATCCTCAGGTGTGGGGAAGAAGTGGAGCATTAGGCAATAACGTTGGTTTTAACATTGAAGAAAATGCGGGAAAAAGTGCTGGATTAACTTATCAAAACAACCGAGGAGCCCGCCAAGCTGGTGTCATTCTGCCAGATTCAATTCATATTAACAACGGAATTGCTCCCCGTCCCAATAAACAAAATACCATGTTCAACCGCAAAAAAGGACAAGCAGAATTTGAACCTACACATTTTTTCTCTGGTGAACGGAGGCAAATTAATATCGACGGGATAAACTTTGATTTGGTAGCTGCAAGCGGCGAAACATACGACAATATGTATGTTTGGATGCCGGACCAGAAAATATTGTTCTGTGGCGATACCTATTATAAATCGTTTCCAAACTTATACACCATTCGTGGTTCTCAATATCGAGATGTTAAAAGTTGGTACGAAAGCCTCGATAAAATGCAAAACGAAAATGCAGAATATTTACTGCCAGGTCACACACGCCCGGTAATTGGGAAAGACAAGGTAAAAGAAACTTTAAGCAATTATAGCGACGCTATAAAATTTGTTTTCGACAAAACCATTGAAGGCATGAACAAAGGCATGACACCCGACCAATTGGTTGAATATGTGAAATTACCTGAACACCTTGCAACCTTTCCTTATTTAGTTGAATATTATGGTCGTGTGGACTGGGCTGTTCGTTCTATTTTTGAGGGTTATTTGGGCTGGTTCGATGGAAACCCGGTAAACTTGAATAAACTATTACCAACCGATGAAGCGGAAAAAATGGCAATAATGGCTGGAGGCTTAGATAAACTTCGGGCAAATGCTCTAAAAGCTTTTAAAGATGAAGATTTTCAATGGGCAGCTCAATTGTCTGATTATCTACTTGCTTTAAACAATGATGACAAAGAAATAATCAATCTGAAAGCAGATGCATTAATGGAAATTGCCAAAACCATGGTAACCGCAACCGGCAGAAATTACATGAATAGTTATGCCATTCAGTTAAAGGAAAAAGTGGGAGAATAATACGATTTAATAATTTGAATAAAAAATTGAAAATGTTATAATTAATTATTTCTATATTGCCCACGCTTCACAGTCACACACATTGCCAAGCCCCACGTGCCGACGCTAAAGCCAAAACTTGTCAAAGAGTGTGTCTGTCCGAACGCACGTGATACTGCAAAATTGATAGATAAATTGACTGAAAAATAAAAGGCCAGTTGGTAACACGCGGTATAAAACATTGGGGTTTAGGTGGTTATTCAAACTTTCTACCACGCATCAAGTTCTGTGTAACTTGAAAGGAAAGTAGCCCGCAATCCCCAACGATTTCATACCGCCAACCGTCAGACTGTCTAAAAACTAAAAAGGTGTTGACATAAAGTTCATAAGTATGGTGTAGTTTTCTTCAGTAAAAAACAGGTATTATGTATCTTACATACATGAGATACATACAAGGACAAGATCGTCAACAAATCAATCTAT
>NZ_JBQTGI010000055.1:0-8214 GCF_052400645.1 Saccharicrinis sp. GN24d3
GGGTTTGTCGTCATCTGCTTTTACCAAACTATCTACCGCTGAAAGATAGAAGTTCAGCTTGCCCGCATATTCGGGTATGAATTTGGTATTTTTTAGTTCAATTACCACGTAGCATTTTAGTTTGGTGTGGTAAAAAAGCAAATCAATGTAATAATCCGATTCATCAATTTCAAGATGATACTGCCTGCCTATAAAAGCAAAACCTTTACCAAGTTCCAATAAGAATTTAGAAATATGTTCAACCAGTTTTTGTTCCACATCTCTTTCGTTATAGGACTTTGTCATTGTAAGAAAATCGAAAGAATAAGGGTCTTTTATGGTTTGTTGAGCCAAATCGGACTGTGGAGCAGGAAGTGTTTGTTTGAAATTGGTAATTGCATTTCCTTGTCTACTATATAAACTCGATTTCAGTTGCAGAGCCAGAACATCTCTACTCCAGCCGTTCTCAATAGTTTGTTGAATATAGAATTTTGCCTCCTCTATATTTTTAGCTCTAGTAAAAATTTGGATATTGTGTCCCCACGGAATTTTGTCAACAAGCTGTTGACTTAATTTTTTAGCAACTTCATCCGTCTGTAATTCTGTATTTTGTAATTGGTCAACAGGCTGTTGACTAATTGAATAAAACTGATAAAAATTGCTGCAATATTTAAGGTTTGTTTTTGATAAGCCTTGGATGTCAGGAAATTCAGCTTTTAAATCGTTAGAAAGTTGTTCTAATAACTTGCTTCCCCATTTGGCTTTTTTCTGCTTTTCGTAAATATCACGTCCCAATTCATAATAAAACAAAATAAGTTCACGGTTCGCAGCCAGTGCCGTTTTAACCTGTGCAGTACGAACCTTTGACTTTACTTCGTTTAGCCAGTTGATGTAGTCTTTATTGAGTTTTATGTTGGCCATAATATCTTGTTTTTACGATTCTAAATAAAATAACGATAATCATACTCAGAGTAAGTGTTTGAATCAATCAATTTGCCAATTCTCGCAATATCATTTGACGATGAAATCGTTGCTGGTAATTGAGAGTACATATTCAGGGAATTCCAATTCATTTTTGTAAGCCCTAAAATCTCATTTGCAATTTGCTCCAAACTTCCATTACCGTAATGTTTAATTACTCTAAGCGGTTTTGGAATGTATCTACCTCCTGGATAAAAATTGTAATTAGGGTTTCTTACTGATGGTATTACCCCGTGTGCCCAAAGTAGAGCTTCTTTTGAGTTAAGTTGAATGCAAGTGCCTCGAGAAACAGAGAACCCATCAATTTCAGGCTTGTTGTTTTTTATCTTACTGGCAGTGTACTTTATATTATCCTCAAAGTTAATTTCAATTAAATCAATTGATTCAATAATGCCATTATCCGAAAGACTATCCAAGATTCCTTGCTTTTCTTCTCCGGTGAAGAATGTTCTCTTGTGAATAACAACTCTTTTGGGGAGTTCATTCATCGATTCATAAAACAGGTTGAGAATATTGCGACCAAACTCATAAGCATCGTCATAACACAAATGGGGTTTTTTATGCCTCCATTGTATTTTGTTGTTGCTTATTTTAGACAATTTGTATTTTAGGCCTTCTCCCGTAGAGCTGTAAATGTGGCTGCAACCTAATACTATATGACCATTGCTATTATCATTAGAATCAATACTATACCCTAATCCAGCAAAAGCTGTATTTTTATCTGTATTCGCTAATATCCAAGGAGTTCTTAATGATTTTACGTAGAAAGAAAGCGATAACCACCAGTTAATTTGGCAACTTTGTTGTTGGTCTTTTACCGTTTTTTCTCGTATTAATTGAGACATTATCCCTTTTTCAGCACAAAAAGCTTTTATGTAATCGTGTAAATCAAATATTTCGCCTTGTTCATTGTATGAAGTGAATTCTTCCCAACGTTGTGGTATATAAATCACAACAATTTTTTGTCTTCCTGTCGAATTTATTTTGACAATGCAGTTACAAATCTCTTGCTTAATGTAGTTTGCATTTTCTACAATTCCAGTATTTTGTGGTTCAGCAACATATTCCCATCCTTCACTATCAGGAGTAGGAAAGTTTAAACTAACTCCATAAGTAGTATAGAATCCTTCAAAATCAATAATGTAATCATCATTTTGTTTGAATTTTGCAATCTTTTGATTTTGCTTTTGAATGAATGTATAAAGGTTAGTTGCTTCTGCTTTTGGTGAAACCAAAGCTATATCAACTCTATCACTAAGTAAAGAATTGATGTTCGTTTCAAAAGGTTTATTATTTACCAAGCCTCGCATTGGGTGTTCATCGGTTACATTTCTTGAACCATTGGAAGTTGAAAACAATAATGGAACCTCCTTAAATTGAATGCCTTTTAGGTTAAAGAAATGTTTTGGTACTGTATGACTTTGTGGGTACCGATAATTTAAATTACAAACCTCGGTAAAAAGCGGAGCTTTTGTTATTTTAAACCTAAATCCAGAACCTGAGTCTATAGGGAATTCGAATTCATTAATTTTTTGAAAAAGCGCCTTCCGCCATTTTTCCACATAAATATTGAACTGTTTATTCCAAATTTTGTGAAAGAATGCAATTCCCACATTTTGAGCTAATGTCCTATCTACATCTTCTTTTTCCAATTCAAAATCAGGATTAAGCGTAAGGTAAAATACACCTGAAATTCTATCAAAAGACAACTTAATCGCATTAAATACCTTTTGCCCTGCAATGGTTTGAAAGTCCGATTCAGACCATAATCTGTTTTTATAGTTGGTTTTAATATTGTAGGTTGAAGCTAAAACCTTGCACACAGCGGTTAGAAGCAAGCTACTTGTAGCTGAATTATATATCTTGATGTTTGCCAGTGGTTTTCGTTGAACTTCACTTTCTATCACATCAGAAAAAACATCTTTTATTACGGTTAGGTTTCCAAAACACCATATTTGTTTTCGATATGGAACGGCAACTATATCACTCCTCGTTAAAGTTCTACTTTTAACAAACTCCCAAGGTTTTTCGTCAAGTGTAGCTTCAAATACAAACACTTCGTCAGGAAAACTAATTTTATACAAGTTGCTTTTTACTATCTTATTTGTTCTGTCGGGCTTCAAATCAAATGGAGTAAAAACATCTTGTTTTTCTTCTAATTGGTGAAGATTAATCAATTCTTGCTTCAACTCTCTATTATCCTCGACTACCAATTGTGCAGTTTTTCGCAGAACAGTATCAAAACCCTCTGTTGAAATATGAAAGGCATTGCGATTGCTTTTTTCGGCAAGTTCAATAAGCTCTTGAACTTCTTTACTTGCAGTACTTCCATAACCACACCAATACAACATACCTCCGCCAGGTTTGGAATAAGCTTCTTTCAAAGCATCCATCAGAGAAGCATCTCTACCACTATACCCAACAACAATTAAATGTTTGTCTCGTAAATAATCAATTAGAACTTTGCGGAAAGTTTCATCTTGATTTTGAAGTTCCTCAACCGTATTTTTTAATTCTCCATATTTAAAATCTCCGTGGAGTTTAATTACGGGAAGTTCGTTTCTGTTTTGACTTCTGCTTGTAAGTCGTTGAACAGAATCCAGAGTAATTTCAATAGATTGAACCCCACTGCCTGAACAAGCTGTTACAACTAGTTCATCTAAATTTGTTGTCCAAACCGAATCAAGGATTCCTTGCTTTGCGAGTATTGGGATTGATTTATAGCCAATAGAAGGCTTTTTATTTGAACTTATTTTTTGAAAATATTGTCTTCTATGTTCTTCAATTGGGTAACATTTTTTGGCGTAAAAAGAGTATTCTTCAGCATTTTCCCTTTCAGGGTAACCTCCTTGGTTATCTATCCAATGCTGTATTGTATCTTTTACTTTAGGATTTCTATGATTTTCTATCCAATCTGATGCTGTTGAGTTGTTTGATTTATAAATGGATTTCTTCCATTCCCAAATACAGTCTTCTGCTGATGGAATATCAGATGTAATTGAACAGCCTGCACCTAACAGTAAAGAATAGGTGTCATTTTTACTGATATTAATAGCCCTCAGGAATTCATCAAATTGTAATTTATTCATATAACCTCAATAATTAAGAATGCAGGAGAAATAATCTATTGGTCAGTTGGTCTTGTGATTTCTTTTTTACTTTAATAATATTTTAGAATCCTTCATTTTCATACATTTCTCTTTCAATTTATTTGTCTACTCACAAAGATACTCAGTCCGTGCGCGTTGGCAAGAAATAGCTCTTTTGTTTTTTTAACAATGGGTTGTGTGTCGGCGAAAAAACAAATGTGCTATTTGTGCGTGGGCTTCTTTTCAATTCTTCTTGTAGCAGATTTTCACTGTTGTCCGGTCTTTTTTAAGATTGTGCCTAACGGTTTGAACAAGGGTTCGTGAGCTGATTTGAAAAACCGAACCTCCGAAACCCTACCAAGCCGGAGCCTTAGCTTCGGCGAACTTATTAAAAGAGTAAAACTTCCGAATTTACACTGCCAGCCCATGCCCTTTATTTATTTATTGTAGGGCGTTTTTTATTCATTAAATTTATCTTTCATCTGCTCAATTGTCAAAAAATCTCCATCAAATTTTATGTGCAACATTCTATGGCAGTTTGCACAAACTAAAGCAAGGTCATCCAATGTTGTTTCTCTAACTCCTGTCTGGCTTATTGGTGTTTTATGATGACATTCAATAAATTCTTTGCCAAATCGCTGTTTAAATGAAAATCCACAAATTACACATTTCAAATCGCCAACTTTTATTGCTTGTCGTTTTTTCTCTGCAATAATTTTACGATTTCTCTCTTTTACCAAGTGTGAAATAAGTCTTACTTCTCCTTCAGAAACAGAAAGGTCCGAAGATGTATCTTCAAGTTCATTAATTAATGCTGATGTAATTTTTTCCGACTTTTGTTCTTCAGGAGTAAAGAATGTTTTAAATCGCTTCCAAATGTCAAATTGTAGTTCATCAATATTGCCAATTCCTTTTATGTTTTCAAGTTTACAAGCATTACCTTGAGTTATGCCAGAAAAATTAATTCGTTTCCATAAAGTATCCGAAACAGGTATTGCATTGTCTTTACCAGTTTTAGCAATTATTTTAACAAGCCTACCATAACGATAGTCTTGTCTTGAATTCTCTTCAATTAAAGTATTATCAATTGGTGTAACAATATGAGTAAAAGAAGGTATTCCATGTACCTTTTGATAGATAAGTATTAACTCGTCTATTGCTGGTGTTAATACATTAGTTTTGTGTTTAGTCGGAAAATGAATTACAAAAGGATTAGCCGTTAAATCCAAATAAGCTTCTCCATTAACTTTATTTGTAACATTCTTAAACCAAACTATATCTGCTGGAGTGTATGTTGGAGAATTCGGTTTGTCAATTTCCCAAAATTCTGATAACAACAACTTATTCTTAGCAATATGGTCTCTATGCGCTGTCACCATTTTACTTCCAAATATTCTGTCAGTCGCATTTTTAAAGCTTTCCCAAATTTCGGGCTTAGATGTTAGAAGCTTTAAATTGGTAAGGTCTTCAGTTTCCAACCAGTAAAGTGGTTCAGAAAATTTTTTGGTTGATTTTACAATTCTGCTTGCTGCATTTGGAATGTCTGTGATTTTTTTATCTAAAAGCAGCCAAATCAATCCTTCGGTTGTGTACGCTGCAAAGAAAATTCCCCCTGTCAGTAGTGAAACGCTTGAGGTGTTAGTCCCGAAAAGAGATTTATCCGGATGAGAAGTATTTTTAAAAGATTGTTCAAAAAAATCAATCAAGTCTGATTGAAACGGTTTAATATTCCGTTTTTTATCAGTCCATTGTAATATTTCATCTTTCCAGTCGAAATCTATCATCGCAGTCTTTTTTTAAATGCCCTATAACGTTGCGTGTATAATTTCGTAAGGGATTTCGGGCTTCAAACCTATCAAGTCCCCACCTAAACATGATGCGGGAGATAACGCTCAAAAACCTCTGAAACCCTTATGCACTAAACACATTGTGTGCTGGCATTATTTAGTCAAGTATTCCCAATCTTCGTTTTGCAAAGTCAATTCTGATTTGTCTTCGAAAACAATCCCTAATGTCTCAATTTTTAGTCCTTCCATTAAGAAATCACGATGTACTTTTTTGTCAGCAACTTCTTTCCCTAGTTCTTTCCTCAATTTTGCAGGTGCTCCAACTGGCACTTTTGAATATAAAAAACTAGCGACATCATTATATTTCTCCGTTGTTGTTACTTCAACCTCTTCTTTAAAGTCCTTTGCAACTTCATCAGTTAGTTTTACTTTTTCATCAAAGAACTTAGAATCATATTTATTCACATATTTGTAATTAATAACAGTATAAAGTATTGGCTTCTCAAATTCATTTTTAAACTTCAGATTCATAGTCAAATAACCTTTGTACTTGTCAATTGGTACTGCTTTTGCGTCTGTCAAAGTAATAAACTCTTTTAACTTCTTGTTATTTTCAATATTTATTAAAATCTGTGTTTCTGTTGAATCAAAATCTACTTTTAATTCTTCAATGTACTCCCCATACGTTTTTACTTCCGCTCCATCACCAGCTAAAGCTTTGCCTAGTTCTGCGAATCCGAGGTACGTAGACAAGTTGTCTATTACATACTTCTTTTCCATTTCCTTTAATGTCTCATCATTATTGACTAATTCTTTTACTTTCTCAAAATCTTCTTTGTTTAAAGGTTTGTTAAGAATATTTGTACAGCTTGTAAATACTAAACTTGCAATCAATCCAGATGCAAGAATCAATTTGGTTAATTTCATAATCTATCCGTTTTAAATATTAAAAATTCATATTATCTCTTGTGTAGGTTGTTTCTTTTGCTTGCACACAACTTGTCGATATAAAGCATATGCTTTATATCCCTTTTATGTCACCTATTATTTCTTCAAAAAGTAATTATTATCTATACATCCATGATGTGGTCCGCAAAGCGGGTTGGATCACCTAAATTACCAAATATTTTATTTAATCGTTCTATTTATCGCCAATTAATTATTAACATAGGAATAACATAGACAAGTACGTATTTATTGTATGCAAAACCCCTTCATCAGCTAGCTCTTTGTTTTCTATCGTATTACAAAAACAACATTGTAAAAAAAATATCCCTAAACACCATTGTACTTTACAATATTTTTCCTAATTTGTATCAGCATATAAACCACCTAAACTATTTAGCTATGATATACTTCACTAAAAATACAAAGGAACCAGATCCGGTTCTAAAAAATCACCCAACAAAGTATTATGACTTTCCTGCTTTCTATCAAGCCTTCTGATTATCCGTATTGAACACCTTCGATATACCAACGAATGTTCAGTAACTGCGTTACATTATTTTTTATATCCTTAAATCAGAAAAATGTCAACAAGAAATTACAATTACAAGGATGTGGATATGCTATTGGCATCCAAAACCATTTCTCAAAGCTTAATAAGCTATATTGATGAACTCTCCGTAGCCCGCACAACCTGGACTATTGACTATGCCAACGGCTTATCGGCCAAAATTGACGATGCCATAGATAACTACCTGGGGCTGGATAAAAAGAAGGAACTACGTAATGCGACAACCCAATTGGGAGCTATTCAAACCCCCGCCAGGCGCGACTTATCCTTTTTAAAAACACAACTAGAGGTTGATTTTGGCAGCGAAGCAAAGGAAATAGTGAAAAACCTGGGTTTTACCAAGAACTTAAAAGCGGTTCAAGACAATAACCAGGAAGCATTAATTCAGTTACTATATACCTTTAAACAAAACCTTACGGAAGACCTAAAAACCCAAATTATTGAAAAAGGTACTGCCCCTGCCCTATTGGCGCGTATGGTAGGCTATGCCGACCAAATGAAAGATGCCAACGTTTCGCAAGAAACGATGAAAGAAACCTCTAAAGCACTTTCGGAGGAAGCTATAGATGCTTTAAACGATATTTATTCCGAAATAGCGGGCATTTGTAAGATAGCAGCCAGCTTTTACCAGTACGAACCCCTTAAAAAGGAGCAGTTTACCATTAGTAAGGTCGTGGCTAAAATGGGCGCTGCCAAAAAAAATAGTGAAGAGCCTACGGAAGTATAGTTTTTACAAACTACGAGACATAGTTTAGATTACACTCCCGTTTTATCATAGTATCAAGGTAACAACTCAGGTATCCAAGGCAACATAATTATATCGGCTATTTAGAAAGGCGATTTTGCCTTAAGATTAGAGATA
>NZ_JBQTGI010000056.1:0-7996 GCF_052400645.1 Saccharicrinis sp. GN24d3
TAAAAAAAACTACACCATACTTATGAACTTTATGTCAACACCTTTTTAGTTTTTAGACAGTCTGACGGTAAATTGTATGAGTAGTGGCAGATTGCGTGGTAATTTCCTGTCAAACCGTAGTGCAGTTTGAGCGGGCTGCAAACCTTGATATTAGCTACTTTGCCTGCCATTACTTATACAAAATGTTAGCGTTTCGTGTTTTCTTTTCAACTTCTAATTTAAATATTTTTCAAAAAAATCAACTATTTCTTTTTTAGTACTATCGGGCAATTCATGCCCAATGTTTTTAAAAGTCTTAAATATTACATTTACACCATTATCTGTATAAGTTTTTTTGCAATTTTCCCATCTTAGAGGTAGCATTTCTTTGCCCAATAATTCATAAATTAATTCTCTTTCATTCGGGTCAAAAGCATCATCGTAAGGAACGGCATCATTTTCATCCAACGCTCCCATAAGATAGAACTGGGGTGTATTAATGAATTCAGACTTCTGAAATTCCTGATTAAAAAGCACAGTAAAGTCATTTGTGCCTAGCGGGTAATCTAGTGGTTTGTCTTCGATACTATCTAAAGGCAAAGCCAACAATCCATTTAAACCTCCTGCTGCCACTGCCTTAACTTTATTCGGATGCAACAACGCAAAGCGATTCGCAAAAGTTCCTGAAGCGGAGAATCCAGTCATTAAAAATTGGTTGCTTGTATTAACATCCAGCTCGTTAAGTCTTGATTTTGCATCGTTAAACATTTCCAGCAGCTGCAAATCAATTCTTTCCAGTTGATTATGTTTTTGACGCATTAAATCGCGGTCTAAAGCATGGGTATATATTTTCCAATCGGTTTTGGACCGTGGAAAAGTAGGAACCAGAAGCGGGTAGTTGAGTTTTTGTGCTACATAATTTCCTAAATAGAAATCTTTGGTCGCAGTTCGTTCTGCTTTTTCGATATGCTTTTTAAAATCGTCATCGGCAAAACCTGAATTATTTGGTTCTACAATTATAAAAGTTTCTTCTTCGGTTGAAATATTATCAGGGATGAACAAAAAATAGGGGTAATTAAAACCATTTTTCGGGTTTGATTCCACAAATAACAGTTTTCCTTTTTGATTGTTGCTACAAGCGTAAAAGATTAAAGTTGTGATAATGAGATATATAATTTTATTCATCGAAATTTTTTATTTTGATGTATCGTAAATCGTCTATTAATTATTATTTGTTGTATTGTTTTCAAAGAATGAATTGAAAGTTAATTCAACTTATGTAACTTTTTTCAATTTTTTCCTTACTAAGGAATAAAACTCATCCTTGTTTGATAACATCGCGGGATGATTTCCGGTTTCAAACATGTGAACTTCCAATCTGTTATTTTTCATTTTTAAGTCGTTATATATTTTGTCCAGGTTATTACAAAGTTCATCTTGTTTACTTCCTGTCAAAGTGGTTGGAACCGATAATTCTGAGATTGATTGGTGAAAAAACGAACTGTTTGCTTGGCTAAAATTTAGAAACATTTCTGTATCTAAATCAATCACATTTTCCCAATCAACTCCATGATAAAAAGTCCAAAATTCTTTGGCAAATCTGTTTGTTTTACTCTTTTGTCTATTTTCTTTTAAATCTGTTTCATAAGAGTTTAGAGGGTATTCTCCCATAAAACTATCAGCAATTAAATAGTTAATTTTTTCCGGGTGCTCCAAAGCTAAATTAATGCCAACCAGGGCTCCTCCACTTGTTCCAATTACCGAAAGTTTGTCAATTTTTAAATGTTTGAGTAATGCATGACAAACGTTCGAATTATAATACCAGAAATCATGCTCAAATTTCAGTACTCTTTCCGACTTTCCATGTCCCGGAAAGTCAATTAATATGAGTTTAAAATCTGTTGAATACATTTCCAATATTGAACTAAACAACTTCGATGATGCAGTATTGCCGTGTAACAACAGAAGGGGGTAACCACTCCCAATTTCTTCATAAAAAACCGCCTTATTTTCGAATTTAAAATAAGCCATAATTACTTTGAATTGTGCTTTACAAAAAACTCATTCAAAATCGCAGCTAATTTTTCAGGTTCTTCAATGGCAGGACAGTGACCGGTTTCTGGTATAATATGCAATTCTTTTGTTTTAGCAGTTAAAGCTGTAAGTGCATTGTAAATTAACTCTGCATGCCCAAGTCCTACAACATAATCCTGGTCGCCCTGAATAACCAATGTTGGTGTTTTAATTTTCGCGAGTTCCGGTTCTATATTAATGTTATTATAGTCAGCATTATTACGAAAGGCCCGGTTCACTATTTCTGCTTTTTTCCAACCTGTGCATATTCATCTTCGGAATATTTCATTAACTTCATTAAGGCCGTATCCTGCAAAACATCTTTAAATGAAATAATTTTTGAGGTATCGGCAAAATAAGCATTAAACCCGAGCTTTGGTGGTACCTCGTGTTTCATCCAATTCACATCGATGTGAAAGTGTTCAAAATTGCTTCTTTTAATACGCTTCAGTTCACTCACAATAAATTTAAGCTCACTTTTTCTTGAATCAGAAATATCTGTTTGCAATAATTCATTTGCTTTTTTAATTTCAAAATCTATTAACGAATGGTTTTGATAGTTACTGTTTGCCTTGCCCTCGATACATGCATACGAATTAATTTTTCCCTGATGCGATAACATATACAGAAAACCATACATTCCTCCCCAGGAACTTCCCATAAGATTTACCTTTTTTTTATTGTATCTATTCATTAAACTGTCAATCACAATATCCAAATCCTGAATGTATTGTTCAACATTTAGCCGCGCTGTATCAGAACATGCCGACGATTTGCCACATCCGCGCTGGTCGAGGTATGCGACCATAAATTTGTCTTCCAACCCCGGTCCCATGAGTTTGATATCGATGCCGGAATAGCCTCCCGGGCCTCCGTGTAAATTAATAATTAATGGTTTTTCTGCATTTCCACGTACCCGAACATAAAGTTCTGATTCAGGAACATTTATCATTATCTCCTGGTCTATATTTTTCACTAAAGACTTTTCCTGGCATGAGAAGGTTATAATTGCAAGCCCTGTTGCGAATGCAATCAATAAAATTTTAAAGGTTTTCATTTTACTAAAATCAACTTTCATAATATGGTTTTATAAATTAAAGGGTATGCTTTTCGAAAAATTTAATCAAAATATCAGCCAGCGATTCTGGGCATTCTATTGCCGGGCAATGACCTGTATTGGGCAAAATATGCAGTTCTTTATTCTCATCGGATAAGCCGGAAAGTGCATTGTAAATTAATTCGGCATGCCCAAGACCAACCACATAATCGAATTCCCCTTGAATTACAGCACACGGCGTTTTTAGGGTTGCTAATTCGTTTTCGATGTTTATGTCGTTGTATTCGGGCCCATCGAGAAATGCCTGGTTTACAAATTCCGCCTTTTCACCAATTTTTAAATATTCTTCTTTTGAGTAGTTCATTAATTGTAGTAAAGAAGTGTCGTTCAATACGGCATCCATCGAAATTATTTTTGAGGTATCGGCGAAATAGGCATTAAATCCTAATTTTGGTGAAACTTCGTGTAGCATCCAATTCACATCCTCATAGAAGTTGTCATAATTACGTTGTTTTATTCTTTTTAATTCCTGGGCAATTTCTTCCAGTTCAGTTTTACGTTCTTCGGAAATTTGCCCTTGCAACAAATCGTTCACTTTTTTGACCTGAAAATCAAGCAAAAAATCGTTTTGATATTTACTATTAACTTTCCCATCAATACAGGCATAAGCATTTACTTTTTTACTGTTTTTCAGTAAATAGAGGAAACCATACATTCCTCCCCACGAAGTTCCCATTAATGCCACCTTCTTTTTATCGTAACGATTTCGCAGACTGTCGATGACAATATCCAAATCCTCTACATATTGACTGATAGTTAACATCGAAATATCATCACAAGCCGGAGATTTTCCACATCCGCGTTGGTCGAGGTAGGCAATCAGGAAATTGTCTTCCAATGCCGGCCCCATTAGCTTTATGTCGATGCCGGAATAACCGCCGGGGCCTCCGTGCAGGTTAATTATTAATGGTTTCTCCGGATTACCTCTCATCCTAATGTATAACTTTGATTCTGGTACTTCAACAAATAATTCCCCATCTATTAATGTGTTGTTCTTTTCGGTTGGATGACAAGAAACAGAACACAAAAAGCTTAAAAATAACAGCACCATTAAAATTTGATTTCGCATATGAAATGTTTTCTTAAAAATAAAAAAGATATGAACAGATGCAAGTAAACAAAAAATATATTATTCCTGATTAAAACTCAATTTTATTGATTGTAAAATGCAGCAGGACTCATTAAAATAACATTCATTGCTAACCACGTTGCTGCTTCAATAATGGGGTCTGCCGAAAAGTTGAGTTGTACCGGATATCAGTAATTTCCAAATCCAACCAGGTCCAGTCGCCTTCATCGAGTTTCCATGTGGCGGTCATCTTTACTGGAATTTTTATGCCATTCATTACAGCATGTTCCTTTACATCTATTACCCATTCAACGCGCTCTGCATCCGGCTCGTTGCCTTTGTAGCGTAGGGCACTGTACCGGATAAAGTCGCCGTTTTCGTTAAAATGAAAAGTTCCTGCCCCCTTTGTTCCTTTGTAATCTATTGTTGCTTTTGCCGAGTGGGAATCTATTGCTTCCCAGGTAATAAACGGGCTTAATGCAGCCGATGGAAACCAGACTATTTCGCCCAAATAGCGTTGCAGTGTTCCTTCGTCCATTTTGGTTCCTTTTTCGTTTACGATATTCAACAGCGAAAACATTTTTATTTGCATTTCCCCTTTTCCGTTAATAAACTTATCGCGACCAGCGATTTTGATAAAGGGCGATATTTTCATTTTAACTTTCCAAACAAAGGCCGGATTTTGAACTGTAAAATATTGTTCGGCAGTGGCATCGTTCCAGTTTTCCTGTTCGGGTTTCATTTTCATTTTGGCTTTTTGTTTCAGCCAAACAGCATGGATTTTTTCCTTGCCCACAACTCCCGAAACTTCCAACCAACGTTTAACAGGTTCCGGCAAGCCTGAAATTTCCGCTTCGCTAACCTTTGTTATGTTGATTGTTTTGGTGTGTTCCAGAATCTGAGCAACTTCAGTTTCTGTTTTATTGTTAAATCGGTCCGTTTGCATTGAAACGACTGCAACAATCAGAATGATTAAATTGGCAATCATTCCAAATTTGGCATCCTTCCAAACTGTAATTATTAAAACGGTTGAAATGACGACTGCGACTATGGCCAGCCAGCTCCACCAATTTTCCTTTTTTATAAAACCAATTCCCGAGATAAATAAAAGTATCGTTGCAAGCAACCAAAACATACCTGATAATTTTGAAAAGTTACATGAAAACTGGGGCAAATATGAAATCTCAAATGCTTTTAAAAAGCCCAATAAATGAATGGCCCCGTGCAATATGATTATAGTAGAAAATATGAGTTTCATAATAATTATTTTTTGAATGAATTTTATATGCGTTTGAAAAACATTTCTTTATCGGTAATTACCAAATACAAAGATACAATTAGGAGCAACCCGGTTTGAATAACCTTACTCATGGGGTGAGTAGCAAAAATCTCGTTGAAAAATCCGGCAGTAATATGAAATACCACAGGCAACAGGATATTCCGGTTGGTTTTGTAATAAAGCCAGTTCATAATAAGAACAAAAGGAATCATACTAACTACAAAATTGAGCGAATAAAGCGTTCCCGATTCTACCAGATTGCTATGGTAATAACCATTAATAAACGATAATGGGAAATGCCAGAAAGCCCAATAAACGGCAAATATCATGGAGGCATTAAACAAATTAAACCGCGAGACCAAAGCGTCGGTTCCATACGAGTGCCATGCCAGTTCTTCGAGCATTGGGGCTGCAATCAGCAAAAACCAAACCGGGAAAAGCGCCGATGTAAAAGTAAAGGCACCTCTCAATTCAAACTGGCTGGTGCTATATCCAAAAAACAGTGAAATGGTCTGAGCGGCCAGAATACTGAGCAACATCAGAAAAAACGCAATTAGAATGTATTCGCGCTTTATGCTTTTGAAGTTGAAAAAACGACTTAAAAAATCTTTCCTGAGTTCTTTGATGGGCAACATAAAACATAGCGCAATAACTAACGGCGTAAGTAAACCTGCAAAACTGCTTATGCCAGTTGCCCACTCCAGCGTACGTGTGTATGGTGTTTTATAACTAAACCAGCCACTCAAAAACCATAAGGCCCAAGGTATGGCAATTGATAAAAAATAAAAGATAAACGGACTTTTGTACTTCTTGATGATTTGATTTTCTTGTTTAATTGTATTCATGGCTAATACTTTTTTGAGTTAAACTTTTTTTGAGCAAAGTAAAATCAAATACAAAGGGCAATCGCTCAAACTTACAGGTATGGACTAAGAAGGAGTACAAACCTACAAGTTTGAACTATTACCAATCAGATTATTAACCGATTAAGAGTTTTGATATTTTTTGAAAAAAGAAGGTGAAAATTATGTTTTCAAATCTTTTTGTACTTGTTTCGATAAGTATTGGGAAGGTGTTATTCCTTTTTGTTTTTTAAAAATAGTATTAAAAGACGATTTGGAATTGAATCCTGAATCGAGTGCCAAGGCAAGCAAACTAAAATTTTTGTTTTCGCTGGCTTTCTGTATAAATTCTTCAACCCTATAGTTATTTACAAAATCATGAAAATTTACTTTAGCCTCCTGATTGATTATTTGGGAAAGTTGATTTGGCGAAATTTTGAGTATTTGAGCCAATTCGGATAAACTTAATTTGGAGTCAAGGTAAGGTTTATCATCGACCATAGTTTTTAGCAAGTTTTTATAGAGTTCTGTAATATCTTCGCTTTTCAAACCTGAATTTTTATATTTTTTTGATGATTCGCTTACTCCTTCAACAGCGCTTTTTATTGTAGGATTATTCGTAAATATGTTTTCCTGTTTTATCCCAAAATAACCAATATAGAAAACAAAACCAATAATTATAAGATATATAATGTATTCAACATTAAATGGAAACTGAATCCCTAAAGCATCGCGCAAAATGTAAATTATTGTTGCGGAAAAAAATACCAATCCAATACTCAAAATACAATTACGTAGCCATTTAATATTAATCCCTTCGCTGTAAGAAAAATAGTTGTCGATTTTGTTTTGATGCTTTGTGGTTAATCGATAAGAAAGAATGGAATAGATTAGTCCAGAAATTAAAATTGCAACCAGCAATACAATAGAAAAAACAGAGTAATCCTGTATTTTCCCATTGTCCACCATTCGTTTTTCTTCAACGGAGTAAAAGAAAAAAAAGGGCAACATATATAAATATGAAGCTAATGCCGGAATTAAATGCAAATAATCTATGGCTCTTATTTTGCGGTCATTACGCAAGGAATAGAGGGTGTATAAAAAAAGCATTGGACCGTGCAGCAATGGCATAGGAGCAGTTATACCTACCAAATGCGGAAATATTTCCCAGTAGCCTTTTTGATTGAAATAAAATCCTAGTAGATGAATCCCAATAATTACAAACCATATTACTAAAATCCTGTCAGTTAAAACTTTTTGCTTCTTAGTTAGAAGTAAAAAGACAATAAAGAAGGACAAAAATATACTACTTATTAAAATTACTTCCATTGTTTTTTTTGAAATTTTTATAAGTCACATGGTATTCTTTAACATGAACGCTAACGTTGACCTGGATGAAGCGTGCGGAGATTAAACGAACCAAACCTTCCAAACTCCACAGAGCCAAAGCTTTTATTTGTTATTAACTTTTCATTTTAATGCCAAATCAAAGGTTTGGCGGTGTTAAAACTCCCGACTAAACTACCAAATAATCACTAACTCCGCATGATTTATTCCAGATTGTTAGCGGTTGTTATTTCTCAATAAGGTCTTCTTATGCTTGCCTGAATATTCTTGAATTCAGCTGCTTTCAATTG
>NZ_JBQTGI010000057.1:0-7659 GCF_052400645.1 Saccharicrinis sp. GN24d3
ATAGTGTAATGTATTCTTGCTAAATAAAATCGTTGATTACTTTCGGGAGCATCGTTCTGGTGAGTTGAAGTGATGCAGCGGAGTGTCTTGTTTTGAAACAATTTCAATGTGTAATAGAATTTCTAATGCATATTGCAAGTTAAAGAAGCTTGTTTTAATTGAAAAAGAAAAGTTGGTGATAGTACGACGTTTGGATAAATTAGGTATTAAGCAAAGCTTCCTTAAACTCTTTCAAAATCAATTCGTGGTCAAAAGCCAGATTTGGAATCTCATCTAAGCCAAACCATTTTGCCTTGTCCGCATCGTCACCCGCTTGTGCATTTAGTTCATCTTCTACAAAAGCATAAAAAACGATTGATACCGTCCTTCCTCTAGGATCGCGATCAACAGCACCATAGCTCTTAAGTTGTTTTATTTGAATGTTTTGGATATGCGTTTCTTCTTTCAGTTCGCGTAACGCAGCTGTTTCCAGATCTTCATCCATATCTAAAAAACCACCGGGGAATGCCCATGTTCCTTCATAAGGGCTATGTTTCCTTTCAATAAATAAAACCTTGGGTATACTGTCTTTAGTAACCAGTATTATATCGACGGTTACAGCCGGACGAGGGTATTCATAAGTGAAACTCATAAGATCAGGCAGATATGATTCTTTTGATAACCCTTAACTTGTGTGAGTATTTATTCGTGTCATGATTAAAAATACCCTGGTGATCAATCGAGTCTATTCTGACTTCTCCGTGGGCATGAATCACTTTACCTGACCCCAGGCATATCCCTACATGAACAATATGCCCCTCGGCATTATCAAAAAACGCAAGATCACCAATTCTGGCTTCCTCAACAAAACTAACGTTATTACCGAGTTCTATTTGTTGATACGCGTCTCTGGGAATTCGGGTTCCGTTAATCTTAAAAACAATTTGCGACAAGCCCGAACAGTCGATGCCAAAGTACGATCTTCCTCCCCAAAGATAGGGTGTGTGTAATAAAGAAGTGGCTACCTCCCTAATTCCCAATTCTTTATTTGATGGTATCTGGCCCGAAATAAAATAATCGTTTTTTCCGATGGAAAAACTATTTCTGTCGTGACCATTAAACACGATGCGACTACCGGCAGATATAATCATAGGTGCGCTGGAGCCGTCTTTAACAATGTTGATTTTAGGTGTAGGAACCATCCATGCATCGGCGTTTTTCCATAGCTCATACTCTGTTTCAGCCATAGAAAAAATTAGTTTTGCGTCAATCCAGCCTTCATAGCCATCAAAGTCCATCTTGATTCTTGCCCACTTCTCCTCTTTTTCCAGAACCACAAAGGTCTCTCCAAAAAGAATCTGTGTAACAAGCTCCGATGCCTCAGATGGTTCTTTCCGTACCGGAATAAAACTATATACGCTTATTGAACCATTCATATACCTTAATATTTAGTGCTGCGAATATACCAAAATATGCCAATACTAAATTGAGCGTGATGCAAAAATATCATTATACATTAGTCGAAGCCTTATTTTGTGGCTGATTTTACGCATATTTGTTGATATATTATTTAAGTCAATTAATATTTATGAAAGAGTTTGTTCAACGTTTAAAAAAATATTCGCAGGCATCTTATCGGATTCTGCTGTTTTTGGCTGCGGTACTTATTATTGCCAACCTGATGCCCAGGGAACGTAAGCTTAGGTACGATTATAGCAAGGGTGAACCCTGGCGATATGATGTGTTGATTGCCCCGTTTGACTTTAGGATTTTCAAGACTGATCAGGAATTGGAAGTGGAGCGAGATAGTATCCTTAAAAATTTCAGGCCTTATTTTACATACGATAGTGCGGCTGTGGTTAATGTTAAACGGGAGTTTTTAAGTGCCTATGAAAAAAAAATGCCCGATTATGTGCAAAAATACAAGTTTCTAAATGGTAAAATTAAGAACAAGGAAAACGCACGGCTGGTTTCGGAATTGGTAGATACTATCTTGTGGCAAGTATATGCTAAGGGGGTGATTGCTATACCCGAAGAATATGCGGAAAGGAAAGATGAACTGGAGCTGATGCTGGTGAATGAGAACCTAGCGGAACCCTTTATGGCCAACGAATTTTTCACCCTCAGGTCTTCGTACCAGTTTATTATTAAAGAATTAGCCAAAGGATTAGCTTTTACGACCAATGATTTTAGGGGAGTTGAGAATTTTATTTCGGAACTGCAAATTAATGATTTTTTAATCACCAACATTAATCTAGATAAGGAAAGAACTTTAAACGAAAAGGATAGAGCACTTAAAAACCTGGCATTAACAAATGGTATAGTGCTTGGGGGGCAACGTGTGATCGAAAAAGGAGAGATCATTAACGATAGCGGAATTAAAAAACTGAATTCCTACAAAAAAGAATACGAATCGAGGGTGGGAACTTTGTCGCAGTACAATCAGATTTTGGCAGGACATGTATTGACCACCTTAATGTTTTTGACCGGTTTGTTTCTTTTCCTGTATTTTTATAGGAAAGACGTGTTCCTCAACCTGAATTATATCACTTTTCTGTTGATGATATTATGTACCATTATCCTGATGGCTTTTATCTCCCATCGTATTCCCGATGTGCCCATCTGGGTTATTCCATTTACGATATTGCCATTAATTGTGAGAACATTTATGGATTCGCGACTTGGTTTCTTTATGTTCGTTGTGGCCATGGTGCTGGCGTCGTTTTTTAGCGATAATAGTTTCGAGTTTATCTTTTTGCAAATTCCGGCAGGTATTGCTGCTATCTTTAGTCTGTATAAAATGGCACGAAGGGCACAGATTGTGCGATCCGCCATTTTTATTTTCCTGACCTATTCCGTGTTTTATACCGGTTTGCATTTGATGCAGGAAGGAGATATCCAGACGATTAATTACAGATATTATATGTATTTTGCGATCAATGGCATTTTGATTTTGGCCGTGTATCCTTTGATTTATATTTTCGAGAAACTTTTTGGTTTTCTTTCCGACGTAACGTTGGTGGAGCTATCGGATACCAATCATCCACTGCTTCGCAAGCTGGCGGAAAATGCGCCGGGAACATTCCAACACTCTATCCAGGTAGGTAATTTAGCACAGGAAGTAGCCTATAAAATCGATGCCAACCCGCTTTTGGTGCGAGCAGGGGCCATGTATCACGATATCGGTAAATCAGCTACGCCGTTGTATTTTACCGAAAACCAAATTTCGGGAATCAATCCGCATGATAATATGGATTTTGAAGATAGTGCCAAACTGGTAATCGATCATATTGAGGGAGGAGTGAAAATTGCCCGTAAGCATAAGTTGCCCGAAAAGATCATTGATTTTATTTCTACCCATCAAGGGACTACCAAGGCCCGATATTTTTATAATTCGTTTATCAATAAATATCCGGATAAAGAACCGGAAGAAAAGAATTTTACCTATCCGGGGCCCACCCCTTTTACCAAGGAAACGGCTATTTTAATGATGGCCGATTCAATAGAGGCTGCCAGTAGAAGCTTGAAGAATTATACCGACGAAGCCATTGACAAGCTGGTGGAGAATATTGTGAATACCCAGATAAAAGAAGGTCAGTTTTTTAACGCGCCTATTACTTTTAGGGAAATTACTACGGCCAAAATGGTTTTTAAGCAAAAACTGAAAAATATATATCACGCACGGGTCTCATATCCAAAAGTGAAGAAGAAGAAATAGTATCCGGTCATCAGTCAACAGTAGCTTAGCGACGGAGTGATAAATGTGGAGGGTGGAGAGCGGAGAGTACTGAGTATTATGTAAGAAATTAATAAATACACATATTCAATCATCTAACCAGAGAAAGGTTAGAGCCCCAACGGTGTGAACTGTATTCTCCAAGGGTGAAGCGTAGCGGAAACTGGGTACAACAAGTGAAATAAAGTGACCTGTCGGTGCCGGACAGTCGTATTGCAAAACCAATTAATATGTGCAGTTATTTTGGGGCTGAAATTATATAAACCGCTCGATAACAAATTGATATGTACACGCATAGAAGGGTGTCATCCTTTTATGCGTGTTGAAAATGAAGGATGCTTTCC
The DNA here is from genome assembly GCF_052400645.1 of Saccharicrinis sp. GN24d3. Taxonomy (NCBI): domain Bacteria; kingdom Pseudomonadati; phylum Bacteroidota; class Bacteroidia; order Marinilabiliales; family Marinilabiliaceae; genus Saccharicrinis; species Saccharicrinis sp. GN24d3. Next base: position 4,060 of record NZ_JBQTGI010000057.1, read on the forward strand.
CATTCTTAAATTTCGAATAGTGATGTCTATTAAAACACTTCATAATGGCCGTCGTTCATCGCTTTACCTGGGTTAATATTATATGTATCCGACAGCGTCGTCCGGGATGATGTAAGTCCGGAACTCACGGAACACTGTTCAGCTTCACCTTTGGTTTAATTGCTGGTAGGGCTGGAACTCAGTTTCTGATCATTTATCTTAAAAACCGAAATCGATTTTTTAAGCAGAACAGATAGTTCTTCGAGCTCTCGGGCCGCGGTACTTATTTCATCGGAGTTGGATGCGTTACGTTGCGTAATCTGATTTAATTGTTGTAGCGCATTGTTAATTTGTTCAACCCCTGATACCTGCTCCAGCGAGGCGCTGGTAATCTCCTGAACAAGCATGGCCGTTTTTTCAATTTCAGGTGTTATCTGCTTTAAATTGTCGTTGGCCACTTTGGAACTGTTAATAGTATTTTGCGAAGCAGCATTAATTTCCCCGGCTGCTTGCTGACTCCTTTCGGCCAGTTTACGTACTTCGGCAGCTACTACTGCAAAACCTCTTCCTTCCTGCCCGGCTCTGGCTGCTTCAACAGCAGCGTTGAGTGCCAATATATTGGTCTGAAACGCTATGTCGCCGATAATGGATATTTTTTCAGTAATCGCATCCAGGTATTGTTTCGCTTCTTCGGAGCTGGCATTGCTTATTTTCATGCCTTCCACTGCCTGAACCGCAATTCGTTCGGTTTCCTTAGAATTGTCGGTGTTTTGCTGTATGTTGGCGTACATCTCCTCCATGGACGACGAAACCTCTTCGGCCGCTGAGGCTTGCTCGCTCGCTCCTTCACTCAGTTCTGTTGATTCTTTGGTCAGCCTTTCGCTGGCATATACCATTTTGCTCGCGCCTGTGCTTATTTCGTCGACCACATTTTTAATGTTACGTACCATAGTATCCAGGGCAGTGGCCAACCGGCCCACTTCATCCTTGCTATTGGAAGCGAATGACACGTTTAAATTGCCCAGGGCGGCTTGCTCGGCCAACGCTATTCCCTTTACCAATGGTTTGCTGATAGAGGTAGCCAATACATAGCTCAAGCTAATACCGAAAATCAGGACCGCAATTAGAGAAATAATCAGGATCTGCTTTTCCTGCTGCACTATGCGGGCGCTCTTTTCTCCCATTTCCAACAGATAGTCAAGTCCTAATTCCGATGCTTTTCTCACTTCCCACATCAGTGATTTTGCTATTTCAAATTTTTCAAGTTCTACCTTTCCGGTAATTTTGTATTGGGGAACAAAGTTTTCTATTTGACCTATAATGCGGTTTAATATATTTTTAAATTCTCGGGATACACCATGAACATTTTTTAATTGTTCCGCAGCTTTCAAAATGTCATCCATACATAATACATTCTTAGAATATGTACATTTCTGAAAATTTACATGCAATCGGTTGGCGTGAGCCAACGTTCTTTGAGTTGCGGTTGAGACCCGGGATTTTTCACCTACCCTATTTAATTCCGAAAAAAGGGTGTCGATTTCTTGAGATAGCTCTCGGATATTGATTTCATTAGCGGCAGATTGCTTTTTTTTGTTTTTAAAATTACGGGCCAAATTCTTTAGCCGATTTAGGTCGATACCTCTGTTCTCCAAAGAGTTGTTGGAGGAGTCGGAAAGTTCAATCAATTTTTCCAAAGCCTGCATATAACTTTCGAGCTGTTGCCCTGCCAGATTGTTGTAATAGGGATTACCTGTTAAATCGAAGGCATTCATATTACCATTGGCGAGTTCCCAAAAATGATCCATTTTTGATGATTCGTTCACCGAAGGAATATACCTGTTGGATAATAACTTTATTTCCTTGTCTACTTTCAGTAAATTAATAAGCAGTATTGTGCTGGAAACAACGGTCATTAGAATGACGATGCCAAATCCAATTCCAACCTTGTTTTTGATTTTAAGATCTCTCCAATTCATAAAAATACAGTTAATGAGTATACCTAAATTTTCAAATTAATTTAGGTGGTGACAGGGTTGGGGTGTGCAATTTAACGTACAATTTTAATAAATGTTACCAAAAGAAAGCAATATTTAAAACATTTTTTTGTTAATAGGGACTGGATTGAATGTGGTATTTTCTTACCTGTTTGTTAACTCGCTAAAATGATTAGCTTTGTATTGTAATATAACTGGTTTGTGTATTTCGACCCAATACTTCGTTTTGTAATTAACAATCATTAATTGCGGTTGCTTTCTTGTTGTAACGATTTGGTAAATAGAATTATTGTGGTTTTTATTTTGTAATTCGAAAAGTTAAATATTATATAGTTTAGAGATGAAAAATATTATCAGCATAATGCTTCTTGCGACCATTGTGTTCTTGGGGGGATGTAAAGATAAAGAGCAAGTGACAATTGGATTTTTATATCCTTCAGATTTAACAGTAAGATTTAACAAAGAAAGTAGCTTCTTTAAAGAGTACTGTGAAAAGCAGGGCGTTGAGGTGATTGTGAAAACGGCATCCAACGATGAATCGCTGCAAATAGAATTGGCCAACGAAATGATGGAACAAGGTGTGGATGCATTGGCGTTGATCGCGGCCAATGTTAACACGGCGGCAGTTATTGTTCGTAACGCACATGCCGACGGTATACCCGTACTGGCCTATAACAGGATGATAAAAAACAGCGATGTAGACTTTTTTGTGGCCAGCAGTAACGATTTGATAGGTAAAATAATGGTAGATGCTGTTTTAAAAGAAAAGCCCACAGGTAAATATGTTATTTTGGGAGGTGATAAGTTCGATAAAAACGGGGAGGAATTACAAGCTGCCGTAAAAAAACATTTGAAGTCCAAGATAGATCAAAAACAAGTTGAAATCGTTTACGAAACTTTTATCGAGAAATGGGATCCTAGTATTGCTGCCTTTGAAATGGATAAAGTAATCGCGTTACATGGCAATGACATTGATGCCGTAATAGCCGGATATGATGGTATAGCAGCTTCAGTAATTGATGTGCTGAGAGCCAATAAACTGGCTGGTAAGGTTGCAGTTACGGGACAAGATGCCGAACTGGCAGGATGTAAAAATGTAATTGCAGGCAACCAGTGTGTTACCGTTTTTCACCCATTAAAAACCATAGCCGAAAAAGGAGCTGAAATTGCTATTGAAATGGCTAAAGGAAAAAAACTTAAAGACTTTGCCAATAGTACCGACTTTAACGGACTAAAAGATATACCTACGCACAGGGTAAATTCAATTGCCGTAACAAAAGACAATATTGATCGGGTTTTGGTAGGTTCCGGCTTTTATACCCAAAAAGAATTGTACGAGTAGGATTGTAATTGAAATATATAACCAACAAAACCATATTGAAAATCAGTGTGGCTTTGTTGAATTAATTTCTTCCAAACTATTGCATATTACGGATCAGAACATAATAGGATTGTTCATACAATAAGAATACCTGTTATAATTAGCCGTGCTATGGGGAGACTGAATTAAAGGGTCGGGGCTAACAAACTGCATAGTGGTGGGGCAGTAGGTTCTTCCGTTTCCCGATTTGGCTAAGGCCATCGGGATTAGTTCGGCTATATGTTTTGTCTGCGTTGTCACTTG
>NZ_JBQTGI010000058.1:0-6954 GCF_052400645.1 Saccharicrinis sp. GN24d3
CTGAACTTCTATCTTTCAGCGGTAGATAGTTTGGTAAAAGCAGATGACGACAAACCCACTATTGGCATATTGCTTTGCAGAGATAAAAAGAAAATAGAAACTGAATTTGCTTTGCGTGATATTTCAAAACCAATGGGCGTAAGCGAATTCACTTTAACTGAAGCATTACCAGACAACTTGAAAGGTGATTTGCCAACAGTGGAAGAATTAGAGTCAGAACTCGAAAAAAGAGAATTAGACGAGTAAGTGATTACGAAATAACAACCCACGCGAAAGCCATACACATTTGCAATTCACACGAGCCAGCCCTCAGACCAAAAATTGCAAAAGAGTATGTCTTGCCGACGCTGAGTTCAAACGAAAACTGTAGCAAATTTGAAAAGATAAATTACAAATGAAGAAAAAAGCCAGTGCCTAACATTATAGGAATTAAAGCCCAGTTGAGCACAAAAAAACGGTAGAAGGATACAAGTCCCCGCTACCGTTTTTTTTATGCTTATTTTCAAATGCCAGCGCTCAATTGGGTTTTAATCCTTGTTGGGCTAAGCCCTTTATACCAGCCTGCCAACCTAAGGGCGTTTAATGTTTTGCATTCGGTTCATGAAGTACAGTTTGCACCGGGTTGTGGCATTTTTTAATCTTGTTGTACTGGTTTGTTTTTGGATATTCCGGAGTAAGCTGACCCCCTTACCAAACCTTGGTTAAATTTATGTTTTTAGCATGACATTCCGGCGGATGTTGACCCCTTAAAATGTTTTTTCAGGAAGAATGTTGCTCCGGCAAAAACATATTATTATTTTCAATAATCTTTGAAATCAACTATATTTAAAAAAAACTATAGCTTTTTAAACAAACTGACGTTAGCGGTAATTGTAAAACGGCACATCAATAAGAAATGGAAGAGCAAAAACCTATAGGAAAACCAGAAAAATTTTGGGATATAGTTTCCAGGCGTTTTGTTAATTCCACGCGGACAATGAATAGTGCTGCACTGCAAACTATTAAAAAAGATGTCAACAAGTTTTTCAAATCCACAGACATTGTGTTGGACTTTGGTTGTGGACCAGGTGACATAACCCTTGTAATAGCTCAAAACGCACAAAAGGTTTACGCTACCGATATTTCAACAGGAATGATTGACGCTGCTAAAAAAAAAGCAAGCGAACAAAACATCAGTAACATAAAGTTTACTAGAACTAACCTATTTGACGGAAAATTTCAATCAAATTCATTTGACAAAATAACAGCTTTCAATGTGCTACAATACATTGAAGACAAAAAACAACTGTATAGTAAAATCCACGAACTGCTAAAACCTCAAGGATTGTTTATTTCAGCAACTGCTTGTTTGCGTGAAAGAAAATCGGCACTTCGGTTTTTAATGGCAGGGCTGACAAAGTTGAAGATTGTGCCTAAAATATTTCTCTATAAAACATCGGAACTTGAAAACGAAATGAAAGGTGCGGGCTTTAAAATTATCGAGGCGACTAACATTGCAAAAGTTCCTGAACGGTTTATCATTGCACAAAAGGACTAAATTTGGCTTTTGTAATTTATTTAATAAAGAGTGTGATTTTAGAAAATATTACAGTTTGGAAATGAAGATAATAAACTCAAAAATAGAAAAAACTACCGCTAGTATAAAGCAATTGGCGTTCGTGAGTAATTGTGTGTTAGTTTGGGTAATCGAACACCGCCAAATCTTTGATTTGGCTTTAGATATGAAAAGATAAACACAAATATAAGCTTTGGCTCTGAGGTGTTTTGAAAGATTTTCTCGTTAAATCTCCGCACGCTTCATCCAGTGAACGTTAGCCACAAGCTGAAAAAACGAACTTAACAATGAAATTAGACAGAAAAAAACATTGGGAAACAGTTTATGAAACTAAAAATCCTGACCAGGTAAGTTGGACACAAGAAACACCAAAAACCTCACTTGAATTTATACATTCATTCGGACTAAAGAAAACTGCGAAAATAATAGATATTGGTGGTGGAGATAGTAAACTTGTCGATTCTCTGCTTGATGAAGGCTTTGAAAATATTAGTGTTCTAGACATTTCTTCCAAATCACTTGAAAAAGCAAAAAAACGGCTAGGAGAAAAAGCAAACAAAGTAAATTGGATTGTAAGTGATATCACAGAATTTGAACCCAATATGACTTTTGATGTTTGGCACGATAGAGCAACATTTCATTTTCTTACTACGTCTGAACAAATAAAAAAATATATTAAAACCGCAAGAAAATCTGTGAACGGATTCTTGACAATTGGAACCTTTTCAAAAAATGGACCTAAAAAATGTAGCGGACTTGAGATAAAACAATACAATGAAGAAGATTTAACAGCGGAATTGAAAGATGGTTTTGACAAAATTAAATGCGTAAGAGAAGACCATTTAACACCTTTTGACACAATGCAGAACTTCCTGTTTTGTAGTTTTAAAAGACAAAACATTATAGGAATTAAAGCCCAGTTGAGCAAAAAAAAGCGGTAGCGGGATACAATCCCCGCTACCGTTTTTTTTATGCTTATTTTCAAATGCCAGCGCTCAATTGGGTTTTAATCCTTGTTGGGCTAAGCCCTTTATACCAGCCTGCCAACCTAAGGGCGTTTAATGTTTTGCATTCGGTTCATGAAGTGCAGTTTGCAAGGGGTTGTGGCATTTTTTAATCTTGTTGTACTGGTTTGTTTTTGGATATTCCGGAGTAAGCTGACCCCCTTACCAAACCTTGGTTAAATTTATGTTTTTAGCATGGCATTCCGGCGGATGTTGACCCCTTAAAATGTTTTTTGAGGAAAACATATTGCACCAGGCAAAAACATATTATTATTTTCAATAATTTTTCAAATCAACTATATTTAACAAAAACCATAGCAGCTTAAATAGTTTTTAGACAAACTGCCGTTAGCAACCATTTGGGATTAATCAATTCTTTACCGAAAAAATAAGAATCCAATGCACAATAATAACAAGAGCGAAACTCCAATTCTCCAAAGAATAATTGATATTGGGCCTAATAAGGAGTTTTCTGTTACTGAAATCAGGTATTTGCGGGTAACAAACATTGCCTCTATTCTGGGTGCTTTATTTATGGCAATTTGGATGATAATGGCCATTTTACTTACAAACGCACCAATTATTTACGGAAGCAATGGGTTGATGGGATTGATGTTTCTCCTTGTGTTAATTTTTAATGGAAAAGGTTGGCGCGTACTTGCTTCAACGTGGCTTAGTATATCATCATATATTGGCGTTCTATTATTTCTTTACTTACTAGGATACTCTTCAGGCGTTGCAGTCATTTTTTTCTTAATCATCATAATACCTTATATGACTTTCCCGCGTAAGGCAAGGAAAATAGCCCATGGTTTCGGTTTACTTGCTGGCTTGACTTTGATTGTTACAGTTTTGCTTCAATCAAAATTAAATGCGCAATATGATGTGATGGACCCATATGTATTACAAGTTGTTAATATAAGTGTAACAGGTTTCATTTGTCTCACTCTTATATGGAGTTTGTCAGTCTTGATTGATAGATCAGAGGAATCCTTATTGGTTGAGCAGAAAAAATCAGATGATCTTCTTCACAATATTCTACCAGCAAACATAATTAGAGACTTAAAAGAAAGCGGTAAGACCATTCCTAAAAGACATAAGAATGTCACTATCCTATTTACTGACTTCGTGGGCTTTACAGAGCTTGTATCATCCATATCGGCAATCACTTTGGTCAATGAACTGAATGACATTTTTGGTCGATTCGATCAAATAATGGAAGAAACGGAAGTTGAAAAGATTGAAACAATTGGTGATGCATATATGGCAGCATGTGGCCTTGAAAAAGAAATGACAAAACACGCTGCAAACTGTATTAGAGCAGCACAAATGATGCTATCCTACCTTGAGAAGAGAAATAAAAGCCATGAAATAATTTGGAAAATGAGGGTTGGGATACATTCAGGAACTGCAGTAGCAGGTGTTGTAGGCAAAAAGAAATTTGCATACGACCTTTTTGGAGACACGATAAATACAGCCAGCAGAATAGAATCCGCTGGTGAGGCAGGTAAAATCAATATATCTTCATCCACCTATGAACTGATTAAAAACGACTTTACATGTCTTTCTCGTGGAAAGATCTTTGCCAAGGGAAAAGGGGAATTGGAAATGTATTTTGTGAAATAAACCGTAGCTAACCATTAAGCATCGAATTTGGCTTTAGGCCAGATAGGTGCATAGTGTTGAATTGACTTCCATTTTTCATGAGCACGCTACTTATAGGGTGGAATTGATATGTGGGGTTTGTCCTTATTCCGGGAAATAAATTATATGAATAAAGTATTCCCCGGATAATAACTATACGTTGATTATATTGCCGCTGGATTAGTCTCTTTTAATCGAACTGAGGTAAATAACTAATTTATCTGCCAAATAGATAGATTAAATATTAGTTAATACCTATTTCTACACCTAAATTCAAATTAAAACGTTGGTATGTTCCTGAATTATCTTCGTCATAATTACGAAAATATCTGTTGTATCCTGGTGATAAGGTAATTCCAATAAAGTCACTTACTTTATATTTGAAAATAAGAGAAGATTGCCACCCTGCAGAACACTTTGGGTAGTGCGTACCTATTTCTTTAAAAGCAGTACTCGTTGTTTCTCCATCGTTTTTTGTGGTATTAAAACTGTGGTAAGTATTATACTCAGTCACTATACCCGTAGAAATAAATGTTTGAAACTTTGAATTTAACCCTATCAGCAAGTAATCAGCCATAAGGTTTATATCCAAATAATTAAGATGTGTATCTGTATACTTCATCGAACTAGAACTTGATGTAGCTGCCGACAACCAATTTTGACGATAGGCCTGACGGTGAAAACCAAATTGAATTCTTGGCCTTAAACGATCAGTAACCATATAGGCTGCTTCTAGATTTATGTTATATCGAGGACCTTTATCTTCAAACGAATAGTCTGCTGTAGGTGTTTGCTGGTAGGCATTCTGATAATAATCAATCCCTGAACTAATCCCAAAAAATACTTTTCCATTATCAACATTCTTTTTTACATTCTCAGTTTCCTGTGCCGTACAAAATACAGGTAGCATAAATAAGGCACATGCCAAAGTAATTAACTTCATTTATTTATTATTTAGTTATGTGAATTGTTTTGAACTATTCGTAGAAAACAATGCGAATGTATACCTGAATATAAAACATACAAAGAAATTCCAACCAACAAGCATTTATTTTCGACATAAGAAGTGATATAATCGATAAGATGGTGGCTTTTTTGTGCAACTTTCTGCAGGTTGCAGTTGAATAGAATTTCTAAAAAAAGTGCAGTTGAGATCTTATTTGTCAATTATATTTTTAATTTAGCTGAACAAAATATAAAGACCACAGTCGATGTGTAGACATGTGATGTGTTATTTCTGACTAGTTGTGCAACATTAAAAAATCCCAAACCCAAAATGAATAAACTGTGGATTATACTATTCTTTTTAAGCACTTTCCCTTCATTTGGGCAAACTAAATTGTAAGTTTTCTAACGAGCTTTGCTTTGTTACAACAATTTAGACTTGAGTACTTTTACTAAGTTCCGGACCGGTGGCCGTATCCTTGGTTGTGTATGTGTTGTCTTTTGTAACCCTTTCAATTGCCAAAACCACGTATAATTTCACTATAATGATTAAATTTATGCGTCTGAATATAATAACATGTTAACTGAGGAGCCGGATACGGGAAATCTGTACGTCCGGATCTGTGGGGGATAGGTGGAGTAATCCGCTATTCTATCCCGATTAGCGGTTATTAAAGCGTACGGATACCTAGTATTACTATTAAAACTAGCAAAATGAAAACACTGAATTTTGACGAAGGATTTATTTTTTTAACGTTAATATTTTTGAGTGTCTCTTTGTATGCCCAGGAGAATGATTCAATATTATTAAAAGGTATTATTGTTGATACTGAAGGACAACCATTACCAGGAGCACAAATTTTAGAAAGTGGAACAACAAATGGTACGTCAACAAATATTGATGGTTATTTTGAATTGAAAGTACCTAAAGGAGCTAAAGTTAATGTCTCATTCGTAGGGATGACAAATATTGAGATTGAAAATGTCAATTTTAGCAATATAAAAGTAAATCTGTCACAGGGCTTAATAGAGTTTTGCTGTATTAATCATATAATGTCTCATTGCGCAATGACTATAAAGGAAATGCAGAAACTATCGAAGAAACACAAGTGTTCATTTAAATAGCAATTTACTATGATTAAAGTTGGATTGTGTGCCATAATTTTTTTAGCGGCTCTTTATATAGGTTCTGGAGGATATATAATTCTGCAAAATGAGCAATTGTATGAAAAAGCAAATACTCTTGAAAAAAAGGAAGTTACTTACCATGGAATAAAATTCTATAATAAAGAGACAATGAATGCTGCGAGAGAACAAGAATTAATAATAAGTGTATACCCATACGCTATGAAAATTCCCTCTTTTCTATGTTTCTTATTAACCGCAATCTCGTTTGGTATAATTGGTGCTTTGGGAAAAGTTATTAATGATACTATTCATAAAAAGACAAAATTTAAAGACACCCCTAATCTGTTATTAGTCCCAATACAAGGTGGAATTATAGGTATCATTATACTAGGAATATCTTATACAATACCAATTATTCTAACAAATGACAATGTAAGTCTAAAACCAATTACAATTGTTTTTCTGAGTTTATTTGGTGGAATTTTCTACCTAAATTTTTATGACTGGTTTGCACATATGATTAATAAAGTTCTATTTTCAAAAGATGATAATAATAAATAGGAATAGGAGCGGTCTGCAATGCCTGTCCCGAAAGTCGGGAACCCAGCGATTATTCCAGGTTGAACTACAACCCGGCTTTAATACCTGCCAGGTATTTTAATCGGGTTTTTTGCGTTT
>NZ_JBQTGI010000059.1:0-6257 GCF_052400645.1 Saccharicrinis sp. GN24d3
TTTTTTACTGAAGAAAACTACACCATACTTATGAACTTTATGTCAACACCTTTTTAGTTTTTAGACAGTCTGACGGTAAATTGTATGAGCAGTAGTGGATTGCGTGGTAATTCCTGTCAAACCGCTACGCAGTTTGAGCGGGCTACAAGCCTTGATTTTAGGCACTTACCCACTATTGCTTATACAAAATGTTAGGCACTGGCTTTGGTTCATTTTCAGTCCTTTACGTGTCAATCTGCATAGCGTTGGCAAGACATACTCTTTTGCAATTTTTGGTTTGAGCGATGGCTCGTGTGAATTGCAAATGTGTATGGCTTTTGCGCTGGCAATTCATTTCTTAATTTCCTGTTATTCCGTTAATAAATGTGTCTACAAAACCTAAAATCTTTTTCAGAATTTGGTCGCCTAATTTCTTGCGTTGTAATACCGACGGTTTTTCTCCTTCAATCAATTCAAGTATTTCATCTCGCAAAGGTTCTCTTTCTGCGAAAAGATAATTTTCAATCAGTTTTTGGGTTTTTTCTTCTGAAAGATTTTCTTCTTTAATCAATTTTTCAAAAGCCTTTTGTTGTTCAGTTGTCCAGAACTTATCAAACTCTTGTGGAATATCATCTTCGTCTTTTATCTCAGGTAAATTTTCTAAAATGAATTTCTCTATCAATTCTCGTTTACTTCTTAAATTCGCTTCTGAATTTAATAAATTGAAAATCTCTTTTTCAGTTTGTTCTACATCTTTTTTCGTGTTCGCTTTCAGTTTGATAAGCAACTGAATAATGTAGTTTACATTAATTTCGTCACGGTGAATTAATTCCAATTCAAAGTCCACATCTTCCAAAATCGAAACTTTTTCTTTTTGGTGGTCGCTTTTAACTTTGTCGTAAAGGTCAAGATATTTGCTTTTGTAATCCTCAAAAAGTTGCTCATTCATTGCCAAATCTGACCATTTGAAATCGGCAAAAGCGGTAAGAATATTTTTAACACGCATAATATTTCTAAATGCCTGTATAAATTTCAATTCGTCATCTTCCGTTTTTAAGTCGTTCACGCTGTTTACAGTTGGCGTAATCTTTAACAACTCAATAAAAGCCTCATTGAATTTCTTTACATATTCTTCGTAAGGTTTCATAATTATTACCTCAATCGCTTCTTTGTTGCTGAATAAGGTAATTGCATCGTCTGTTGCTTTTTTTAGATTGCGGAAAACAACAATATTTCCTTGTGATTTCTGCTCGTTTAAAATTCTGTTTGTTCTTGAATAAGCCTGAATTAATCCGTGATATTTCAAATTTTTGTCCACATACAAAGTATTGAGTGGTGGACTGTCGAAACCTGTAAGAAACATATTTACAACCAACAAAATATCAATTTTGCGTTCCTTTACTTTTTTAGAAATGTCGTTGTAATAATTGTAAAACGATTGGCTGTCTTTGGTTGAGAAATTTGAACCAAACATTTTATTGTAGTCTTCAATAAACTCGTCTAATTTCTCCCGACTATGCTTGTTCATTCCATACAAAGCTTTGGGCTCTTCTACAACCGATAATTCTTCGGGAATAAAACCGTTTGCGTCTGCATCTTCTTCATTGGCAACGTAGCTGAAAATGGTTGCTATTTTTAGATTGTGTTTTCCTTCTGCTTTTTTCTTTTGCAGAATGTCGTAATATTTGATTAATGTTTTAACGCTACTTACTGCAAATAAGCCTGTAAATTCTTTGTTGTGTGTTTTTCTGGTGTGATGTGCAATAATATAATCGGAAATCTTATTTAATCGTATTTCCGATTCCATCAACTCTTTTTTGTCGATGTCTTCTACTTCGATATCAATTTCGGTAGCACTGTCTTTCTTTTTATATCGTCCAACGTATTCAACTGAGAACTTTAAAACATTCTCGTCTTTTATAGCATCGGTGATTACGTATTTATGCAAAGAGTCGCCAAATAATTCTTTGGTAGTTCGTTTACCTAAATCATTTTTAAAAGCATTTTCTGCAAAAATGGGAGTTCCCGTAAAACCAAAGAATTGAATATTATTAAAAAAGGATTTTATCCGATTGTGCGTTTCTCCGAATTGTGAACGGTGACACTCGTCAAAAATGAAAATTAATCGCTTGTCTTGCAGTTTTTCCATTTTTGCCAAATACTGTTTTTTGCTGATAGCGGTATTTAGTTTCTGAATGGTGGTTACAATTAGTTTTGTGTCGTCAGAAAACTGTTTTACCAGTGCTTTTGTATTGTCTGTTCCGTCAATACTGCCTTTGCTAAAACTGTTAAATTCTTTGGTAGTTTGGTAATCCAAATCTTTACGGTCAACCACAAAAACAACTTTTTCAACTTCAGGCATATTCATTATAATCTGACTTGCTTTAAACGAAGTCAACGTTTTGCCTGAACCTGTGGTATGCCAAATGTACCCGTTTTTATTCGTGTTTTTTACTCGGTCAATTAATGCTTCAACGGCATAATATTGATAAGGACGTAGCACCATCAATATTTTATGCGTTTCGTTGAGAACTATGTATTTACTAATCATTTTAGAGATATGGCAAGGCTCTAAAAATTCGCTTGTAAAACCGTTTAAAATATTGGTAAGTCTGTTGTTCTCTTTATCTGTCCAGTAAAAAGTTTGTTTGAAAGATTGCCTGCGGTTATTGGCGTAGTATTTTGTATTTACACCGTTGCTAATTACAAAAACCTGAATGTATTGATATAAAGCCGAATTTGAACCAAAGGAATGACGTTGATAACGATTGATTTGGTTAAAGGCTTCTTTCAATTCCAAACCTCTACGTTTAAGTTCAATTTGAACCAACGGCAAACCATTAATCAGTAAAGTAACATCGTAACGGTTTTTATATTTTCCTTCAATGGTAACTTGGTGCGTAACCTGATATTGATTTTGACACCAAAACTCAGTATTTAAAAATTCAAAGTAAAGATTATTGCCATTATCACGGATAATATGTTGTTTTTCTCGAAGTGTTTTCGATTTTTCAAATACAGAACCTTTGGTGAGAATATTCATTACCTTTTTAAACTCAGCTTCCGAAAAGGTGATTTTGTTATGCTTTTCTAATTGATTTTTTAGGTTGGCAATAAGTTCTTTTTCGTCCTTTATTTGCACCAATCCATAACCCAACTTTTGCAGTTGTTCAACCAATTGATTTTCTAATATTTGTTCAGGCTGTTTGCTCATAACTTATACGCAAAACATTTTTTGTAATAGCCCTTTTTTATAGGCTTTTGTTTCTTCTATTTGCACACCAACATTTTTTATTTTTTCATCTAATTTGGATAGGAAATTAGCAATTTTGGTTTGCTCTACTTTTGATGATGGAAAATATAAAGGGCAGTTGAGTACTTCACTTTTGGTTAGATTTGTTTGTCCAACACCTGAATCAAACATGAGATAATATCTATTTCTATTTAATACATAAAAAAGAAATTTTGGACTAATAGAAATAGCTTTAATAGCGCAAATTCTCTGATTAAGTGTATACCTATCATTATAATCGACTAAAAAGCATTTTGCAAGAGCCTTACCCTTTGGCACATCACTCATTACCATACAAATTTCATCCTTTGAGAGTTTACAAATTTCAGTGTCAGAGAATTTTTTAACTTCGCCTTCCATTGAAATGAATTTTGAATTAACAACTATAAAACTTCCATTTACAGAAATATCTTGTTCGTGTGCTTTGCCGTTTCTAAAATGCACCAAATTATCTAAAATATCTTCTTCCCAATCAGGAAAATCTTTTCCATCATCATCTTTAAATCTAATTTCCTGCGAAAAGATTTTCTGCATCAATCCTTTTTTGTATTCTTCTAAAAGGTTTTTCTTTTCTTTGAGTTCGTTTATTTTGTTGTCGAGTACGGAAAAGAAATAAGTAATACGTTTTTGTTCTGCAATGCTTGGTGCAAAAATTCTGTCGTGCAAAACGTATTCATTATTTATCTTCATATCGTTTTTTGCACCTTTACGCACTAAAGGTCTTAAATAACGATTAGTGTTAGCATCTAACGAAAAGTAATAATCTAAAAAATCGCCATAAGCAGTTTTCTTGTTTACTTTATAAACTGCATAAAGTGTAGAAACAATTCCTGCTTTACCTTTATTGATTTTTATAATTCCGTATGGGTTGGCTTTTAATGGACTTTTGGTATAAACAATGTCGCCAATTTCAACAACACCATAATTATGAACTGATTCTCCAGCATAAGAACGCCCGAGATGTTCAATTTGGTTTACAATTCCCAATTCTCCCGAAACCGATAAAACTTCGTCTTTGCTGAATTTTAAATCAGAATTTTTCTTTTTAGATTCCCTTAATAGCTCGTTCAGTTCTTTGTGTTCCCAACCATCAGTAAATTCAGGAAATCTTACAAGCGGTATTTTGTTTTGTAACTTTTCCATAATCTAAAAAGGTGTGTCGATATTTAGTTCTTTACAAAGTGCAATCAATTCTTTATCTGTTTCACTCATTTTGTTTTCAAGATTTTTTAATTTCTCGGAAACTACCACAATATCAACAGGTTCTTCTTCCTCAAAAGTGTTTACATAGCGTGGTATATTTAAATTGTATTCGTTTTCGTGAATTTCTGAAAGTGGTGCGAGATAAGAATATTTGTCAACCTCTATTCTTTCTCGATAAGTAGAAATAATTTTTTCAATATCAGAAGGTCGAAGCATATTCTGTGTGCCTCGTTCAAAATATTTACTGCTGTCAATGAAAAGAACATTATCAGGATTTTCTCTGCATTTTTTGAAAACTAAAATGCTTGTTGGAATTGGTGTTCCATAAAATAGATTTGTTGGTAAACCAATAACTGCGTCTAAATAATTACGGTCTTCAATTAAATATTGGCGAATTTGCTGTTCAGCTCCACTTCTAAATAATGCCCCGTGTGGCAAAACAATTGCCATTGTTCCATTCTCTGCCAAATGGTGAATCATATGTTGCACAAAAGCGTAATCGGCTTTACTTTTTGGTGCTAACTTTCCGTATTGGCTAAATCTATCATCACTTGTAAATAATGGATTTGCACTCCATTGAGCCGAAAATGGGGGATTAGCTACTATCGCCTCAAATTGGTGTTCAATATGTTGTGGGTGTTCTAAAGTATCTTCCTGTTTTATGTCAAATTTACGGTAATGCACATCGTGCAAAATCATATTCATTCGAGCAAGGTTGTAGGTGGTGCGGTTGAGTTCCTGTCCGTAAAAGTTGTTTACTTCTTCCACTTCTTTTGCAACACGCAACAACAAAGAACCAGAACCGCAAGTTGGGTCATAAACCGAACGAAGTTTGGTTTTTCCTGTGGTTACCAACTTTGCCAAAACCATACTTACCTGCTGTGGTGTATAAAATTCTCCTGCTTTTTTTCCTGCACCGCTGGCAAATTGTCCAATCAAGTATTCGTAAGCATCACCCAAAACATCGAGTTCGGTATTTTCCAATTTAAAATCAATTTTGTCTAAGTGCGATAGCACTTTTGCAATTAATTGATTTCTTGCATCAGTCGTTTTTCCAAGTTTGGTGCTGTTCAAATCCATATCCTCAAAAAGATTATCAAAATCTTCTTCGCTTTCTGTTCCCATTGTCGAAAGTTGGATATTGTTCAGGATTCTTTGTAGGTCTTCAAGAATGAAATTGCTTTCGGTATCGTTGTTTCCGTTTCCTCTTTTTGCAACTTCGCTGAATAATTCAGAAGGTTTTAGAAAGTAGCCCAATTTTTCAAGAGATTCCTCTTTTATGGCTTCGATATATTCTTGTCCTTTTTCTGTATTTTCCTTAATCTCTTTGTATTTAATGCCGTCTGGTTTCAAAATGGTGTTGGCGTAAATTTCCATTTTCTCTGCCAAGTACTTGTAAAAAATAAATCCGAGTATGTAATCTCGGAACTCATCAGCATTCATTTTACCTCTTAACTCGTTGGCAATATTCCAAAGTTGCTGTTCAAGTTGTTTTTTCTGGTCTTCACTCATATATTTAATAATTCCTTAAATTCATTTCTCAAATTTACTCTAATTCTGTGTGCTGGCAAGAAATTGCTCTTTTGGTTTTTTTAGGTTGGCTTTTGCGTGTCGGCAAAAAACCAAATGTGCAATTTGTGCGGTGGCTTTCAGGTCGTTTTTCTCTCATTTCATTCACTGCACTTTCTCTTTTTTAGCATTGGGCATAACTTGGATATAGAGACCGTAATGACTTTATTATTTCGATTATGGTTTCTATACCGCATATATGATCAGTTATTTT
>NZ_JBQTGI010000060.1:0-5403 GCF_052400645.1 Saccharicrinis sp. GN24d3
AAATAGATTGATTTGTTGACGATCTTGTCCTTGTATGTATCTCATGTATGTAAGATACATAATACCTGTTTTTTACTGATGAAAACTACACCATACTTATGAACTTTATGTCAACACCTTTTTAGTTTTTAGACAGTCTGACGGCCTGCGGTATGAAATGTTGCGCATTTCGAAGCACAAACCTATCAAACCGATAAGTCGTTAATTAAATGTTATTTCGTTCAAATGTAGCACAATCTGCGCAATGTTTTATGACCGCTTGTTGTACGCTGGCCTTGATTCATTTCGACATCATCCGCTCATTAATGCACTGTCGCTCTATTCGTGCGTTAGAGCGGGACGGGCTTTCAGGCTCTTTTGGCATTTTCGGTCGGCGGGTCAGCCTTGTGGGAATGCCAAATGTGCCTGAGAGCGAAGGGAAGGAATACTCTCTAATTACTTTTTGCTCCCTTCGACCTATTTTCGTCTTTATGGACAATCTGAAGATTTTCAATATCATCTACACCACCAATTGCTAACGGAATATTATGGTCAACTTCAATTTCATCACCTAAAAATACAGGTGCTTTAGATAACCCACTAATATTCCCTTGTTTTTTAATCATTGCTAACCTTTCGGTTTCTGACAAGACAACTTTTCTCTTATTAACCTGATATTTGAGTTTAAAACAATCCACGATACCTATAAACTTCTCTAGTCCTTTATTATTTTCCCAATCAGACTCTGGCATGGCTTTCCAATAGTTAAAAATATCCTTTAATTCCTGTTTCATTTCAACTCTATGAAGCTTAACCATTTCAAAATTTATATCATTTAGTATGTACCAAGTAATATAAAAATCTTGCATAGTGCGGCGGAAGTATTTAGCATCTTTACTAGCTTTTAGCACACTGTCTAATTCGATTTTTAAATAATCGAATAGTTCATCTTTTGTTTTATCACAATCAAGTAAGATAAGTTTGAGCTTTTTTACAAAACTTTGGGTGCGTTTAAAAGATTCTATAAACTTTTCCTTTTCCTGATTCTTCTTAGAAGTTACTAAGTGCAATAGAGTACTAATATGAGACTTGTCGCTTACCCTAGCATTTATGTATTGATTCTTTTGAAAGATGTCCAACCTCTTTTTCTTTGTACCAACCAATTTACTGTATTCAAGAAAAGCTAATGAAGTTATAAGCTCCTCCGTCTCCATTCTATCACGGTCATTTGATTTTTTAAGCTGTTTGATATAAAGCCATTCTTTGTTTTTAGAAACAAAGTCTTTTATTTGCTTTATAATTTCCAAATCAACCCATGAATTCCACATTTCAAATGAGTTCTCTCGAATCGGATAAGGTTTGTCATTTAACCTTATAAATAAATCAATTGGGTCAAACTCGGGATTTTGAGCTTCATCTATTTCTACAATGTATAGTTGGAAATCAAATATTTTATTTTGTAAAGATTCATCAAGGTCTGTAAATTTCTTACCCTCTAATTCTTTAAGAATTTTAAGCTTCCTTAAAGGGAATTTATGATTTCTGGAAAAGGCTTTGTTTCCTTTATTATCAATAAAACCCTCACCAATATATCCAAGCAATGTCAATATCCTTTGTTGCCCATCAATTACTTCATTAACACCGTCTTTTCTTTTGTAAATAAAAATTGCTGGCAGGGTTATATCAAGCAATACACTTTCAATTATCGAAGAAGCTTTTGATGGGTTTATCACTTCTTTTCTTTGATACGATGGACGTACTAGAAACTTTCGACGATTCATTGTTCGTATTATATCATCTATCGAATTCTTTGATGGTTCTGGCTTATTTAAACGTAAAGATTCGAGTTCAGACAGTTTTGTTTCAGTATCACCTTGTTGCCTAAGTTCTTTTAGTTTACTTCTAGCCTCTTCATTTGCTGATATGTAAACCTCAAAATTATAGTCAAAATATTTTTCTAAGAATATGCTTGTGGATAAGAATCTATCAACAACTTGTTTGCTAAAAGCATAATCAACCTCTGTGTAATCTACAATGTTTAGATGTACATACTTGGCATATTCTTCAATGAATTTATCAGAATAATCAAATTCTATTTCTTCCAATTCAAGAATACCAATACCCCATAAAATACATTCTAAAGCAAGTCTATTGATTTGTAATTGATTGTTTACAGCAAAATCCTTGATTTTTGCAATATAATCTACTTTTTTAAGGAAATCCGATAATGCTTTGCTTTCATCTTCAACAGAATCTGAATAGAACTCATATAATTTAGTCAGGATATCCGTTCGCCCTGTTCCTCTAGCATATTGAATTATAGGAAATGAAGGTAAAACTAGATAACGCCTAATAAAAGACATAATATTATCCGTTGGTGGGTCTACCTTTTGATTTTCACTAGGTTTGAAAAAAGTATTAAATATTTTTTGCCTTAGCTCTAAACTTTCTTCAAGAGCATTTTTAAAGATATTTGATAATGTATCATCATCATAAATTGCATTGTCAATCTCAGATTTTTTAAGTGGAGTAATACCTGAGTTATATCTTGAAAAAATTTCCTTTTTAATCCTATCCTCAAGGTACTTATCGAGTGGCGGTTCGTTAACTAATTTGAACTCTATAATTCTCAATTTGGCATCAAGAAAACTATCAATGATATCTGTGTCATTTTTAGCTAAATCCTCATAAGTGCACTTTTTAAGCTGTTTTAGAGTGTTTAAACCTTTAGCTGTTAATGAAAACTGACTATCCATAAATCGGAGAATAGTTTCAAATCTTTGTCTTCCATCAATAACCTCTATTCCAGAATTGTTGTCAAAAAAAATCAGTGGTGGAATTTCTGTTCCAATCAGGATGCTCTCGATAAAATATGTAGCCTTGTTATTATCCCAAACGTAATTTCTTTGATAATAAGGCTTGTAATCTATTTTGTTTTTTAATCTCGGGCTATAAAGGCTATCTATTGATTTGGAATAAGTCTCTATTTTTAAATGCTCTCGAAAAATTTTTTCAAATAATAACTGGGTATTTTCTTTTTCCATAATCTAAAAGTGAATCGGATTTATTAAAAGTAGGGAATATCAATCATTTTGCAAATGTGCGATGGCAAAAAAAGCATGTGTTTGGCAGCGAAGTGAAGCTTGCAGGGAAGGGCTGACAAACTTATGCTTTGCGCGTTGGGGTTCTTTAATATTCCAATCTTATTTTTTCTCATCAAATTTGCACGATTTTTCGGTCTTGACGGCTTGCGTACAACGGCTCAGCTATGTATCGTAGGGCATTAGAAATCACTTTCCTTCTTAACCGTCACAGAGCCAAATCAGAGATTTTACTGAGTATCTTTTAAATTCAGACTCTGTCAATTATGCAATCACGGATTCCCGTAAAAATAAACAATTCATCCGTAAATCTCTGATTTGGCGGAGCTGCTAGAAACTGCCGAAACTCGTGTAACAGCCGAACCGCCCTATGATATATGAGCTATTGTTGTGTGTTCGGCATTTAGTTTTTCCTCTGGTTGTTTCCTATAGGTCATCAATTGCTTTTTGTCTTATAATATCACTATTTACTTTGTCAAAATATGATAATAGAACAAAACCTTCAGAGTAATCACCTTTTTCAATCGAAAGCTGAATACTTCCATTTTCTAATTCAAAGGTTGAATAGTACTTACACCTATCCAGTCGTAATTGAGTCATTTTTTCTCCATCACTTACAGGTTCCGAATGTGTGTCAAATTTTTCAACTACCTCTGATGGTTTTCCATATTTTTCAGTTAACAGCTCTTTTAAATTAAAATAGTCAGATGAAAAGAAGGACCAAGTATCGCCTCCAGGAAAGACTACAGATATTTTACTTACTAAGTCTTTTTGTTCTAGTGTTACAACAGCTATAGTACATCCTTTGTATGCTGCAAATTCACCTTCTAATATGGCAACCCCATCTTCTTTTCCTGCTAGGGTAAATCCGGTCTTTTCCATCTTAGAAACATACTCATTTAGAGTTCCATCAATTGGAACACCTTTAAAAGAAAGATGCTTAGACTCTTGTGCAAATACTAACAGTGACATCAACAACAAGGTTAGTGTTAATACTTTTGTTTTCATAGTTTAATTTTTTAACTTAGTCTTTTTTTTGCTGACACACAACGGTTTGTGTATGTGTAGTGCGGGATTAAAAGTACAAAACTTTCAAATACGCACAGAGCCAATTCGTTTATTCAATATTTCAAGTTTTCCGTCAAATCGTCAAAGACGAATTGGCGGTGTTACAACAACGAGCCGCAGTACAAAAAACCGCTGAAACCCGCATTACATATGACACTTTGTTACAAACTGTAGTTTTATTCATTTTGCATATTTTTTATGTACGCCAATTCTGGTTTTGTCAACCACACAATTTCAGCATCTTGTCCTAACTCGTTTTCTATCGATTCTTGAGTTTTATTCAATAAATTTTCTAAATCAGTTTCTAAAATCTCAATTCCAGCGTAAAGAGAAACCGATTGAGAATTGGAAGTTTCACCTGAATAAAAGAGTTCCTTAAGACAATTTAAGGCATTCTCTGTCAGCCAAGGTCTTGACCTGAAACCACCATGGATATACAAATGAGTCCATGAATGAATTTTTTCTACAACCTCAAAATCAAATTTTCTTGTTTTGTAAAATTCCTTGTTGTTTCGTAATGCTTTAAAATAAACATTTGCAAAGGTTTTATGTGGTTTACCAGATAATTCTATATAGTTTATGCCAAGAATTCGTTTTATTTTATATTCAATACTTTGTCTAATAATAAATGGAGTTGATGAAGATAAAGCAAGGTGTTCCTGTTCATGTTTACCCGGCTTTCCCTCGTAAAAGGCATTTATAGCTAAATCATAGTAAAAATTTGAAATATGACCATTAGTGTTCATGAGAAGCCAGTCATAGTTTTGAGATTTATCGTAATAATTTATGAACTCCTTTAAGTCGCAGATATAATCGATTAGCAATCTTCTAAAAACAGGTGTGATTTCCTGCTCTTTACATTTATAAATAATCCTACCTAAACTTTCCGTTGCTGCAAATATGTTCCCTTTGCAATATTTATCTAAATCTTTTTCCTCAAATTCATGTGTAAAAATCCATTGATAAATGAAATTTCGTTTGGGAGTTCTTTTCGTTATACTTTTACAAAGCCTTTTTAAATAAGTCTCAAAAGAATCAAGAGTTCTTAATACTTCTTGCTTATTTAATTCTCCTGGTTTTTTTAGTATCCGAAAAGCATTATGTGCTTCATTATTATGTGATGATAAATTTTTATCCATTAATTCAAGTATTCAATGTGCAATCTTTACTATTGTTTGTAACTTGGATATAGAGACCGTAATGACTTTATTATTTCGATTATGGTTTCTATACCGCATATATGATCAGTTATTTT
>NZ_JBQTGI010000061.1:0-4907 GCF_052400645.1 Saccharicrinis sp. GN24d3
GAACTTTATGTCAACACCTTTTTAGTTTTTAGACAGTCTGACGGTAAATTGTATGAGTAGTGGCAGATTGCGTGGTAGTTTCCTGTCAAACCGCAGTGCAGTTTGAGCGGGATACAAACCTTGATATTTAATACTTTTTCTGCCATTACTTATACAAAATGTTGTATGCCCGTGCTTTCTTTTCGGTCAGCGATGGGGCAGCCATACTCTTTGACAAGTTTTGGTCTGTGCGATTGCCTTGCGCGACTTGGCAATGTGTATGGGTGCATGTGTCAGGCATTTTCTGTATTAATTTCTCCTTTTAATTCTTCTTGATCAAAATAATAAGCTCCGCTAATTTCTAATCTCCCAGGATAATTAGCGCTGAATGATCGTCCCCCAATTATTTGTTTTTCTCCCAATACTGTCCAAACAATTTTTAATTTATTCTCATTTAGAAACTTCAAAAAAGAATCCTTCCGAACAAGTAAGTAGGATTTCGAATTATGATAAACATTTGAAGAAAAACATTGTATCACTTTAGATTTGTCAATAAATTCTCCTTCTCTTTGGCTATATTTTAAATTCATACCCTTATGGACAACGGTACTTGGTTTTAAAAAACTAATAGTTTCTTCTTTTGATTTATCAAATTCTTCCTCCCATAAAAAGCCTTGTGCAGTTACATTAACCTTAGCAATATACTCTCCTGATTCCTTATCGTGAACATCTGACCATTCAGTCCCTCCATAATATTCAGTCATGAAATATTCTTGTGCTGGTGACCAAAAATATTCTCTACTGAACATTTCATATCTATCACCACTTTCAGGCATCCAACGCCCCATGAAATTTTGTCTAACAGCCCAATCCTTAAATGAATTGAATTCATCATCTTTAACAAGGTAGCTTCTTATTTGACACCAAAGTTCTTTGTGTGGTTGATCCCATTTTTCTTCGCCTATCTTCTTGGGTTCAGACCAAGAAGGGAAACCTTCTAAAACTAGCCATTCTTCACCCTTTTCATCTTTTAATTGGATCATTTCACCCATATTAGGTAAGACACTTTTATCATTTACCCAACTTTCATTAGTACATTCCCAGTTAAATATTTTGTTGTGAACCCACCAGAACTCCTCAGATTGTTCTTCATTATAACTTCCAATATCTCTTACATAAGGATCCCAAGGGCCATCATATGGTTTTACTTTGTTATCCCCCCATCTTTCCAATTTTATAAAATTATCGGTCAAAAAAGCCATGTATTCATAATAAGCTATCCATTGATATTTTTTCCCAATTCTTTCGTGTGGAGTGGTATTTCTTCCTCTTCCAGTTCCAATTTCTTTGTCAAAATCTAAATGCAGTTTAGGTGACCACCCTAAGTCAATAACTTTTGAAAGAATTATTCTTTGTGCAATACTCAAATCAAAAGTTTCCATTTTATCTGTAATATTATTATAATCATCTAAATATGGTTCAATGTCTTTTTCATACTCTTCTTTTAATGCTTGAGTTAGCATTTCCTTAAATTCATTTCTTTGTTCTTCCACACTGGAATTAAAATCATCTAATGATTCCGTCAATTCATCATCTCCTAGTTCGGTTAAATCATCTGAGAATAAGTCACTAAAATTAACTTCAGATAAATCTATTTTCATGCCTTCTAAATACTCAATTTGCTTAGAAGATAATTTAGTTTTGAAGTCTTCATAGACTTGTTTCTTATTGATTATTGTTTCCCCTAATCTAGAGCTTGACCAATCAGATTGATGATTGGTTCCAATTGTATATCTTGCAAAATCTCCAAACCCCATGACTGATTGCCATAAATCCCAATATTGATCATTATCATATTTTTCCTTTAATTCTTCATACGATGGAATATTATCTGGCCAATTACTTTGATATGGTGGACGAACTTTTGATATTTCGAAACTCAATTCGACACCAAGGTAATACGCATATTCAATAGCTCCTCTAGCGT
Source organism: Saccharicrinis sp. GN24d3 (assembly GCF_052400645.1). Taxonomy (NCBI): domain Bacteria; kingdom Pseudomonadati; phylum Bacteroidota; class Bacteroidia; order Marinilabiliales; family Marinilabiliaceae; genus Saccharicrinis; species Saccharicrinis sp. GN24d3. The sequence continues at coordinate 1,967 of NZ_JBQTGI010000061.1, forward strand.
AATCTCTTAATAATATGTGTGGAATTACACCTGTAATGGTGCTATTAAATACTATTTTGAAATTATATTCACATATTTCCGCTATTTTCTCTCTTTGATTTGTTCTAATTACGCATCCATAGGCAACAGCGAATAGCCGCTCATAAACAAAAGGATCGTTAACTCCTTCAAACATTTTTAAGAGTTCTAGCAATACATCAAGTCTATTTTGCAGTAAAGAAATTAATGCTTTTGTAGAACAATCCCTGAGTTTTCTATTGGTGGAAGTGTGAAACCATGCCAAAGTGATACTAGAAAGCAGAACAGATTCATCAGAAATGTGTGATTTATCCGTTTGATTCCATGCCCAATCTACAAGCCGTTTTACTGATGAGTCATCACTATATCTATATTTGAGAAATTGTGTCCAATTAGCATCTCGTTCAGCAAGGGAGAGTTTTATTAAATGATTATTTAGAGAACGAGCATTAAAGAAGTGATTTGGTATTCCTGTAACCGAAAGAATAGTTTCCCAGAAAAAATCATGCGTGCCTTGATACAAAAAGACATATTCATTTACATACTTCTTCGATTCTTCATTAATAGTTTCAACTTTTCTCCAAAGCAAACTTTCAACAAAGGATTCTATAATCGGGTATTTGTCTTTAAAATCAGGAATAAGAGTATAAAACTCGAATCCTTCTTTTTCAGGGACTTGCACTGAAAAAGCTTCAATCAACCCTTTGTGCATATAAATTGCATTTTCATCTTTTACGTAATTGAAGAGGTGCCCGCCTACTTTAAACTCGTTTTCTAATTCAGGATGTTGTAAGAGTAAATATTGGACAGTTAAATGATCTTCAAATCGCTCATAAGCCAAATAAACTCCTTCTTCATTATCATTCTCCTCTTTCCAAAAAATATTTTTTGACAATACACCTTCAGTAATTAAATCATCAATAAAACCTTTTTTGTCAATAAAGCCTGAAATGGATTCATCAATAACTTGATAAGCTGCATCGTATGGTACATATCTAAGTTGGTTATCAACTTTGTACTTAATTAAAGCATGAATTGAATTTTGTACTAGCTTTAAGCTATCAGAGTATCCAACTCTTTTGGGTTTTGATAAAACGATATTTACGTTTTTAATAAAAAAGTTTATAATCGAGGTAATTCCTTGAAGACCATCAGGAATACGGGTTAATCCAGCTTTGTTAATTCCTTCACAAAATAGTTTCAAAAAAAGGGGATTTTGGAATTCGGGATGTAACAATGGAACGTTAGGTAATTCAATTTTATAATTATTAAAAAATAATTTACTCGCTTCATATTCGACATTCCTAAATCCATAGTGATGGTGTTCAACAATATCTAGATTAGCTCTTTCGTCTTCAGGTAGAATCAAATTTTTGTAAGACGTTCTTATAGTTAATACGAGTCCAAGCCATTCATATTTTTTTATCTCATTAATGAAGCTATTTACAAAGTCGTTCCAGAAGTAGTTTCCTTTTCCTTCATTGATTGCATCAATAAAAAGAATAATTCTCTTTCCTGACGTTTCAGCTCGTTGATTTAGTTTACTTAGAAAGTCTACTGCTTTGGAGTTGATTTGTAGTCGTTTAAAAATTTGTGTCCATGGGTCTTCTTCTGTAACAAAATGTTGACCAAGAAGAAAAACACTTTCATGTTCTTTATTAATTCTTTTTGAAACTATATCTCCAATCAAATGTGATTTTCCGATACCAGCTTCACCATCTAGCAGTAAAAAAGGATTATTCGCAAGTTTAAATGAAGAACCATGAATTAAATTTTTAAAATTCGAAAGCTCATGCTCGAATTCTCTAATGTTTCTTAACTCGGTACCATATTTTTGATAATATTGGTAATCATTTTTTTCTTTTTGAAGTTTTCTTTCTTCCGCTAAGTAATAATCATAGATTTTTCGAACTGAACTCTGAGCATTATTTAACAAACTTTCAAACTCATCTATTGGAAGAGATATGGTTCCTAAGAATTCAGTTTTATGAAACAAAGTCTGTAACTCATCAAAGGCATTTTCTAAACTCTCAAGAGCTTCTTTTACTTTAGACTGATCTTTTAATATCTTTTTCCCTTTTATCAGAAACTGGTCAAAAAGCTTTGTTGCTTTCCTTTTGAACTCTTCAGTTCTTCCCAACCCTTCGAAGATTTCGGATACTTCAAGTTTTACATTTAACTCTGGGGTATACCTTTTTCCAAGATCATCAATTGATGATTCACATTGCTCCCTGAACCAGTTTTGATTAGGTTGAAATGTTAGCTCCGACTTTATTTCTTCTATTTTATCGTCAATTTTTCTTGAAAGGTGACTGGAAATGTTATTTGTAATACTTTCGACTGTTACTTCAATTCCTAGTCTTTTGGCCTTTAACTCCTGCAAGTATACATAGGTGAACAATAAAAGCATTACTACTATGAGAATAAGGCTCCACCAAGGAAGATTAATACTAAGATAAAAGTGAACGATCTTCCAAAAAAGTTTTTGCCAGTATCCTTCTGAGCTTTCTTGGAATTGGTTTGTAACTTTAATCCAGAAGTCCAGTTTTTTCGCAAATTCTCCTAAAATGAATAAGCCTGTAGGTACTGCAATACTCCAATACGTTTTTCGTAGTCTTAATTTTAGAATCCATGATAGTATCCATTCAATTATTGACTTTATCTGGTCTATTTTATTCATTAAATTCAGTTTCAATTCTTTGTTGAGCGTTGGCTAAAAAATAGCTCTTTTGGTTTTTTAAGTGTTTGGTCTTGTGTCGGCAAAAACCAAATGTGCTATTTGTGCGTTGGCTTTTTTAGCATGGCATACAACGTTCAGGCTATGAAGCGTAAGTGATATTAATTGTACTCACTTCCAAATTTCACAAAGCCAAAGCGTTGTATTTGTTTTTATCTTTTTCATTACAAAAGCTAAATCAACGAT
>NZ_JBQTGI010000062.1:0-1840 GCF_052400645.1 Saccharicrinis sp. GN24d3
ATATTTCTCAAAAAACATTTGGAGTTCACGAAAAAAAGTTGTTATCTTTGCATCCGCTTTTAGAGCGGCACACAAACGAAGGTTTGGGTGTGATAGAAACAAACAAGATTGCAAAGGGCCGGAAGCGGCGCTAAAAGATAAAAGAAGGTTGGTACGGTCGGGCTTTCGGGTTCGGAGACTTGACCGGGGACCAATTTACGTTCTTTGAAAATACTGGAATGCACAAAAGGAAAATATAACAGAGTGATTCTTTGAGTAAGGCTCTTGTAAAGAATACTAGGCCGTTAGATCGGCCGAACAATTTTTATACAACGAAGAGTTTGATCCTGGCTCAGGATGAACGCTAGCGACAGGCCTAACACATGCAAGTCGAGGGGCAGCATTACCGCTTGCGGTAGATGGCGACCGGCGCACGGGTGCGTAACGCGTATGAAACCTACCTTTTACAGGGGAATAGCCCGGAGAAATTTGGATTAATGCCCCATGGTTATAAGATGCCGCATGGCGTTTTATATAAAGCTTCGGCGGTAAAAGATGGTCATGCGTGACATTAGATAGTTGGTGGGGTAACGGCCCACCAAGTCGACGATGTCTAGGGGTTCTGAGAGGAAGGTCCCCCACACTGGTACTGAGACACGGACCAGACTCCTACGGGAGGCAGCAGTGAGGAATATTGGTCAATGGGCGAAAGCCTGAACCAGCCATGTCGCGTGCAGGAAGACGGTCCTATGGATTGTAAACTGCTTTTATACGGGAAGAAACGTGTCTACGTGTAGACATTTGCCGGTACCGTATGAATAAGCATCGGCTAACTCCGTGCCAGCAGCCGCGGTAATACGGAGGATGCGAGCGTTATCCGGATTTATTGGGTTTAAAGGGTGCGTAGGCGGACCAATAAGTCAGTGGTGAAATCCTGCAGCTTAACTGTAGAACTGCCATTGATACTGTTGGTCTTGAATTTAGTTGAGGTAGGCGGAATGTGTTGTGTAGCGGTGAAATGCATAGATATAACACAGAACACCGATTGCGAAGGCAGCTTACTAAGCTATAATTGACGCTGATGCACGAAAGCGTGGGGAGCGAACAGGATTAGATACCCTGGTAGTCCACGCCGTAAACGATGATTACTCGTTGTTGGCGATACATAGTCAGCGACCGAGCGAAAGCATTAAGTAATCCACCTGGGGAGTACGTTGGCAACAATGAAACTCAAAGGAATTGACGGGGGCCCGCACAAGCGGAGGAACATGTGGTTTAATTCGATGATACGCGAGGAACCTTACCTGGACTTAAATGTAGGCTGCATAGGGCAGAGATGCCCTTTTCTTCGGACCGCCTACAAGGTGCTGCATGGTTGTCGTCAGCTCGTGCCGTGAGGTGTCGGGTTAAGTCCCATAACGAGCGCAACCCCTATTGTTAGTTACCAGCACGTCGCGGTGGGGACTCTAACAAGACTGCCGGTGTAAACCGCGAGGAAGGTGGGGATGACGTCAAATCAGCACGGCCCTTACGTCCAGGGCTACACACGTGTTACAATGGCCGGTACAAAGGGCAGCTACATGGCGACATGATGCTAATCTCCAAACCCGGTCTCAGTTCGGATCGGAGTCTGCAACCCGACTCCGTGAAGCTGGATTCGCTAGTAATCGCATATCAGCCATGATGCGGTGAATACGTTCCCGGGCCTTGTACACACCGCCCGTCAAACCATGGAAGCCGGGGGTACCTGAAGTCCGTTACCGCAAGGATCGGCCTAGGGTAAAACCGGTAACTAGGGTTAAGTCGTAACAAGGTAGCCGTACCGGAAGGTGTGGCTGGAACACCTCCTTTCTGGAGAGGG
>NZ_JBQTGI010000062.1:1937-4615 GCF_052400645.1 Saccharicrinis sp. GN24d3
AGCAAGATAGTGGTATCCTGAGTAGGGCGGGACACGTGAAATCCTGTCTGAACCCGCGGGGCCCATCCCGTAAGGCTAAATACTCCTGAAAGACCGATAGTGAACCAGTACCGTGAGGGAAAGGTGAAAAGTACCCCGAACAGGGGAGTGAAACAGTACCTGAAACCGTGCGCTTACAAGCGGTCGGAGCGGATTTTATCCGTGACGGCGTGCCTTTTGCATAATGAGCCTACGAGTTAGTCGTGGTTGGCAAGGTTAAGACCTTCAGGGTCGGAGCCGAAGCGAAAGCGAGTCTGAACAGGGCGAAATAGTCAGCCGCGCTAGACGCGAAACCAGGTGATCTACCCATGGTCAGGTTGAAGTTCCGGTAACACGGAATGGAGGACCGAACCGCCAGACGTTGAAAAGTCTTCGGATGAACTGTGGGTAGGGGTGAAAGGCCAATCAAACCTGGAAATAGCTCGTACTCCCCGAAATGCATTTAGGTGCAGCCTTGTTTTAATCTTACAGAGGTAGAGCTACTGATTGGACGAGAGGGCTTCACCGCCTATCAACTCCTGATAAACTCCGAATGCTGTAAGATGATGAACAGGAGTGAGGGCATGGGTGCTAAGGTCCATGTCCGAAAGGGAAAGAACCCGGACCACCGGCTAAGGTCCCCAAATATATGCTAAGTTGAACAAACGCGGTTCGATTGCAGTGACAGCTAGGATGTTGGCTTGGAAGCAGCCATTCATTTAAAGAGTGCGTAACAGCTCACTAGTCGAGCGATCGGGCATGGATAATAATCGGGCATAAGCATATTACCGAAGCCGTGGATTTGTGAATTTTCACAAGTGGTAGGGGAGCATTCCAACGGCCTTGAAGCGGCATGGCGATGTGCCGTGGAGCGGTTGGAAAAGCAAATGTAGGCATAAGTAACGATAATGCGGGCGAGAAACCCGCACGCCGAAAAACTCAGGTTTCCTGATCAACGCTAATCGGATCAGGGTCAGTCGGGACCTAACGCGAACCCGAAAGGGGTAGTGGATGGACAACAGGTTAATATTCCTGTACCCCCTGTATACTAAAAGTGACGTATCCGCGAGATTGCTACGTACTGACGGAATAGTACGTTGAGCCTAGGCTTCGGCCGAAGCGAAGCAGAGCAGCGGGTACCGAGAAAAGCGAGTATAGGGGCCCGTACCGTAAACGGACACACGTAGTTGGGTTGAGTATACTGAGGCGCTCGAGTGATTCATGGCTAAGGAACTCGGCAAATTAGCCCCGTAACTTCGGGAAAAGGGGCGCCAGTTTAGGCTGGCCGCAGAGAAATGGCGCATGCGACTGTTTATCAAAAACACATGGCTTTGCAAATTCGAAAGAAGACGTATAAGGCCTGACACCTGCCCGGTGCCGGAAGGTTAAGAGGAGAGGTTAGCTTCGGCGAGGCCTTGAATTGAAGCCCCGGTAAACGGCGGCCGTAACTATAACGGTCCTAAGGTAGCGAAATTCCTTGTCGGGTAAGTTCCGACCTGCACGAATGGTGTAACGATGTGCGCGCTGTCTCGGCCATGAGCTCGGTGAAATTGTAGTATCGGTGAAGATGCCGATTACCCGCAACGGGACGGAAAGACCCCGTGAACCTTTACTGCAACTTAACATTGGTTGTGGGCAAGTAATGTGTAGGATAGGACGGAGACTTTGATGCTGCATCGCCAGGTGTAGTTTAGTCGCCCTTGAAATACGTCCCTTTGCTTGTCTGTGGCCTAACGGATTTATCCGGACATTGTTTGGTGGGTAGTTTGACTGGGGTGGTCGCCTCCAAAAGAGTAACGGAGGCTTTCAAAGGTTTCCTCAGGACGATTGGTAACCGTCCGCAGAGTGTAATGGCACAAGGAAGCTTGACTGTGAGGCCGACAAGCCGACCAGGTACGAAAGTAGGACATAGTGATCCGGTGGTTCCGCATGGAAGGGCCATCGCTCAAAGGATAAAAGGTACTCCGGGGATAACAGGCTGATCGCTCCCAAGAGCTCATATCGACGGAGCGGTTTGGCACCTCGATGTCGGCTCGTCACATCCTGGGGCTGGAGAAGGTCCCAAGGGTTGGGCTGTTCGCCCATTAAAGTGGCACGCGAGCTGGGTTCAGAACGTCGTGAGACAGTTCGGTCCCTATCTGTTGTGGGCGCGGGATATTTGAGAAGGCCTGACGTTAGTACGAGAGGACCGCGTCGGACTCACCTCTGGTGTACCAGTTGTTCCGCCAGGAGCACCGCTGGGTAGCTATGTGGGGAAGGGATAAGTGCTGAAAGCATCTAAGCACGAAGCCTGCTTCGAGATGAGATATCCTTATCAGGGACGTTGTAGACTACGACGTTGATAGGCCGCAGGTGTAAAGGCAGCGATGTCAAAGCCGAGCGGTACTAATTGCCCGAAACTTTTAGTTGGCGCGTTGCGCGCGAGAATGTGATTTTGGTTGTTGCCGGTATGACAATAACATGATACGATACAGGATATGTAAAAATATTCAGGTGGCTATAGCGACGGGGCCCCACCTCTTCCCATCCCGAACAGAGAAGTTAAGCCCGTTAGCGCCGATGGTACTGCGTACAGTGGGAGAGTAGGTCGCCGCCCATCTTTGACAAGAGGACAGTTTTCGAAAGAGGACTGTCCTTTTTGCGTTAATCGCGTTTTTTCC
>NZ_JBQTGI010000063.1:0-4147 GCF_052400645.1 Saccharicrinis sp. GN24d3
CTCTAATCTTAAGGCAAAATCGCCTTTCTAAATAGCCGATATAATTATGTTGCCTTGGATACCTGAGTTGTTACAAAATGCCATCAATATTATACCAACGATATTTATTATTTAGTTTGGATGCTATTTCATTTGTTGACAAAAGGCATTGTTTAGTTAGATAAACCTGCCGTATGCATTAAAAATCCTGTTTCGCAATTCAACTACTTCAAAACAAGACGTTTCACGGAGTTGCTTCAACGTAACTGAGAGGAACCATTCTTGGTTCAGCAATCCCTTGTTTTAAGGTATTTTAAATGCTCATTACGAACCTCTAATAAATAATCCGGGATAATTTATAATAAAAACAGGCAATTGTAACGTGGTCGCAACTAACACTTGAAACGACCTGCTTCATACCTTTTCCATTGACCATTTCAGTCATGGTTTTGATATTGTTTTCATCATCCCTCTTCATTGAGATATTCCCATTTTCTGTATTTTGGTTGCTATCAAGCGATATGGCTGCTGCCGCATATCCTGCTGGTAAATATATTCGGCATGTGTAGTCTGAAATCCGGTTACAAAGAATGGTTTTGCATGTTCGCAGTTCTATTTCCTGTTATTTCCCTGCCGTTCGTGGTAACTAACTAGGTGGTGAAAGTCAACAGTGGGGTTTGGTAGAGGAAAGTCGAAACCGAAACTAATCCCGTTTCTCCTATCCGATTTAACAGTTGATGTCCGTCAAGTATAAATCCAGTGAATTATTCAATATGTTGCAATATTACCCCTGTAAACGCCATAAAATGTATCCAGCTTATCAGCGCATTTTCCTCAATTTTAACGGATAAATCATTAGGCTTGTTAATTAGTCAATTTTCACATGGAAAATATTAAATATAAAAAAAGAATATTTCTTTTGATGCTGGGTGCTGTTGTATCATTTCAATCATCGTTATGTACTGCGCAATTTTGGGATCAATTAAAAAATGAACGTGTCGAGTCTGGTAATACCATTATTTGGGAACAGGTATCTCCCGGGAATTCAGGTTTTGCCAACTTGCTGCGTTATCATCCGACAATACCTAACAAGGTAGCTTTTTGTCAGGATATGTGGAATCACTACCAAAGTGATGATAATGGTAAACGCTGGTATAGTACCGTGGACCCGGATGGAGATGGCGGTTTTGGACGTATGCTCGATATTGAGTATTCTGTCAGCAATCCTAAACTGGCTATTGCTATAGCTACTTCGGAGTTGTGGATGTCCACGGATACAGGCCGCACCTTTTCTGTAGTGCCAAACTGTGCCTGGTACGACAAGGATACAGATGGAACTGACAAGTCGGCCTGGAAAAAAAAGGTGGCTGCTGTCGCCATTGATCCCAACGATGCCGATGTTTGGTTTGTGGCCGGAGGGTCCAACGTACGTGGACAGGATTGGATGTCATGTTATCAGGATGTAACCAAAGATAACCCTCGAGGCAAAACAGCGATACACGAGGGAGAACTGTATCGAACAACAGATGCCGGGACAAGCTGGACTTTGGTTAACTCAGGGCTGGATCCCAAAGCTCAAATTGGACGCATCGTTGTAAACCCTAAAAACTCACAGCAGGTTTTTGCTTCGTCTAATTATGGCGTGTACAAATCGGAAAACGGAGGAACAAGCTGGGCGCAAGTTTCGAGTGGCAAATTGGACAATGATATCATCATGGATATGGATTTTTACTATAACGAATCTTCGGGTAAATTTACGCTATATGTGATTGATCAGGTACATTACCTTCCGGACGGAACAACTACAAAATGTACAGGCGGTATTTTCCTTTCTGATGATGGAGGAGCAACCTGGACCAAGATAAACGGTGATTTGGGTTTAGATATCAATCGGTTAACTGGTGGAGTTCCAGGTAATTACTACAAATATATTGCTAAGTGGCTAGGGATAACCGAATCAGTAGCAAAGTCGACGTATCCTTCGCTTCCAACAAGCGCGTTGCAGTATTTTAATATGTTGAGTACCGACCCAAGTAGGGAAGGGGCTTTGTATATAGGTTTTGCAGACCCTCAGGTAGCCAACTCAATTATGCCGGGAAGATTATGGACCACAAGTAATAATGGCGAAAAGTGGATTAACACAGCCCGTTTGTACGAGGATAGCTGGGAGGCCGATAAAGCATATTGGGAAGAGAGAGGTAACCCATGGCACGAAAATATGGAAGTAGGTCATGCTTCTCCACACATGCGATTTGGTACTGATTATGCTTTGCGTTCGATGAGGGGGGTGGATGTAGGTGTGAATGGTAGTGTAATGATTATTTCGGATCACAGTACTATGTTAAGCACTGACCACGGAGCTACCTGGAAACAAGTGGATGAAGATTATACTTCTTCAGGAGCCATTGTTGGCCATGGAAATAGTAATCTGCCTGGCCTAACCATTGCGCAGGACAGGCGTTATGAATCAACACTTCTAGGTTCCGGGGAACATAATCTTTGGATTCCTACTGATGATAGTCCCGATGAAAGACAAGCAATCAAGTTTGTCGACAGTACACAGCCAAGTGTTAATTGTTTGGCCTATGATCCTTATGATGCGAAGATAGTTTATGCTACTTCAAGCCGGCAAGAAAACAAACAGAACATTTTTAGGAGTACGGACGGGGGAGAGACCTGGGAAAATTATGGAGTTGCTACTCCTGCCACAAATGCATGGTTGGATGATTTTTATACCAACGGACTTATTATTGATCCAATCAATAATAAATACATGTACCATGGAATTACCAGAATTGTTGATCCGTCAAAAGGAACACAAGGGGGATTCTTTTATTCCGATGATTATGGCAAAACCTTCAGGCAAAGCAATAGTGGCTTGCCTTCACCGGCAAGGATAAACGATATTAAGTTCGACCCGAGAGATAATTCCATGGCTTCTTTGTTTGCTGCTGCTGAAAATTATGAATTCTCCTATGAACCGCCTCAGGCTTCAGGAGGATTATATCATTCAACCAATAGGGGAGCAAGCTGGACTAAAGTGAATACCCCTTCAGAGGTAAAAGGGGTTCAGTTTATTGAAATTGACCATACCAATCGTATATATATTACAACCGGGTATAGGGGAGCTGGTGCCGGAGTTTGGTATACCGATGATTTTGGTGACAACTGGACCCAGATATTTGAATACCAGGGAACAGAATGTATCGATATTTCTCCTTTCGACCACAACCTTATGGTGGTTACCTGTAAGTTCATGTCAAAGAATCCGGGTGTCTTTGTGAGTCGCGACCGTGGTATTACCTGGGCTAAAAGCAATAAAAACATTGTAATTTCCCAAGAAATTGAGGATATCAAATTCGATATTTTAGATGCCGGAAAAATGTGGCTGGCAACTAAGGGTACCGGGTTTTATCGAGGTACCATTGAAAACGGAGACCAGGTGCAGGTGGTAGAAGTAACACCTCATGTTGTTGAAGCAAACAATGAAGCTTCTGTTCAATTAGGTGCTTCAATTGTAAATTCTGATTTTACCGGAGAGACGATCATTTGGAAATCAGAAAATACGGATATTGCTACCGTTGATGGAAACGGGATGGTAACTCCCGTTAAAGGAGGCCATACGAAAATTTGGGCTACAACCGCAGATGGAAGGTATTCTGATTATGCGGTGATTACGGTTGCAAATGATGTAGCTGTTAGGCCATTTAAAGCAGATGAACCTTACCTGTTTCCCAATCCTGTAATATCAACATTATCCATAAAAAACCTAGATGTATTTGCCTATGCAGAGGTGATAAATATTTCCGGCCAGACAGTAAAAATGTACGGAGATAAGGATGTTCTAAATGTTTCTGACCTTTTGCCGGGAGTGTATATGTTGCGCGTGAATAGTAATTCTGACGTTAAATCATTTAGGTTTTTAAAAAAATAAGTGGTAAAAAAAGCCATTAGAAGTTCCTTTTTTAACAAATGAGCCTTGGGGTTTTACCAAAGCTTCCTTTGAACTTTTCCTGGCAACTCGGTTTAACCCGGATTATGCACTGGGGGTTCGTCATGCGCATTGCAAGTACAATAAAACAAGTCAACCCAAACGAGGCATCACTTGTCCCGATTACTTTCAAAGAATTTATCGTGGGTAAAAAAATTACATTAAAATTTCATCGCA
>NZ_JBQTGI010000064.1:0-2976 GCF_052400645.1 Saccharicrinis sp. GN24d3
GCTCAACCCTTGCCTTGTTATTTTCTATATTCTCGGTGTATTCGCTTCGTCTTACCTGTTTGCCATTGACCTCCGACTTTGTGCAGAGTGGCCTTTTTTCGCATGTTTTGCATTGTGAGGTGGTGTAATTTTTAAACCTGTACGAGACTTCTCCTAATTTGTTTTTGGCGTTTAACCAGTTGCCTTTGGTGCTGAGCACGTGCCCCTGTGGGCAGGTATAGGTATCGTTTTCTTTGTTATATGTAAAATGCTTTACGTCGTAATTGGAAATAACGGTGATGTTGACCCCTCCAACGGTCATATTGACCCCTCTTGGATTTGGGTAACCGAAAATGGTTAGTATGACAAAATTACATTTTTTTTCTAAGACTTTCTCCTTTGAGTTCAATCCTGTGCGAGGTATGTACCAAACGGTCTAAAATTGCATCAGCAATGGTGGCTTCCCCGATAATATCAAACCAGCTTGCAACAGGCAGTTGGCTTACGATAATAGTTGCAGCTCTTGCATGTCTGTCCTCGATAATTTCCATCAAATCCATCTGGTGCTGTTTTTCCAAGTGCGTCAACCCAAAATCGTCAAGGATGAGCAGACTGGCTTTGGATATCTTGTTCAGTAGCTGATATACTGTTCCTTCCAGACGGGCCATTTTTGTTTGTTGCAGCAACTTTTGAACATTAAAGTATGCTACCTTATATCCTCGGGCACAAGCATGGTGTCCAAGTGCAGACGATATAAAACTTTTACCACATCCGGTTGCCCCAGTAATCAGAACCGATTCTCCGTTGTTAATATATCCACCTGTTGCCAACGTGGATATAAGCCCTTTGTCCAAGCCTCTCGACACATCGTATTTCAACTCTTCCAGAGAGGCCTGATACCTGAACTTAGCAGATTTTCTTAACCGTTCAAAGCGGCGGTTGTCCCTGTCCTGCAATTCTGCCTGTAAAAGTATTTCAAGTCCTTCGTTGAGCGATAGCTCGTTTGACCTTTTGGTTTCCAATAGTGCATTCCAGCTTGTTTTGAAGCCGAACAGGCGTAATTGCGATAGTTGGTTTTCGATATTTTCCATCGTATTAAAATTTAAGTGATAATTGATTGTCGTAATATTCTTTTCCCCTGATGTTGTTGTGTTGTGGCAAACTTTGATCGGGTTGTTCTTCTTGGTCATATTCGGTCATCTTATTCTTGATAACGTTTAGTACAAAACCGTAAGTGTAATTCTGATAATCAATAGCCATCCGGCACGCTTTGTCAAAGGTTTCCCGGGGCGTGCTTTTAAACAGGCTAAAAAGGCCATCGCAGCTCTTGTATAGCTGTTCCGGATACCTGTCCTGGGCAAATATTAGCCTTACAAGTACTCCTAATGTTTTCGATAAGTTCTCCGCCTTGTCTTTATAGTATTCCGGGCTTCGGTTCAGGTAATGCTGGTGGGTTGAACAGAGGTGTTCTTCAACGGTGGTATATTTGCCGATGCCAAACTCCCGTTTGTGAACTGCCACCAAGTTGTGCCGGTGAAAAATTCGCACCATGGAACGGGTATAAACTACCTTTAGTTTTTGCCCGATATATTGGTAAGGGGCACTATAATAATGTTTGTCCTCGCCCAGGTAGATATCGTTATTGGTACCATGTTTGTACTCCTTGTAATATTTTATCTCAAAGGCCTTTGTGGGCAGTTCCTGCAACAGGTGTTTCTCATTCGACAGGAAGTGCTCTTCCCGGCAGTAATCGCGCTTTTGCATACGAGTTTGGTTATGCTTGAGCGTATGTTCTTTTATGGCACTGTTAAGCTCAGAGAGCAAGAAGAACTGTTGGTTGCGTATACGTGCATAAACCCGGTTGTAAATAAGTTTTACCTGGTTTTCCACAAGAGCCTTGTCCTTGGGTTTTCTGGCACGGGCGGGAACCACCGCCATGTTGTAATGGTTGGCAAAATCTTCGAGTGCCCGGTTGATGGTAGGTTCGTAATTGTTGGCTTTTATTACGGCCGATTTCAGGTTGTCGGGAACCAGCACCTTGGGCACGCCGCCAAGGCTCTCCAAACAGCAGGTGAGCGCATAAATAAAATCGTCGACACGTTGGCTGGGAACGGCCATGCAAAAGGCATAATCGGAATAGGGCAGGCAGGCTACAAATACTTGGCATTCGATTATTTCTCCTGTTGTCGGATCGATATAGGAGAGCTTCTTGCCGGCAAAGTCTACAAACAGTTTTTCCCCAGGTTCGTGGCGCAGTACCATGGAAGGATTTTTGGTAAGCCGGTGTTGCGACAGGTGATAACTGAACTGGCTGAGGCTGTACCCTGTGGGGTTGGACAGGCGGTACTCTTCCCACAGAAGTTGTTTTGTCACGCCTGTCTTTTTAAGCTCGTCAACGTAATAATCAAGCTTGCCTTTTAGCTCTTCGAACCGGTTGTCTTTATAAGCTGGGTTTCCGGGATGGAAGACTTTTTCAAGCGCATGATCTTCCATTTTCAGTAAGGTGGCAAGGCTTATTTTCGAACTGCGGTATTTTGCCAGATAACTCTTGACCGTATTCTTGCTTATACCCAGATTGCGGGCTATGGTCTTGTTGCCGTTCCCTTGGCTGTGCAATTGTAGTATTTGTTTTACTTGGCTCATTCTTTTAGGTTTTCCTGCCATAATCAGTGTCAAATTAGTAGTTAATCCCACTAATTAACTTAAACCTAAATCCAAGGGGTCAACATGCTCCGCTTTTTTGAAAGCAGCTGTTGCTGACGGGGTCAATATGCTCCGTTTTTTTTGCTCCCGGAGCAACTTTATTCCTCGAAAAACATTTTAAGGGGGTCAACATCCGCCGGAATGTCATGCTAAAACACAACCTTAACCAACGTTTGGGAAGGGGGTCAACATGCTCCGGAATATCCACGTAATCGGGATGGGGAGCATGCGATGCACCCGAAAGCGGGGGAATGGCCACCAATGCGTTTATTTGCAACGAATCGGCTACGGCCA
>NZ_JBQTGI010000065.1:0-2921 GCF_052400645.1 Saccharicrinis sp. GN24d3
CATATAAAGTAGAAGGCACCATCAAACGTTTTGATGGTGCCTTCAATCTTTAACCAAACCTAACCCTAAACTATGAGTTCTGCAAAGATAATTTTTTATCCAAAAATATCAATAGAAATTTAAAAATTTCTTCATGTTTGTGTCAATTTTTAACCGGCAAATTCACATAAAATGTGGAGCCAACACCTTCTTCGCTCTCGACCCTAATATTACCCCCGAGCAATTGGGCATACGACCTGGCAATGGCAAGCCCGACACCTAGACCTTCGAATGCTCTTGTATCCGTATTGTCGGCCTGCACAAAGCGCTCAAAAACGGCTGCCTGTCTTTCTTTCGGGATTCCGATACCGGTATCCTTTATATAAAACTCTATGGCTGCCCCATTCGCAAGGCAACCCATGTTAATGGTTCCCGATTCGGTATATTTTATGGCGTTTTTTATTAAGTTGCCAAGCATGGAATCCAGCTTGGTGCGATCGGTAGAGATATTTTTTGCGGTGACCGGCAGCAGTCTGTCAACCATCAGCTTCAGCCCCTTCTTCCGGGCTTCCGGTCCATAAAGGCCCATTAATCCTTCAACGCACGCATTAACATCGGTATCATCCACTTTAAGATAAACTGTCCCGGATTCAATTTGAGAGATCTCCACAATATCGTTTACCGTATTTAACAGGCGCTGCCCACTTTGATGAACAACCTGGATAAAACTCTCTCTATCTTCGGTATCCAAACCGGGCTGTAAAAGCATATTGGTTAATCCCAGAATGCCGTTCATCGGGGTTCGAATTTCGTGGCTCATATTGGCCAGGAAGGACGTTTTCAGCCTGTCACTTTCCTCGGCTTTTTCTCGTGCTTTAATGAGTTCCTTCATACTGTTAGTTCGGCCTAATTCGCCGGAAATCAAATCTGAGAGCACATTTAACATTTTGATATCATCGTCTATCCACGCTTTTTTACGCTTAACCGAACTAAAAGCGACAAAACCATTGAATTGCTTTTCATAAATCAATGGTATGGCAAGAATTGAAGCAATACCAAATTTTTGAAGAATATTTCGTTCTGCTGCCGCTTCACGCGGTAAATATGCAATGTCCTCATAATTTATTAATTCATACCTATACAATTTATCCATCCCCCATTGAAATAAAACAGCGGGCAATTGCTGAAGATGATTGATCTGAGGCTCGATTCCTTCGTTGCACCATTCATGCGTATTACTCACCACGGTTCCATTGTTTTCATACCGGCACACATGAATCCGGTCAACCTGGGTAAACAAACCTACTTTGTCTAAGGCGGAATTAATCAACTCATCAGTTTCCAAATAGCTGCCACGGACAAACTGGTAAGAGATATCTTTAAATATCTCCTCTATACGTATACGATTTATAAGTTGTAACTTATTATTTTTTCTTTCGGTAATATCATGGGAGACCGACAGTATTCCAACCGGGATTTGATTTTTATCCCGTATAAATGACGAAACGATTTCCACCCATATTAACGCACCATTTTTTTTGAGAAACTGTGCTTCCAACACAATGTTTTTCACGTCTGCCTCTCCGCTGAGCACCATCTGCTTTCTCTCTTCAAAAACAGGGACAATCTTTTCCATCGATTCAGGATGGATAATCCCGCTAAGCCCTATTTTTAGATATTCATCCGGCGAATAACCTAAAATACGCTCAACCGATGGGCTCACATAGGTCAGGTTCAGGTCCATATCCAAAACCGTAACCACATTTCCCATATTATCTGCAATCAGGCGGTATTTTGTTTCACTTTCTTTCAGGGCTTGTTCCGAAAGTTTCCGCGGAGTAATATCCTGGATTTGAGCGATAGCATATTTAGGGCGACCATCGTCGTAGCTCACCATTGAAAGGTTAAGCATGGCCCATATCACCGTTTCGTCCTTGCGGATATACCGTTTTTCGGTTTGAAATTTACCTATTCCACCATTCCATAACTGACGGACATGGTTTAAACCGGAATCCAAATCTTCGGGATGGGTAATACTTTGAGAATCCAGGCTTAGAAGTTCTTCTTTTGAATAGCCCAGCATATTGCAAAAGGCTTTGTTTACGTTAATAAAATGCCCATCCGGTTTTACAAGGGCCATGCCGATGGGCGAGTTTTGCATTACCTCCCGAAACAATTGTTCGCTCTCAAACAGCACATTTACGGAATGTTTCCTTTCCGTGATGTCATTCGTAAAACTTACAATTTGTCCACCATTTAAATCAAGATGGTTAGTACTGACTTCAACATCAATAATACTCCCGTCTTTTCGACGATGTTTGGACTCAAAACGTTCACCCCCATTTTCTCTCATCCTTTGTAAATGAGCCAATGTATCTTCGGTATTTTCCAGGGCATCCAAATCGGAAATTCGCATGTTTAGTAACTCCTGCTCGCTGTAGCCACTCATTTGGCAATAGGCTTTATTCACTTCCAGCAACCGTCCCTGCATGTCTGCCCTCCAAAAACCATTTAATGTTGATTGGAGAATGGCTTTTCGTTGCTCTTCTTTCAATTCGAGAACTTCTGTTATTTGTTTTTGCTCTAAAACATCCTTTTCATATTTGGTTTTCAGAACCCGGTTCTCCTTCTGTAATTTTTGCAACTCCAGGATGAGTTCTTCTTTTGATGTTTTCAGATCGTACATGCGATTTTATTTTGCCGTGCTCTTGACAGAAGAAGCAACCAAAAGTTCGTGTCAGACCGTTAAGGGTTGCTTTACCTTAAGCCTCTCAACGAATCAAACTCGCCGGTCTCCCATCATAAAATGGTGCTAGTTATTAATTCCGGCGCGAATTTACCAAAATCATAATAATTGCCAAAGATAGAATCCGCAAGCACTTTAATTCATTACCCTGCAGAACACGCCCGTCAGCTATGTTTAACCCGCAATATGCATTAGA
>NZ_JBQTGI010000066.1:0-2754 GCF_052400645.1 Saccharicrinis sp. GN24d3
TAGAAAAAACGGTCTATACCCACCCAGTGAAAACGGCCATACCCGTTCACTTTTTTCTTAATCAGCCATGAATTTACAAAAAATTATTAATTCTGTTGTTTACGCCTTGTATTTCCTTTAAGATCAAAGCGGTATGCGGTATGCACGATTCTATCCATAATGGCATCAGCGGCCGTAGTGTTCGACAACATTACATCATACCAGTCCGCAACCTTTAACTGGCTCATGATAATGGTGGCCTTTCTTCCGTGTCGGTCTTCAATAAGCTCCATAAAATCCAGTAACTGTTGGCCATCCATTTTTCTTACCGCAAAATCATCAATGATAAGAAGGTCCATTCGTGCCATCTTGTCAAAGAACTTCGGCAAGGATGCCTCAACCCTGTGAAGGGTCATGGTTTCAAAAAGCTTCATGATATTAAAGTAGGCCACCTTATAGCCCATTAAACAAGCGTGGTGCCCTAGTGCAGTTCCCAGCCAGCTCTTACCTGTACCTGTAGGTCCGGTGATGATGATAGGTGCCCCCTGTTTGATATATTCACAAGTGGCCATTTGCATAACTTTACCACGCTCCAGCCCCCTGGCCGCATCAAAGCTTAGTTCTTCGATGGTTACCTGGTAGCGGAAGCGTGCAGCCGAAATCAAACGTGCGTTACGGTTTGTCCTGCGCTGATCTTTTTCCGCTTGTAATAACAATTGCACGCCCTCATAAAACGAAAGGCCGTCCAGCTTCCTTGTTTCAAGCAGCGAAGCCCAGCATTGGGCCATGCCCGGCATTCGTAAACTCTTAAATTGATCTGTAACTTCATTCATAATCTATATATTTTAGTGAATAATAATGGTTAACTATATTCTTCCTTCCCTCTGACATTCGAATGGGAAGGGAAATTCATGAATAACTCCTGGTCTTCTACATCTGCAATTCCCCGGCAATTAGTTTTGATTAAGCGTTCAATAAAACCATAGCGGTATTTTTGATACAGCAGTGCCGTGTCGCATGACTTTTTAAACAAGTGGGGATCTGTTTCTCTCTGGAGTTTCAGCAAGCCCTCACAGCCTCTGTAAAATGTTTCAACCGGAACCGTTGCGGTTGCAAACATGTACTCGACCACTTCTCCAAGTTCCAGTGATGCATTTTGTGCACGCTTGACATAGTACTGAGGTGAACGATCCCGATAGGCCTGGGTGTTGGAAGCCAGATGTTCTTTCACGTAGGTATATTTGCCCTGGTTATAGGATCTCTTGTGCATAGCTACGCATTCGCCGTTGATGTAAATCTTGACAAGGCTGCGCGTGTAAATAACACTGGTTTGCTGACCGGTGTACACATGTGGTGTTGAGTAATGGTGCTTGTCTCGTCCCAGGTAAACAAAACCATTGGGATTGACTTTTAAACTTGCATAAAAGCGAACCTCAAACCGTTCTTTCGGAAGAGGGCGAAGCTCTGGCTTTTCTGTTGCCATAAATTGCTCTTCGCGAGTGTATGGGTGTTGTTGCATACGCTTGCGGTTATGTGCCAGCATTTTCTCTCCAATGGCCTTGTTTAGCTCTTCCAGCGAGTAGAACTTATGGTTGCGAAGTTGGGCATAAACCCGGTTGTAGACGATCTTCACCTGGTTCTCAACCAAACTTTTATCTTTCGGTTTTCTGGACCTTGCGGGGATAACCACAAAGCCATAATGGTTGGCCATGTCTTCTAAAATGCGGTTGATTTTCGGTTCGTGAGGGTCGGTTTTCACTACTGCTGCCTTTAGGTTGTCGCTCACAACAATCTTTGGCACACCGCCAAGTGAACCCAGGCACATAGCCAGGGCATGTATAAAGTCTTCACTTCTTTGAGAGCGGACCGCAATCGCAAAACCATAGTCTGTAGCCGGCATACAGGCCACAAAAACCTGCACCTTAACTATCTCTCCGGTTTCCCTATCGACGTACTCTAACCGGTCTCCCGCATAATCAATCATTAGTTTTTCGCCAGGTGTATACAAATCTTTTAACAACGAGGAAGATACTGGACGTTTGGCCTTCGTATGTTGCCGGTAATGATAGCGAAACTGAGTTAGCCCATAACCTTGGGGATGCTCCGCAATGTACTCTTCCCAAAGTAATTTAAGGGTTACGTGGGGACGTTTCATTTCATCCTCAAAGTAGGATAGTTTCTTTTTAAACCCTTCGAACCGCTCCCCTTCCGGATAGGCAGGACTGCCACCGTTCATGCGGTGTTGCAAAACCGGATCATCCAGTTTTAATAACTCCTTTACGGACAACCCGTCTGATTTTGCAAGGTTTACGTAGCGATTGACGGTTTCCTTATTTACTGAAAGGTCTTCGGCTATCTGACGGTTTGAAACACCATTATGATGTAACTGGAGCATTTGTTTTACTTTACTCATATCTTTTTCTTTTCCTGCCATGGCTTTAATTTTTTCTATGTGGATATGCACAGAAAAAAAACTAGCAAAAAAAAGTGAACGGCAATGCTCCGTTTTTTGAAAATGGTCTCCGTGGGCGGGAATGCCCCGTTTTGTATTATCCTACAGATTTTTACGAACCCTGGATGGGTGGCAATGCTCCGTTTTTGACCCGTTTTTCACTACTCGTCAATTGACTGGGTGGCAATGCTCCGTTTTCCGGTCCGTTTTTGCCCATTTTTTGCGTTTTTGAACGGCAATGCTCCGTTTTTTTGACGCTTTTTTGACAATTTATGAGCCTGAGGACAAACCGTTTTTTGGGTGGGTAAGCTCCGTTTTATCTA
>NZ_JBQTGI010000067.1:0-2407 GCF_052400645.1 Saccharicrinis sp. GN24d3
TCTGCTTATTTTATTACTATTACTACTGGATATTCCGGAGCAAGCTGACCCCCTTACCAAACGTTGGTTGAGGTCATGTTTTTAGCATGACATTCCGGCGGATGCTAACCCAAAAATATTCATTATATTATACCTCCTTAACTTAAAATCATTTGGGAGAATGCCGATAATATAATAAAGCGACTGTTGGAACGAAGTGAACAAGAGACGCATTTTATTATTTAATCGGTATTACAAGTCCAACAGGATTGGCAGCTATTTATGTTATGGATAACACAGGTAATAATATATACTATACCTTAACCGACCATTTGGGCTCGTTAAACACCCTTATTGATGCTTCTGGTAATATAGTTGAAGAACATGCCTTTGATAGTTGGGGAAAAAGAAGAGACCCGCATTATTGGGAAAGCTCTACTACTACAACTTCCTCCATTACCGACAGAGGTTTTGGATATTCGAGTTTGACTTTTAAGGCAGAAATTAATATGTTCAGTGAGGACTTATTTTTTTGACAAGTGAAAACGCAGACAAAACATATAGCCGAACTAATCCCGATGGCCTTAGACCCATCGGGAAACGGAAGAACCTACTGCCCCACCACTATGCAGTTTGTTAGCCCCGACCCATTTATACAATCGCCTCAAAGTTCTGCCAATTATAACAGGTATTCATATTGTATGAATAACCCGATAATGTATTCTGACCCTAGTGGGTATCAATATTACCCATATCAAAATGAAGTTAATGCCATAAATAAAGCACAATTGGAAAGATGGCTAAGCACGGGAGCTCCAGGAGGTGGAGGGGGAGGAGGTTCCATATTCCCTAAATACGGTGTTTTGGGTTCTCCAAGGAATAATCTTGAATACGAAAAACAGCTTGCATATAATTTGGATACTAGAGAGGGTGGTTCATTTTTTACGGATGGTTTAAATCAACGTATTAGCACATTTGGTGAAGTTTCTTATATAGAAACAAGCAAACTTAGGAGAGAAAACGTTCAGGTTTTAGATTATACTTTAAAAAATGGAGAGTTATATTTGAAGGGTACTAAATTTTTTAACATTTATGTACCTTCTAAGTTAACCGCCCTTAACCCAAACAACGCAAATAGAATTGCAGAGTTGTTCAGAAAGTATAATGCTGGTTCCCAAGGGGGTAATTCATTTGATGACTGGATAGACAGAAGTAAAGACCAGCATTTAATGGATTTAGATTTTAAATACCTTCGAGGTTATGGGGCAAAAGGTAAGGTTGAAGTTTTTGGGCAGAAGGTTATGTTAGGCGTTCACCTAGCTACAATTGAGCATAGCTATAATGTTGTAACTGGGTATAAAAAGACTGGATATTCAGGGATAGAACTAGGGCTTGGTCCTGTCGAATTGGGAGCTTTATATGATTATAATACAGGATTTGATTTTAAGTTTGGATTGAGTGCTGCAAAATTCTCAACAGTATCAGACCCTAAGATGAATGTTATTGGTGTTTCTGGTTATTTTGGTGTTGGGGGAAGTGTTGGTTTAGATATGAATGTAGGTAAGTATTTAAATACTGTTGCACCAGTTTATGAGCATATTTATAAATCAGGTGGATTTACAATGGGTACATTTAGTGATGGAAACCTAAAGGAGGATATTAGCCCAATTGACAGTTCGTTAAATAAAGTAAGTAGATTAAATGGTTATAAATACGTTTGGTCTAGCGATGCACCTGAAGGATTAAAGGGAAATGATATTGGAGTATTGGCTCAAGAAGTTGAAATAATTTTTCCTGAAGCAGTGCAAATAGATGAACGTACGGGGTACAAAAAAGTTTACTACTATAAGCTTATACCTGTATTAATAGAAGCGCTAAAAGAGCAGCAAGTTATTATAGAAAATCAGAATGTTCTAATTAACGAATATGAAGGAAGAGTTAAAAGCAATGAAGAGAAACTTGAGCGTGTTTTAAAGCGACTTACGGATTTAGAAGGAAATTCTTCTAAATAATCTTATTTTGAAATATTTTAAAAAAGACAGATGAACGAATTAGTAGTTTTTATATTAGTTATTGTATGTATAGTAGTTGCACTGTATCAAATTTATAGATGGTTTAATTTATATTCTAGTGTTAAACGTCAAAGTCTTAAGGTGATATTTGAGAAAGGGTTCTATATGCCTAAATATATATTGCCAAGCAATAAAGACTTTGATAGAGAAGATGCTAAATCTTTAAATAAAATACATGTGCAAATATATCTATCCATGTTTATTGGGATAGGGGTTATTATAGTGCATATGATTTTAAAGTAAAATAAGAAAAAGCTCGGTTGACACCGAGCTTTTTTCCCCAGCTAGCGCGGACTTGTAGTCCGTGCAATAAGCAAGCTGCAAACAATAACGAGAGCTACGATTTAAATGATTGT
>NZ_JBQTGI010000068.1:0-2261 GCF_052400645.1 Saccharicrinis sp. GN24d3
CTAATCTTAAGGCAAAATCGCCTTTCTAAATAGCCGATATAATTATGTTGCCTTGGATACCTGAGTTGTTACAAAATTAGCACTATTCAATGTTGGTATATGCCGATATATGTTTAGCAGCCTTAAAAAAGCGGAGCGAAGTTTAGGGCTCCGTCTAAATATCAATCGGTATTATACGATTTTGTGCGTGAAGATAATTGTTTTATCCTGACGTATTCAAAATTATATGTTCATTAACATTTGTGAATTGTACAGGATAATCTAAAGTGGTTAATGTAGGTATAAAAATGCTTTTCTTATGGTATAATCACCTTCTATATGCCTGGTTGGTAGGATTATATGAAGTACTTATAAACGACTGGCGGAAATATTTTAAGAAATCATTTGCAATCATGACCGTTTTGCCTATATTTGCATCCGCAAAATGTTAAAAATAGCATTTGCCCAGATGGCGGAATTGGTAGACGCGCTGGTCTCAAACACCAGTGGGGCAACCCGTGCCGGTTCGATCCCGGCTCTGGGTACTTTTGAGAAATCAAAGTATCTGAACCCGAACTGCTTAGGTAGTTCGGGTTTCTTTTTATCCCCATATTTCCCCCACATTGATTCAAACTGACAAAAAAGGGATTTATTACAATTAAGTACAATCTCCTTTAAATAGATTCCAATACGGAGATTTATAAACGTGTAAGAAAAAAAAGAGAGGTTTCCCTCTCCTTAAAATCAATATCATTTTATAACATTAGTGGTAATTTGAATATGATGTAAACATACATGCCTAGTAAAACTTTGATTCAGGTTTAAATCCAAAACTTTCTTTCCATTATTTTATTTTTAGAAATTCCTTCAAAGTATGCACCTTCTAGGTTTACCCCTTTAAGGTTTGTTCCTACAAGGTTTGCATATTTAAGGTTTGCTCTGTCAAGGTTTGTATCTTCAAGGATTGCAGAGATTAGGTCTGCTTTAGTAAGGTTTGCATTGGTAAGGTTTGCACCTTCGAGGTCTGCACGTACAAGGATTGCTCCTTCAAGGTTTGTTCCTTTAAGGTTTGCATCATTAAGGTTTGCTCCTTCAAAGTTTGTTCCTACGAATACACACATCGTTAAATCAATATTTGATAAATCAACACCAGAAAGGCTAATTTGATGCTCCTTACCTCTTCTATTTGGAGTGGCAATAAGTTTAACTATTTCTATTCTAGATAATTCAGCCATGGTTTTAAATAATTAAGCAGTTGTGTTTTGAGTTATATTAAAACAACATATTCTCCGACGAGATTTATGGCACTTCATTTTTTCAATCAATAAATACGTTTTTTCAGCCTAAAAACGGAACATAATGCTTAGGTATAAGGGAAAAAAACACAAGTTTTAGGGAAATTTATGTCTAAAACTAGAGTCAACTTGAAGTCCTAAGTGGTTTTAAGTTCACTTTTTCTTACATACAATATTAAAGAAAGTGCTCTTGTTCACTTTCTTTCACAACTTAATATTCTATTAGTAATTGGGGAAAACCAAAATCCGAATCCAGGTCCATATATTTCACAAGTTGAAGTATTGGACCTGGATTTTCAGAAACATTTTAGTTGTAGATAATTTTGTTTAATGATAAGAGCAAGTTATAGAAAAGGGTACCCACTGCGTTTTGTCTCCCTATTCAACTTACTCTGCGATTATTAATCTTGAAGGAGGTAATTACCTGCCCTAGGGTTGGATAATTTTTAATAAAATAAAACTATAACAGATAAATATTCTAAAAAAGAGGATCAGAGGAAAGCAAAGAACCAGGTTAAGGCATGGTTGAATGATGAAGAATTGTGCGTCTAAATGGCCCAGTGACCACATAGCTGCGAGAAGTGCCAATGTGTCTGCATCTGCTTGTTAGTCAATTATTAATAATTCTACTTTTTTATGTTTTCTCACTTAAGTATTAAAACATGAAACGGATTTGGAATGAAGACAATAATGGCCTCCATTCAGATTGTGGTTGTATCTTGCCTTATATTTGGATAGATATATTGTTGTTAAACAACAAAGCACCTTGCGGCTAATTATTCTAAATAACTATTTATTCGTTCATTATTAAAGTATCTTTCCATTGATTATACATCCGAAAATTAAGCACGTTTTAATGAATGAACTTCAGAATAATTAAACTTCTTACTTTTTATTAAAAGTTATAATAACAATACTTCGTTAAACTTTTAAGCGGCAATAGTTCCGTAATGTAATAGTTCCCTTGCCTTCTTTTTATTTTTAGGC
>NZ_JBQTGI010000069.1:0-1865 GCF_052400645.1 Saccharicrinis sp. GN24d3
TTCCTACCAAAATTAGCAAGAGCTACAATCATTTAAATCGTAGCTCTCGTTATTGTTTGCAGCTTGCTTATTGCACGAACTACAAGTCCGCGCTAGCTGGGGTTATGCGGGTCACATCGTTTACCCCAACTGTCAAAGGCATGTTCCTCAACAATATTGCCGCTATCGTCGATTAAGCAATTGAGTGAGCCCAGATGGTCGGTCAACGTGTAGTATATATTATTTCCCGTGTTATCCATTACGTATATTGCCGAAAGTCCTGTTGGTAATTTATTCCATGAGAGCCACAATTTTACATTGTAGCTCTCATTCTCTTATCATGAAAAGACGATTAAATAATACGATTAGTTAAGTAAGTAGTTCCTTGTAAGTTTTAGCATTTTTGATTTGCTTAAGCCATTCTTTACTTGCTTCTTTATCTAAACCTGAGACTTTATCCATTAAAAATTTCCTTAATTCTTCTACTGTAAAAGTATCTCCCGTATAAGTAAAAATCAGCTGTGTCTTTCTGATTAAAAAAAGTCTCCACCAGAAGTTCTCTACCCTTTTCGTATTTGAGACTTTAAAAATATTTCCTTTACTATCCATATATTTTTTGTTCAAAATATATTTATTCAAGAAGTCCATGTCATTCGAATGATAATATTCATCATAAACGAAAAATTCTTGACAATTTTCATCGGTCCACTGGATATTACTAATGTTAATAAGTGGGAATTCTATTTTCATCGTTCAAAAATTTAATAAACACCTTCATATAAAGTAATTACAGGGCCATATTTCTCATCTAACATATCACCGATTCCTCTAGCTTCTCCATTTATTATATAATTCACTCCCATCGTTCCAAAATCAGCTATAAACCAACCCGCAGCTGCTATTGAACCTATTCCTGTAAATGAACCTCCAATTGCAGTTGCATTGATAATATGGGATGGCATTACTTCTCCAGACAACCCTATATCAGCTACGAGAAGCACACTGCTTAATACGCCTAGTTTTGTGGAAATACTTCTGGCTTTACTAACTGTATTTAGTTGATTTATTCTCCAATGTTTAGCTCCAGGGTTTTTCCATCTGGACCTTTGCCAAACTTTCGCATAACCTGACTCCTTAGTTTTATGCCAAACTTCATTCCATTTGTAGTACTTTCCTTTAAAGAAAATATATTCTGATGCAATTCCTAAACTAGTATTAGCAGCCACCATAGCATATTTCAAGAACTCTCCTCCATTTCCATCAGCTAAACTACTAATCATTATATTTAGTGGGTTAACCTCAGTATTGGTATAAGGTATATAAAACTTTTTACTTGAAGTATCATAATCAAAGAAATGGCCATCAAAACCGGGCAATTGTCCAAATGCTCTACCGTTGTGTCCATTCGATCCACCAATTCCCTTTTCAATGGGATCTAAACGTGATGTATACTCAGACATACTCATTGAAACTCCCATCGACTGCGCTATTCCACTGGCATTGAATTCACTGGCCTCCATTGAAGCTCCAGAATACTTGTTGTCGTACATTCCGGAATGTGCAATATAACTCCAACCAACATTGGAATACTTAGCATAACTTTCCTGCCGTGCCCTGTTTATATGCGGAGTTTCACTACCTCCAATTGAGGTATGTCCCATCAAGTTCCCTGCATAAGGATTAAACCAAGGTTCCTCAACGTGGTAATATCTATACCCACTAGGGTCAGAATACATTATAGGATTGTTCATACAATAAGAATACCTGTTATAATTAGCCGTGCTATGGGGAGACTGAATTAAAGGGTCAGGGCTAACAAACTGCATAGTGGTGGGGCAGTAGGTTCTTCCGTTTCCCGATTTGGCTAAGGCCATCGGGATTAGTTC
>NZ_JBQTGI010000070.1:0-1704 GCF_052400645.1 Saccharicrinis sp. GN24d3
TATAAAGACGAACATGAATAAAATAATGCTCAGACATAAACCTGAAAATCCAATAATTATAATCAATTCAGTTGTTGCAAAATGCTTTTTGTTCATAATGTATTCTTGTTTGCTTGACCACAACGTTACTAATAAGAGGCGTAGGCTGGCTTTAATAAGCCAAACCTCCGATTCCCCACTTAGCCGAAGCTAAGGTTTTGGTTTTAAATTTATTCTTTTTTTGCCGAAGCCTTGGCTTCGGCGCACTTATTTAAATAGCTAAACTCTCAAATTTCCGCTGACAGCCTATGCCTTTTATTTATTGTTGCCAGCCGTTATTTATTCATTATAGACCAGATGTTTTTCAGTATAGTCAATTTGTTTTCTTAGAATTGAATTGTATAACATTAATATAAATGCAAGTGTTATACCGATAAAAAGCAATACAATTAAGAAACTATTAACATCCTCAATCATAACTACTCTACTGAAAATAAACACGAACACAATTGCCCAAACAACCTTATGCGTTTTAAGCTTTTTTGATTGCTTGTATTCTATTTCTATGGTAACCAAGTCATGTTCTTCTTTTAAAGTGCCATAAATATTTATAAACTGATGCAATGTAAAAGATGTTCCTATGGCCTTACGTTTAAGTTTTGCTTTGAAATCATCTGTTTTCGGAATAAAGCATCCAACGAACTTTTTTGAGTCTTGGTTTCTAATTTCAATGTCATCGTTATGGGTCAGTTTTGATGATATTTCTTTAATTACCTCTTGTCTTGTTTGTTTTCGATAGTATAGTCTTGAGAAAGGTCTACTTGAAAATATAAATATCAAAAATTCTCTAAATGTCATTGGTTCCATATGAATTACTATCAATTTATTTTCCAAGGATTAATACATTCTAAATGCAACCTTGATTTGTCTGTGTTTTTTTAATGGCTGGCAACGGTTGAGCTATGCGTAGTGCGGAGATTCGAAGAAACTTCCTTTCCAAATCTGCACATAGCCAAATTTACGTTTTGAAATTTTACCTTAAACTTAATAAATTTTCGGGACGAAAATTTGGCGCCCAAAAACAACCTGCAAACTCCCAAAACATTACTGACTCCGCATTACGTATAGCTTTTGTTGGCTACCGTTACTTATTTTTCCAGCTCCAACCACGATTGATTTTCCGTATAATTAATCATTCTTTCTGATGTTAACCTAATGTCTTCTAGAATGCTTTTAAATTTAAAGGTCATTCTTAATGTCTTAAATGGTCGTAATGCTTTCATAAATATCCATGATGCATTGTCTGTATTTAAGACATATTCAGAATAGTCAAAACTAGGAATTTGGTCAATTTCAGTATTTAATTTCTGTTTAAGTTTTTCGTTTTCAGTATTTCGAATTGTTACTTTTATTTCTTGAAGTAAATTTTCAAATTGTTGTGCAAAATTCTTAATCTCAAATTCTGAGAGTCCATATACCCAACTTAATGAGTCACTGTTCCACATAAACCACCTTGCATTCTGAAATCCAACATATTGCTCAATGTTTGATACATATTCTAATAATTGTCGATATGGAGCAAGTATAATTTTTGATGTGTTCATATTTCTAGGTTATGCGTTTTTTATGCGCCGTGGGTAATGGTAGCCAACGTTTACTGGATGAAGCGTGCGGAGATTTAACGAGCCAAACCTTCCAAACTACTCCAGAGCCAAATCTTTTATT
>NZ_JBQTGI010000071.1:0-1637 GCF_052400645.1 Saccharicrinis sp. GN24d3
CTTGACTTCCGCACTTTTTGTGGGACACCCTCCGTATCCCTTGCTATTGCTGACTTTCTTTTTTAACTTGGGTGTCCCAAAAATATGTCAATGTTTATTCGCAAGAAACCTAATCGTTCTGGAAGCGTTTCTGTACAAGTGATACAGAAGGTTAAAGGTGTTAATAGAGTAATAAAATCAATTGGGTGCGCCACAACGCAGCAGAACATAGATAAGTTGGTTGATGTTGGATATCAGGAAATTGAAAAAATCACCGGACAAAGTAACCTTTTCTTATCGGATAAAGACTCAAATACAGAGGAAGCATTGTTAAACATCAGTAATTCTGATATAAGAACGGTCGGCCCGGAGATGGTATTTGGGAAAATTTATAACCACATTGGCTTCAATCAAATTGAGGAAGAATTATTCAGACATCTTGTAATATCAAGGTTAGCTTTCCCTTTGAGTAAGCTGAAAACCGTTGATTATATTTACCGCTATCAAGGTATCCATTTAAGCGTAGATAAGATATACCGTTTTTTGGATAAATTACATGATAAGCTGAAAGATCAAGTTGAACAGATAGCATTCACTCATACACTTAAAGTTTTGGGCGGTAACTTATCTGTTGTGTTCTATGATATGACAACATTATACTTCGAAGCAAGTGACGAAGATGACCTGAGAAAAACCGGCTTTAGCAAGGATGGGAAACATCAAAAACCTCAAATCTTTTTGGGCTTGTTAGTAGGCTTAGGAGGTTATGCTATAGGTTATGAAATTTTCGAAGGGAACACTTATGAAGGGCATACGCTTATTCCTTTTTTAGAAAAGATAAGTGCCAAGTTTAATTTGGCTAAACCAATAGTTGTTGCCGATTCAGGCTTGTTGTCAAAAGATAACTTAGCCGCTCTAGAAAGTGACGGGTATGAATATATCTTAGGAGCCAGGTTAAAAAATGAACCAGACAGTATCAAACAAAAGATACTAGGCCTGTCGTTAGGTGATGGCGAAGTATTTTGTATCAATAAGCCTGACGGCAAAAGGCTCATTATTTCATACTCAAAAAAAAGAGCAGCCAAAGATCAATACAACAGGACACGAGGATTAACAAGGTTAGAAAAGAAGGTCAAGTCAGGGAAACTCACAAAGTCAAGTCTTAACAATAGGGGATACAATAAATATCTAACCATGTTGGGTGATGTTACTATAGAAATCGATTATGAAAAATTTGAACAAGATGCCAAATGGGATGGACTAAAAGGTTATGTAACAAACACAAAGCTTAAGGAAGAAGAGGTCATTAACAACTACGGTAATTTATGGCATATAGAAAGGGCGTTCAGAATGTCAAAAACAGATTTAAGAATACGTCCAATTTACCATAGGTTAAGAAACAGAATTGAAGCACATATTTGCATTTCTTTTACTGCATATGCTATATACAAGGAACTAGAGAGAATATTGGCACTTGAAGATACGGAACTATCCATAAGAAAAGCTGCAGAGATCACTCATAATATGTATCAAATTACATATACTCTTCCAGACAGTAAACAAACGAGATCAACTCTCTTAAAAATGGACACTGAACAAGAAGAACTTTATGAAATTATCTTAAAATATTTTTAGGGTGTCCCAATGCGGAAGTCAAG
>NZ_JBQTGI010000072.1:0-1611 GCF_052400645.1 Saccharicrinis sp. GN24d3
GTAACAACTCAGGTATCCAAGGCAACATAATTATATCGGCTATTTAGAAAGGCGATTTTGCCTTAAGATTAGAGATAAGAACATAGGGTTCCAAAAACATCTTTGTCCCTTTTGATCCATGTGTCAATAACAGAGCGTATTGTTGCAAATATATCTGCTCCGTTTTCAGACCTAAATCCACCAGATACTTTTTGCTTTACCTTTATGTTTCGTATTGCCCGTTCAGAGCCGTTGTTATCAAAGGGCACTTCGGGGAAAAACAAAAAGGTAAACACACTGTTTTTCCACTTGACCATTCTTTTATGAAAGGCAGCTAGCTTTTTGAGTTTTATTTTTGGTGGAGAATCCAATAGTTTTTGAAACTCCTGCAATATCTCATCCCGCATTTTTAAGGACTGTGAATATTGGGATTGGCATAAATTCTTTTTGAAGTTGATGGCTTTCATGAACAGTTCCTTCATCCGAACAGGCCATTTGTTTTTTGTAACTTCAATAAAGGCGTTAAGTTCTCGGAGCAGGTGAGCCAGGCACAACTGATGTTTGTGGGCTCTTGTTTTCAACTGTGCGCTTAATGAATCTGACACCAATACGGCATTGGGTAACCCTTGCGGGAATTCGTTTTCAATCGCAGCAAAGCCCCTTGTTGGAGAAACCGTAATAAATGTTTCCGTTGCTGTTTGCCACGTCCATGTCCAATATTTGTTGTTGTTTACATTTGTCCCTGTTTCATCGCTGCCCACAACTTTAGCGTTCTTTATATCCGTTTTAATGCTTTCGTAAATTGGATATAGCTTATCCGCCACCTTGTTGAGCATGTTAAAAACGGTACCTTCACTAATTGATATGTCACTGATACACTTTAACAATTCAGGAATCCTTTGGTATGGAACATATTGACGGGTACTTAAGTAACTGACAAAAGAAGTGAGGTTTTTGCCATACTGAACAGGGCCATTCACTCCTGAAGGGAAACTGCCGATTGATACATGGCCACATTTGCACTTGGCTTTATAAACCTGATGTTCCGTAACATTTGCTTTTATGGGAGGGATGTCTACCACTTGCCGCTTGCTATGTAACACATAATCTTCTGTAATATGAACCTCTCCGCACGCAGGACATGTATTGGAGGGTTGGTGGACGATCATGTTGTCCGGACTTGAGACTTGCTTTAATGTATGTCCTTTATGTCCTGCCTGTCCGCCAGGCTTTTTGCCACTCTTCTTTCTCAAACTTTTTTGTCTGGGAACTTTTCCGAAGTCCTGAGAAGGCGGCCGTGAACTATTGCGGCTGTTTTGCTGATTTTTG
Source organism: Saccharicrinis sp. GN24d3 (assembly GCF_052400645.1). Taxonomy (NCBI): domain Bacteria; kingdom Pseudomonadati; phylum Bacteroidota; class Bacteroidia; order Marinilabiliales; family Marinilabiliaceae; genus Saccharicrinis; species Saccharicrinis sp. GN24d3. Next base: position 1,309 of record NZ_JBQTGI010000072.1, read on the forward strand.
AGCTGACGATTTTCTTCCTTCAGTTCTTTTATGTCATCACGCAATAGCTGCATCTCTTCTTCAATCCTATTACTGAATTCTACAAAAATATTGATGATGTCTTCTTTTTCTAAAGGTTCTAACGTCTCTCGTTTTATCATGACACAAATATCAGATCATCAGTCCTAAACAAGAAAATATGAAGCCTATTGTTATAAACACACACTACTGAATTATCAACAAATCGCCCTACAAATTTATGTTTTTAAAATCCAGAACAGGAGAATCCAATATTTGCTCACGCTTTGCAACTCAGAAACAAAT
>NZ_JBQTGI010000073.1:0-1560 GCF_052400645.1 Saccharicrinis sp. GN24d3
TGCAGCTTTGTTGGAAGTGGTCAGGAAAGCTCCATAGCTATATTCCTTTTCCCCGAAACGTTCCGCAATAAAGCGGTGTTTTGTTTTCTTGCCGTCAAAATTAAAATTGCTTTCGGCAAGGGCAAATCCCGCATCCAGTTTTCTATATTCAAGCGATTGCATGATGCCTTTTACCCTTTGGGTGTTCATGGCAGGGACCAGCAGGTCGAATGTTTTATGGGCTGACACCTCTTCGAATAATCCATTTGTGAAATGCTCTTTGTCCGCCACCAAAAGAGAGGGGGTTTTTATTATCTTTCCCGTTGCCGATATCAGCTCAAGGGTAGCCTTTGTGGTTGGCATCCCGGTCGATGACATGGTGGCCATTATGGGCTGGCCTGTTTGTGCCGATACGCAAAAAAAAGTTTGCAGCATCTTTTGAGTGGGGGCATCTGTTTTTTTCTTTTTTTTGGACATCACCCGTTTCGAACTGCTCAATATCCGGTGCGGGTCCACGGCTATTATATCACCCCCGTAATGTCCGCACAGCTTGCGTTGCATGCCTAAGTTGAGCATCATGTCGTAGCTGTCTTTTACCGTGTGCCCGTTCAACAAAAGGTGTGCCTGCTCGTCGGAAGCAAGCCTGCCCATGCCGTTGAGCAACTGAAAACCTTGATGTCCCAACGAATTCTTTCTCCTGACACGGTTAACGCACATTGCAGACTCATTGACCAATTGCATCGCAAGCCTTGGCTCAATGTCCGTGTCCATTCTATTGCTCCAACCTTTCAGTATATCCCATGCGCCAAGCTTTAAAAGACCGGGCACCAACAGCCACATGCCAACCGATGTGCCGGACACTTTATTTGCCAAAATGGCCCTGAACTCACGCTCGTTGACCTTGGGTGTCAGGATGCTGCTTTTGGAGCTCCGCTTGGACTTCTGTTCTATTATCTTTGTGCTTTCTCCCTCTGTTTCTTTAATTGTTTTATGTAGCCCTTTTTTTCAAGCCCGTATTCCCTGATAGTTCGTTCAACACTCCTTTGGCTTATAAAATCCCCTGTCTGGTTCATTTTTTGCGCAATGACCCCGCAGTTGGCGTCAGGGTCTAAAAAACGGTGGCGGATGATCTTCTTCTCTATTTCCTCTGTTCGCTTATAATTGGATTTTGGACCTTTAGGTTTATCCATCAACGCCTGGCACCCCCCTTCTTCGTATTGCTTTTTGACCGTGTAAAAATATTCCCTGGTGTAGCCATATCTTTTTGCGATTTTCTCAATGGTGTCTTCATTTGCAGTAGCCGCTTCCATTAACATGGAAAATTTCCAGGCAATGGAGTCCGTTGGCTTTATCTCCAACGAGATAGCCCCTTTGTGAGATTTGGAGAAGAGTCTAGTTTTCATTTGTGTAATATTTATTATGGCGACATAAATATACCAATAAATATTTAATAATCCTACATGCCCATAATATAGCAATTACACTTACTATATAGAGTAGCGACTTGAATTATATACCGCCATATTAAATATTACACATGCAAATATAAATCCCCGCAACATCAAGTGCGATGAAATTTTA
>NZ_JBQTGI010000074.1:0-1543 GCF_052400645.1 Saccharicrinis sp. GN24d3
TTTCAGCAATAGCCTTGTTGTGCTCGTCTATCTTGTTCTCGATATAATCGATATGACGGTCTATTTTCTTTTGGTTGAAATTGTTTTTCTTACTGTTCTGTGCACGCAGTTTTGTGCTGTCGCCGGCCAGTAGCTTGCCTCCAATAAGTTCGAAATTACGGGCTATGCGTACTGTTTCCCTGAATACTCTTTTTATGGCTTTGGGGTTGTCCTTCCTGAAATTCGAAATGGTGTTGTGGTCGGGCGACAGGGACCTGATAAGCCACATCACCTCGATATTACGTTTACTTTCCTTTTCTAGCCCTCGCGACGAACGGATGCGGTTCATGTAACCATAAATGTAGAGTTTTAACAGGTCGGACGGATGGTAAGCCGGTCTCCCGTTTTCAACAAAACAAACATCAAATCCCATCTTGCACAGATCAATACTATCTACAAATAAATCTATTATGCGTACCTCATTGCCAGGGCCTATGGCCTGTTCTAATGAAACCGGGAAAAGGTGGGTCTGCTCCCGGCTTTTGTCCTTGTATGAATTTCATACCTATAAGATACAAAACAACAGCTTCTTCTTCTAGCTTTATGCGCAGTAGTTATGAACCGTTATCAACAGGAGGTCTGGTTTTTAGACAGTCTGACGTTACGCGTATGAGTAGTGCGGAATTTAACCCACAACTACTTCAAAAAATCACTTAGCCAAAACTACGATTTTACAGCTAATTTTCAATTTATTATTGCTCGTCAAATCGTAGATTTGGCGGAGCTCCAAAACCTTACAGACGTGATAAATACAGCTAACTCCGCATTACTTATGACGCATTGTTAGCTCGTCGGTGTTTCTTTTAAAAATATAAACCAACTCCTATAATCATACTATTTCTTTTAAATTTTTCTCCGAAATAGTCATTAGATGAATTTTGATAGCAATATCCGATACTAGTAGAAATTTTTAGAATATGGGACAGTTTAAATGTCTTGCCAATTCCTGTTCCATATGTTTGACCTTTGTCCATACTTCCTGCTGGTGATAAATCAAGTAATGGTCCACCTTCGGCAAATAAATAAAAGTCTTTTAATTTGTTATCGAAGAAGTATTTTCCTTGAAGTACTAGTGGGGCGGTATTAGAACCTGGGTTATTGTACCTATCTAGACCAAATCCCACGTTTAAATTGAAATTTTTAGTAAGGTAATACCCTAAGTATACACGTAAACTCATTCCGTTGGCATTTGAATATAATGAACTTTTATATTCATTGTCCCATTCCATTTCTCCACTAGTAAATGCTGAATATCTATACTCAAGCCCAAAAGTAATTCCAGTATTTCGTTCGCTTTCTTGTCCGTATGATTTTAAATTTGCTATGCAAATAACTACTAATAATAAAATTATTCTCTTCATTCGATTAAATTTGTTTGCCTTGGTTTATTTATATTCTTTAGTGTGATGCTCTTTACACTGCGAGCTAACTTGGATATAGAGACCGTAATGACTTTATTATTTCGATTATGGTTTCTATACCGCATATATAATCAGTTATTTTA
>NZ_JBQTGI010000075.1:0-1532 GCF_052400645.1 Saccharicrinis sp. GN24d3
ATTGTTTTTATCTATCAATCTTGAAGATTACGCACATGCAATCCGTATTGAAAGGAAGATAAAATCGATGAAGAGTAGCGCATATATAAAGAACCTGAAAAAATACCAAGAAATGAGAAGTAACCTCATCCAACAAACAAGCACCTGACTCCCCCGATGGCTATCGGGGCAGGTGGTCCCGCCAAATAATCAGACGGTTACAACCGATTTAGTTGTAACCGTTTTTTGTTTCTATACGGGAACTATACAAAATTGGCTTATTTGTTATATACTTTCTGGATAGTTTTAAAATGCTCTGTTTTTTTTAAAGCCATTGTTACCCGGGGGGGGGCAATATGCTCCGTTTTTTTCCGTTTCCTGAGCAAAATTTTACCTCGAAAAATATTTTAAGGGGTCAACCTCCGCCGGAATGTCATGCTAAAAACATGACTTCAACCAACGTTTGGTAAGGGGTCGGCTTGCTCTGGAATACCCACCAGCATGTTACGATTAGTAGCTTATCATTTCATCGTTATACTTCTCAAGTTTTTTGATTTCAATTCCAGTATGGTGCGATTAGTAGTACCTTATCAAGAGAGGAAGTAGATTTCATACTTATTTCAATTCCAGTATGGTGCGATTAGTAGATCGGTTTCGTCACGTGGAATGCGTTGTGATCCGGATTTCAATTCCAGTATGGTGCGATTAGTAGGGAAAAAACAGGTATGAGCAGCATTATTGTAGAACTGTATTTCAATTCCAGTATGGTGCGATTAGTAGCCAGGTAGCGGCGAACCTTACGCCCTTCAATAAACTATTTCAATTCCAGTATGGTGCGATTAGTAGCAACCGCCCCTGTTATTGACGCCACATACCCTCTATTTCAATTCCAGTATGGTGCGATTAGTAGAATAGAAAGATTAATTTAAGTCAATCTATTACGTAATTTCAATTCCAGTATGGTGCGATTAGTAGCGACATGTTGTCGTGTGATAAAGCAACAGCTATTTTAATTTCAATTCCAGTATGGTGCGATTAGTAGCTTGCTTGATAGTTTACGACCACACGAAGATTTCGTGATTTCAATTCCAGTATGGTGCGATTAGTAGTAAGCTTCGAGTGCGTTTGTAATACCTTGCTTGGCTATTTCAATTCCAGTATGGTGCGATTAGTAGTCGGCTTTAGGTATTGCAGCGTGAGCAGAAACCAATATTTCAATTCCAGTATGGTGCGATTAGTAGTGCGGACAAACAGGGTTTCAGCCTTGGAAAATCATATTTCAATTCCAGTATGGTGCGATTAGTAGGATTCATTCCTACGTGATTATGCCGAAAATACCAATATTTCAATTCCAGTATGGTGCGATTAGTAGATTGATGAATGAAAGTAAATTTTATACCTTTAGCTATTTCAATTCCAGTATGGTGCGATTAGTAGTGTTATTCCGTCACCGTGCAATTCTCCAATGGCAATATTTAGAAAAAACGGTCTATACCCACCCAGTGAAAACGGCCATACCCGTTCACTTTTTTCTTAATCAGCCATGAATTTAC
>NZ_JBQTGI010000076.1:0-1468 GCF_052400645.1 Saccharicrinis sp. GN24d3
CAAACATGAACCACCGCCCTAAGTTCTTGTTTTATATATTTTGAAAATTTAAAGAACTTTATCGGGCTACAGGACTTTGAATTGTCGTGCCGGGTTATGACGGATTTCGTGATCTGAAACAGTTTATTGGAGATAAGTATCCATATCAGGTTTCCTATCAGCTGACATTTAAACCTTTCTATTTTCATTGGCTTGCACTTGTGGATGTTCAGGTGCGACTTCCATGTTTTGAACAAGATTTCTATTTGCCACCGCAACCTGTATGCCAGGATCACCTTTTCTGCGGATAGAACCTTTGCGGGGACATTTGTGATAAACAGGTTGAAGTGGGCCTTGGCCTTATATTCGCCAGATATGGCATACCCCTTTTTTCTGTTACCTCCCTGTTTGGCTTTCCGTATTCTCCCTGCGGCCACTTGTTCAGGAACAGGGACGATCAGAAGCCGTGACCCGATTTTTTCTTTTTTACCAAGATACACTTCTGTTTCAAGGCTGGCGGCATCGTTTTTCTTAAAGTGATGTCTGATATCCTTCCAGCAGATTGCATCAAAACTGTCTTCGTTTTTCAGGTATACCCCTATTTTCGGAAGCCTGTTAATATAAAAAGCACCATTGGTATCAAAAGCCTTGAGGTAGTTCGTGGTGATATAGCCCAGGTCTCTCATGTACAGTGCTCCCTGTTTCATATCCGACACGGTTTCTTTGCTGTCCTGCTGGTCGTTTCTTGTTGCTTTTGTCAGTTCCAGGTATTGGCTTTCCCCGGAAAGCAGGTCGTATTCGTACTGGATGTTCATCAAAGCCCCCTTTTCCTTTTTGCCATATCCACCAAATGCAGGGTATTCTTTTGCGAAAACCTGGGGTATCGTGAATTTTGAAGAGTCTTTTATGTATAAGGCGGTAAAGGGGCTGTCGGGTGGCAGGATATCTTTGAGGACGCCGGATGTTTGGCTGGTCAAAAAATTTGACAGTACCTCTTCCATAAAAGAAACCGCCTCGGGGGTAAATTTCTTGTGTATGGCCGTTCTGGAAACATTGACCTTGGCATTGGCATATAAATCTAGTTTCAGTCCTAACAGGCTACATTTCTCGGTATCGTCATTGTTAAAAACCAATGACGAAAGGAAGGAGGCAGCCGATAAAGACCGCTTGCGTTTTATAAAACCGTGCCTTATTGCGATTTCGTCTAACTGATCCTCCGAAAAAAGATTCTCCAAACATTTTCCTACTTGCTGAATGTTTTTATTTAAATATGTGTTATCGCTAACGTAAAGGGCATTTTTCTCCAAGAAAAATTTTACCTTTATGGCATAGGCAGTATCTGATTGTTTTAATAATCATTTACTGCCTTTTTATCATAAATAAAATAAATACAGATATGGAGAAAAAACTTATAAACTTCCTCATTGGGGAAGTCCGTCTGTGTATGTGTTTTTGTACCAATAGGTTCCCTTAAGTTAACGGCTATGGA
>NZ_JBQTGI010000077.1:0-1388 GCF_052400645.1 Saccharicrinis sp. GN24d3
CCTCCAGTGCCTACGTTTTGCTAGTAGCTCACGAATATTGGCAAAGAGTTTTGACCTTGACTTCATGCTCGGTCGGACGTTAGTATAATTCTTCTTGTTCCAAGAGAATTTGGAACGAATTACCCTGAACTCAAACCCCAGGAAGAACAGACTTTTCTTATGTACATGCAAAATAGTTGTCTTTTCTTTGTTGATGGTGAGCCCCATCCGTGTCATTAATGAATCGATATAAGCTAGTATTTCTCGACTGTAATAGTAAGTTCCCATAAGCACAAAGTCATCGGCATAACGCACAATGCGAATGTTTGCTTTGGAAAATTTACTCTGTGAACTATTGACTATTCGGTCAAAAGCATGTAGGTAGATATTCGATAACAATGGACTAATTACCCCTCCTTGCGGTGTACCTGCTGTGCTCGACAACAACTTTCCATTCTTTAATTGTTTGGGGGCTGTTAACCATTGTTCGATAATATCCAGAATTCCCTTGTCGCTGATGCGTTCTTTAAGCAGAATAAACAGCTTATCATGCGGAATGGTATCGAAGTATTTCGATAAGTCTGCGTCATAGATGAAATGATGTCCATCGTAGATATTCTGTTTGATTTGCTTGATCGCATCCTGTGCTCCTCGCTTTGGTCTAAACCCATACGAAGTGTCTATAAAGTCGGCTTCCCAGAGTGGCTCAATCAACATCTTAACTGCCATTTGTGCTACTCTGTCTTTTATGGTAGGAATACCCAACATGCGAAACTCGCCTTTCTTTTCCTTCGGGATTTCTACCTGACGGACAGCCTGACTTCGGTAGGTGTTGCTACGCAGTTCCGTTTGCAATTCCTTAAGAAATTTAGTCACACCATATTTCTCAATATCAGCAAAAGACATCTTATCAACCCCTGTTCCTTTGGAATAATTCCGTTTTACCCTACGATAGGATTCTTCAAGCACATAGTCTAAGCTCATCTTGTCGCTTAAACTATAGGCCTTAAATTCCTTGTCTTGCTTGGCTCTAATGTATAGCTTCCTTTGGAATTCACGAACTCTTTCATCGGTCAAAAATGACGATGGACTTACTAATAGACTTGTGTCAATATAGGTCGTTCTGTCTTCCATATAAGCTTCTCTAAAGTAGAGCCCCTTCCCTATGTAGCGTTTTGTTGTCGCTACAATCAGTGGTACTATGAGCTCCTCCGATTTCTCTTGTTTCCTTGCTGAACTTCGCTATGCTTATATCAGCCTGTTTAAGATTGCCAACCTTTAAAACAAGAGACCTCCCACAGCCCCGTGCCGTTTTATCTTATTACGGTATTCCGTGATAATCCATCTATAACCACGCCATCCCTATGACTCCGGTAGACCGTTGCACTTCACATTACTGTTAATCCGTA
>NZ_JBQTGI010000078.1:0-1369 GCF_052400645.1 Saccharicrinis sp. GN24d3
AGTTTATTTGTTGAACACGATGACCTGGTCGTAGATAACTTTGTAAATAGTATTGCAAATAACCATTTGCAGATAGTTGGGGCTGAATTGATATTGGGAAAGATTTATGAGAAAATAGGTTTCCCAACTGGTGGGTCATGCAAATATTTCAAGAATCTGGTTTTATGCCGGCTTGTTTATCCTGGCAGTAAATTAAAAACCGTAGATTATTTCGGGAATCATCTAAACATTGACGTGAGCGTTTACACTATTTACCGATTCCTAGATGAACTCAACAACGATATTAAACCAACTATAGAGCAGATATCATTTGAGTACACCAAGAACCTTTTGGGAGGAAAGGTTGGTGTTGTATTTTATGATATGACGACCTTGTATTTCGAAGCTTCAGAAGAAGATGATTATCGCATCACTGGTTTTTCAAAAGATGGCAAACACCAACAACCTCAAATCATGATCGGGTTGCTGGTCAGTTCGCAAGGTTTTCCTATTGGGTACAAGATATTTGAAGGAAACACTTCAGAAACAAAGACTCTGATTCCTGTTCTGGAGACTTTTCAAGAAAAGTTTAGCCTGGACAAGCCGATAATCGTGGCAGACGCAGCACTGCTTTCCCAAAAGAACATTGATGCGTTAAATGAGCATGGTTACCAGTATATTCTTGGAGGAAGGGTTAAAAATGAGACAGAAGCAATCAAAACAAAAATCATTCAACTGAAAATTGAAGAAGACAAACCCAAAGAATTAAAAAGTAAAAATGGCAGGCTAATCATCAGCTACTCGCCCAAAAGGGCATACAGGGACAATAAAAATCGAGAGAAAGGGCTGATCCGGTTAGAGAAAAGGGTTAAGAGCGGAAAGTTATCTAAAGAACATATCAACAACAGAGGTTACAATAAATATCTGAAACTAACTGGCCAGGTAAACATTACAATTGACTACGAAAAATATGAAGCAGATGCTCTGTGGGACGGGTTAAAGGGGTATGTAACAAACACAGGCTTATCCAGAAAGATAGTGATTGAAAATTATAGTCAATTATGGAAAATTGAAAAAGCCTTCCGCATTTCAAAAACGGATTTAAGAATACGCCCCATCTATCATCGATTAAAGAGCAGAATTGAAGCGCACATATGCATATGTTTTACCGCGTATTCCATCTATAAGGAATTGGAGCGCTTGCTCAATTACAATAATATCAAGTTGTCTCCTGAAAAAGCAATAGATGAGATTAAGGAAATTAGGCAATTAAGGTATATCCTGCCAAAATCCAAAGAAGTAAAAACTAAAATTTTGCAACCTACTGAAATCCAATCAAGGTTATTAAATATGAAAATTTAAAAGTGGGTCATGCAATGCACAAAACAGG
>NZ_JBQTGI010000079.1:0-1286 GCF_052400645.1 Saccharicrinis sp. GN24d3
TTCCCTTCATATTTGAACCCGCAATATGCATTAGAAAATCTATTACACATTGAAATTGTTTCAAAACAAGACACTCCACTGCTTCACTTCCAATTTTCACGACGAAGTTCTAATGTATAATCCGGATTGAACAAACATATAGCGACGTTTAGAATCAACTACTTAATTATTTCAGCCAAATAGGACAAAGCCAGAACTGATAGTATTGAATTTTAATAGAAAAAATATGGAGAAATTTGGATTACAACATAGAACGGGTCGTAGGCTGATTTGAAAATTGAACCTCCAAAACCCTACCAAGCCAAAGCATTTGTTTTGGTTATACATTTATTCTTTTCACTAGCCGAAGCCTTAGCTTCGGCGAACTAATTTAAAGAGCAGCTCTCCCAAATCAGGCTCTTTAATTCCTGACTTTACTTTTACACAATTTCCAGATTCAAATTTAACTTCCTGTAATTTCATGGCTAGTTCTTATATGCTATTTCTTCGAAGCATTCAATTAGACTTTTTAACCCAACCAATATTATACCCCGTGTTTCATTTTTCATATTTAAAAGTGCTATTTTCTGATTAAATTGAAAAATAACACCTGTAAATAACGCCTTCGACTTTAAATTTTCTAAGTCAGCAGAAATAACTTCAAGTTTTGATTTTTTGCTCTGCTCTCCTTCAAAGTATTTGAGCATATGGACATTTCGTTGTTGAATCCTCATAAATTGCGGCTCTGTAATCTTTTCGGTTTCTGTTTGATGATATTCTTTAAAGAACTCCCAAATCAGAAAGATGATTTTCATTATTTCTTCTAATTCAAGAGATTTTAAATCATAACGATAACCAAGAATTAACGAAATCAGGAAAGGTTGTTGCTGCGATATTTTATCCGATTCTTCTTTAATATATTTTTCATCAATCAGCTCAATTTTTTTGATTAATTGACCAATCCTCAAATTTTCTTCTTTATCCTCTTTTGATACAATCATTTTATCACTCTCTAATGTTTAGTGGACGTTCGTTCAAATGCCCTACAACGGTCTTGTGTATGAAACCTAGCGTGCAAAAAGACACTAACTTTTTGGATTAACACAGAGCCAAATTTTTATATTTTGTTTTTAATTTTCTCTTTTTAAAATCCAAATTAAAAATTTGGTGTACTTTCTAAATATACACAAATCTTTGGGTTAAAAACTTATTAGCTATGTTTTATACACGTTGTTAGCGGTTGTTATTTCTCAATAAGGTCTTCTTATGCTTGCCTGAATATTCTTGAATTCAGCTGCTTTCAATTG
>NZ_JBQTGI010000080.1:0-1052 GCF_052400645.1 Saccharicrinis sp. GN24d3
TCAGGAAAGGAACAACCTTCCGGGTTGGAGAAAGATAAAAAACTGGCGCGTTGACCTGAAAAACAAAATGAGGGCACTGGGCAGGGCAAGTGCATCCGGTGGCAAAGGCAAACAAAAAAGGCTAATGGACTCTTGCCAAAAATATCTTTCCAAAGCCAAAGCACTCTTGGAGAAGCTCGAAAAAGAGAAACCCGGCTTCCCGCAAACAGAGCTTGAGGATTGGGTAATCGTGATGGAGCTGGAACGTTATATGGAGTTGCTGGAAAAACACATCGATTTGCTGGAAAGGCGTGTGGTAAAAGGGGAAAACATACCCCATGACGAGAAAATGTTTTCTATATTCGAACAGTATACCGAATGGGTGACAAAAGGAAAGATGCGCCCCAATGTGGAGCTTGGCAAAAAGGTGGCGATAACCACAGACCAGTTCAACCTGATAGTAGACTACCAAGTAATGGAACACCAGTCCGATTCCGAGATAGTGCCAGAGCTTGCGCAACGGATATTTGCACAATACCAGGTGGGAAGCTGGAGCTTTGACAAAGGCTTTTGGAACAAAGGCAACAAAGAAACATTACAGAAAGGTGTCGAAACCCTGGTATTGCCTAAAAAAGGCAAATGCAACAAAGCGGAACACGAAGAAGAACACAGTCCAAAGTTCCTCAAACTGAGAAACAAACACAGTGCTGTAGAATCAAACGTTAACGAGCTGGAGCACCGGGGACTGGACCGTTGCCCAGATAAAGGTTACCATAATTTCAAAAGGTACGTAAGCCTATCGGTTAGCGCATACAACCTCCGGAAGATAGGAGAGCAATTTATTGCGGAAATGCGTGCCTCCGAAAAAAACAACAGTCACAGGGGACTGGCCGCATAACACATCATAAATAATAATATATTAAGTGTTTTGACAGGGAGGCTTATGCTCTTTTATTTACAAAATGGGGAAAAACCAAAGGAACAAACCGCTTGGTCAACAAAAAGTATTTGAACAGCCTTGCTCAACTCTTTTAATATTGAAATAAATCAGCTTGGATTTGTCCACTTTGTAA
>NZ_JBQTGI010000081.1:0-1001 GCF_052400645.1 Saccharicrinis sp. GN24d3
AACCTAAAAGAGCAATAAAAAATATAAATATTAGTATCAATAATTCCATAAACAGTTTTCTATAATAGGCCCTAACGCCTCGCATATTAAACGTAGGTGATTTAAATAGCCTAACTTTCAATATTCCACTTAGCCAAAGCGTTGTATTTTGCTTTTATTTTATTTGTTTTAAATGCCAAATCAACGATTTGGCGGGCTGATTAAACGCTCAAATGTTTCATAAACCGCTGAGCCACCTATGTTTTATAATGCATTGTTAGCTGCTGCCATTTTTCAATTCAAAATTGTACCAACCATAGATATAGAAGTCATCACAATACCTATTATTAATGAGGTCACAACTAATTTTACAGAAATATTTTCAATTAAAATGAGGTCTTGGTGTAAAGTTTCTATATCAAGTTTGTCTGTTTTTATAACTTCCGTATTCGCAATAAAGTCTCCAATTCGTCGTTTTGGATTAACCAATATCATGAAAGCCTCCAAAGGCCAAATTAACATTGTCATATTCCGAAGCATACACTGCATTTGAGATGCATTCTGCTTTGTACTATTGTCTATTACTTTAAAGCCGAAAGTCCTTTTTCCTGCACTCATTCCTGAAGCAATGTCTTTATTAAGAGTCCCAAATAACAAAACTAACCAGGGTAGTAACATCACCATTAAATAAGTTGGAAAATATTCAATTTCAGGATATATAAACGCTTGAATTACAAAAAACAAAATCATAAAGAGTAAGAAAAATGGCATTATGATAGCCATACAAAACCATAAGTCACTAATCATTGATTTCATTCTCGAATTCAATATGGAAATAGGGAAGCTGTCTGCCTGTTTTAAATAACTCTTAGTGAAAAAGTTTAAAATCAATATTCTCGGTATTTTCATGGTCTATTTTAGTATTTGCGTTTTTTTGGTTGCAGCTAACGTCAGTCTGTCTAAAAACTAAAAGCAACTGATTTTTTGTTGCTTTACAGGCTATTTTTTAGCTTGTTTTAGGC
>NZ_JBQTGI010000082.1:0-964 GCF_052400645.1 Saccharicrinis sp. GN24d3
AATAAAAGATTTGGCTCTGGAGTAGTTTGGAAGGTTTGGCTCGTTAAATCTCCGCACGCTTCATCCAGTAAACGTTGTAGCCAATGCTAAAAAAATGAGACACATTATATATATATTTCTTCTGACAATCTTTATATCCTGTCAATTACGGACTGACAAGACGAATAAGGATATAAATCAACCTGATACAGAAGTTGAAAAGGGAAATATATTTTCAATGACTAATAAGACATTGGATTTTCCAGTTAATCTTAAAGAAATTAAAGCCCTTGATTTTTTGACGGTAACTTCAGGGGTAGTGCCAACTTCTGAGACAATTAAATTATATAGACCTGATACGACAGGATTTTTTGGAGGTTATAACTTGATTAACAAAAACTCAAATGAATACATTGGATATTTAAAGGTATATACAACAGACAAGCCAGAAGCATGGAGGTTTGACAGTAATAACGAAATATTTTGTGCAATAGAATTAGTCCAGCAAGACATAGCAGTTTGGGACATCATCAAAATTGGACTAAAAGAAGATGTGTTAATTGGTTTTATAGGTCAAAACTTTCATTATAAAAAGGGGCAGACAATTTATGCTGACTTTGGCAAATACGACGGAACATTTTGGATTACAGACGGAAAAATATCAAAACTGGAAATAAGAAGAATTAATAAAGAATAAAAAAGCACAGGTGGCAACAATAAATAAAAGGCATGGGCTGCCAGACGAAATTTGGAAGTTTAGCTTTTCAAATAAGTTCGCCGAAGCTTTTGCTTCGGCTAGATAAAAGGATAAATTTATAACCCAAACAAAAGCTTCGGCTAAGTAGGATTTTGGGAGTTCGGTTTTTCAAATCAGCCCACGACCTCTTATTCTGAACGTTGGTGTGCCACGAAGCTGTGGTAATCCAGTAGGTGTAAATCCTACCTAAATAATTTTCTTAAAGATCATTGCTCCGTTCGGCATAAT
>NZ_JBQTGI010000083.1:0-948 GCF_052400645.1 Saccharicrinis sp. GN24d3
GGCGAACGCATCGTCGGTAGGTGCAAACACGGTAAACGGCCCCTCGCCGGCCAGGTCATCGGCCAGTTCTGCGGCAACGACGGCCGCTTCCAGGGTGTTATGGTCCTCGCTGTTCACGATGATGTCAACCACGGTTTTATCAATGGCGGGATTAATGCCTGCTTGGGCAACAGGCCATATGCCCGGTGCAGGTACGCTAACGCCTTTGTTTTCACCGCGATTCTCATCTTTTCCAAAGAAATACAATGGCCAACCTTTATAGGTAAGTTGTTTTTTGCCATAGACTTCAATTACTCCAAATAATTCTTGATTCAATGATGATGGCACAATAATTTCTGTCTCTTCGTAAATAGGCCAAATGCCATTATTGGAGAAATCATCAGCCGTGAAATTATTTTGATTCTTATTATCCTTTATCCAGATGTATAACGTATTACCTTTGTCATCCGTAAAGTATTGAATGATTTCCTGACCAGGTGTATAATCACCTTTATACTCAACATGGTCAAGCCCGGTTAATTGATGGTCAACAACCATAATGGTATAATCCGGTTTGGCCACAAACCATTTGTTTCCAAGTCCTTCTCCATTGATGTCGCCCGCACTATGGTCACCTGCAAAATAGTATAATGGCCATCCTTTGTAGGTTGTTTGCATATTTCCATCACCTCTGTCAATCATGTTAAAGTCTGAGGCGTTTAAACCATTCCCCACACTTAGTTGAGGAGCATAGAAAACGGGCCAGTTATCCAAACAGCCGTCCTGGCAAAGTGAATTACCGTCAGCATCTTTGGTAAAGAAATAAAGTGTATTACCATTATGGTCTACAAGAATGTTTCCGTACTTTTCAGTATGACTTAAAATCACATCAGTAGGCGGAAGCAATACGGCATCGATCACGTGCACCACGCCGTTGTCGGCCATTACATCGGCCACGGTTACCATGGC
>NZ_JBQTGI010000084.1:0-867 GCF_052400645.1 Saccharicrinis sp. GN24d3
CGTTAGGGCCTATTATAGAAAACTGTTTATGGAATTATTGATACTAATATTTATATTTTTTATTGCTCTTTTAGGTTTGCCAATCTTAGTGACCAAGTTAAGAGCCTGGAAGCATGGAGCAAATATTTCATTTAAAGAAGCATTAGGAATAAATGTTAGAAAGAATAGTAAGAAAAAGCTGTTTAAAGCACTTGCATTAACACAAAAGCAGAATTTAGACTTAAAACTTTCAGACCTTGAAGCTCACCTTTTAGCTGGTGGAGACCCACAAAAAGTCGTTCAGACTTTTATTGACAATAAGGACAAGAAAGGCGTTACATATCAAATATTGACTGCCTTAGACATCATGGGAAAAGATATTAACGAGGTAATTCATAAAGGAACTGAAATACATACCTTGACAATTAAAGATTTGGATTTTAGAACATTTAAAATAGACTTATGGGCTGAATTTAAATATGGTATTGGAATTGCATTTTGGGAGGAAGGGACAAATAGTAACGGAATACAAGAAAAAATAAAGGAAAAACTTACAGCTGTGGCAATGGACTGGACTTCGACAGACCCAATTTCATCTCAGAATTTTATTCGGAATAATATATTGAATACAGAATATTGGGAAAATGTATTGGGAGTTCAATTGATTCAACAAAACCTGATGCTTAAGAAATAATAGGCCCTAACAATCTGGAATAAAGCATGCGGATTCAGTAGTGTTTTGGAGGTTGAGTATGGAGTTTGAACACCGCCAAATCTTTGATTTGGCTTTAATAATGAAAAGATAAAAACAAATAAAAGATTTGGCTCTGGAGTAGTTTGGAAGGTTTGGCTCGTTAAATCTCCGCACGCTTCATCCAGTAAACGTTG
>NZ_JBQTGI010000085.1:0-855 GCF_052400645.1 Saccharicrinis sp. GN24d3
ATGGAGTTTACGTGCTGTACGTGATAGACCTTTTGCTTTACATGCTGCTTCAGGTTTGCTCTTATTGCGTGGTGTTCAATATGATTATCAATGGCAAATCCTTTATAACTAACATGACTGTCGCTACATAGAATTGTTTCATCGGTAATTTTGTGCCCAATGGCATTTGCTATATCCACCTTTTTAATCCTTCCTAATCGAGCTACCGTCATGTCTATTTCTGCGTTTCTATCCGCTGTTACAATAACTGCCACTTGTTCGTTACTTATTCCTCTTTTCTTGGCGGTGCCTCCTCGCTTTCTTGGTTTACGATCTTCTAGTTTTTTCCCCTTTGAGGACTCAAGAAAGAAGGTGTCATCACTTTCTGTAATGCCTGTAAAGGTTCCTGAGCCTGTCGTTTCCAGACTTGATAAGATTTTATGGCGCCAATCAAAAGCTGTCTTTTTATTAATGCCCATCCGTTTCTTTATCTTATCCAGGCTTAGTTCTTGTTCCATCAATATTAAATACTCAGAAACGAGTTCTTTTTTGTGTATGCCGGCCAACCAGGTTCCCGTATATTCTGTAAATGTTCGTTTACAACTATTGCAATAATAGCGTTGACTGCCCTTGTCCTTACCATGTTTACGGTATTTTTTACTGGAACAATGTGGACAGTTACTGATTTTATCATCCAATTTTTGCCTTCTATTCTCTAATACTGGGATATGCAAATCTGACTCTTCTTCAATTTCCAGTAATAGTGCTGTGCGTTCATCAGCTGTGAGTTTCAGCAGAGCTTCTTTTATCTTATTTGTATCCATGATGTTTTCTTATAAAGATACTACAATAAAACGCTATTGTAAACTACAGCCA
>NZ_JBQTGI010000086.1:0-678 GCF_052400645.1 Saccharicrinis sp. GN24d3
CAACAACTGAATTGATTATAATTATTGGATTTTCAGGTTTATGTCTGAGCATTATTTTATTCATGTTCGTCTTTATACCTGACTCTGTACTATTTGCCAAAGAAGGAATATTAAGATGGTTACCGTTTGTTTTAATTTTTGGAGGAATCCCATTTTCCATATATAAGGTTGTGAGCATTTTTCATAGTCAAGCGGCAAAAGCATTAGCATTTGGTTCAATTCTAATAATTGGACCTTTATTTGGATTTCAGAGTGGAAAAAACGAAAGGATTGCTCTTGAAAAAGATGGAGTAATTACGACAGGGTATATTTCGAAGAAATGGTATTCCACTGTAAATAAAAATAATGAGTGGTTAGTAAAGACAAAATTCAATGTGGACAGTGTCTGGTATGAATCATTCTCACAGACGGATGAAGAGAATATATTTGAAGAGAATCAAAAAATAGAAATTATTTATTCGAAAAGAAATCCTGAACTGAATAGAATTTATTCTCTCTTTATCAAGGAAAAATAAAAAATGCCAGGCCACAACAATGGCTAATAAAGCATAAGTGAGCCGATTCACTTTGGATGGTTCTCAGCTTCGGCGAGCAGCGCCAAATCGTTGATTTAGCTTTTGTAATGAAAAAGATAAAAACAAATACAACGCTTTGGCTTTGTGAAATTTGGAAGTGAGT
>NZ_JBQTGI010000087.1:0-611 GCF_052400645.1 Saccharicrinis sp. GN24d3
TATAAAGACGAACATGAATAAAATAATGCTCAGACATAAACCTGAAAATCCAATAATTATAATCAATTCAGTTGTTGAAAAATGCTTTTTGTTCATAATGTATTCTTGTTTGCTTGACCAGTAGAGTAGAGCCTGATAGCCTACTCTAATTAATACCCATAAAAGTAATAATTATATGTAATCTATCAGCACTCCCTTCATCAAACCGTATCCCGATGTTCGTGGACAGGCTGTGAAGTTTTCCCTCATACGGCTTACCGATAGAGTTCTTCATTGAGCTTTCGCAAGGGTTTTCAAGCGTGCATACTTCTCCAAGTCTAACAGTCTTTTGCTTTGAACAAAATTGCTGTATGGTTGCTGGCGTAGCAACTTGTGCGCTTTACGGCCTTTACTTTTGAGCCATTTAAATAGTTTATAATCCAAGTGTTTAATGATAACTTTTATGGTTTCCCATATGTGCGTTACCTTACTTATCGAAAAGTAATTTAACCATCCAATCAATAATGAGTTGAGTTTATAAAGCAAGGGATCAACCCTCCAGTGCCTACGTTTTGCTAGTAGCTCACGAATATTGGCAAAGAGTTTTGACCTTGACTTCATGCTCGGTCGGA
>NZ_JBQTGI010000088.1:0-569 GCF_052400645.1 Saccharicrinis sp. GN24d3
TTGTTAGCGGTTGTTATTTCTCAATAAGGTCTTCTTATGCTTGCCTGAATATTCTTGAATTCAGCTGCTTTCAATTGTTCAGTCTTTAATATATTGCCAATGTTCTCCAAATAGTTCATTAGTCGACTTGAGCGAATTCCAAATGGACTTAGCGAGTACCTGAACTGAGCTGAACATTTGTCGAAAAAAATATATTCCGAATTAATCAATAATGATTTCTTCCTATTGTAATACCGGTCATTCAACTGTTTAAAAACGTCATTACTTATTTCTTTATATGAACTTACAAAAACAATGGAAAATTCATTATTAAAGAAACAGTCAAAAGGGTCAATGTAAATCAAAAAATTGAAGTCGTTAAAATTTCCAACAAAAACTTTAAATGATTCCATGTTTTCAATAGAGAAACCTATTCCTGTTAATTCTTGAAATTGGCGAGAACAAGACAGTTTAATAGCTCTTCTTTTTCTAAAGTTTTTTGACTTTAAGTAAAGAATAAGAGTCAATACTGTAACTGGAATTAAAATTATTAGAAAGACTTTCAATGTTTATATTTTTTTAATAACCGC
>NZ_JBQTGI010000089.1:0-566 GCF_052400645.1 Saccharicrinis sp. GN24d3
GGACTGTTGCTGTTGGCGGTTATGCTTGGGTTAGAATTTACAACCACTTCGGTTGATACGCTTTGCTCGCAGGTGTTTCCGTCGGTAACTGTCAACGTGTAAGTTCCTGCGTCGGCAAGTGCTATATTGTTTAAAACCGGGTTCTGATCCGAGCTGCTAAAACCGTTTGGCCCGGACCACGAATAGCTTATGCCTGCGGGTCCACCGGAAAGATTCACCGTTTCCCCCTCACAGGCTGCACCGTCGTTCCCGGCTGTTGGAATGGGCAAGGCATGAATGCTTACCACAACCGTCTGTTCATCGCTTGTACAACCGGAATTGTCTTCGACGGTTACTCCGTAAGTCCCCGCATCGGCGGCGGCCGAAGGATCAACGGTTAGCGTGGAAGCATTTTCTCCTGCTATTTCAACGCCTCCCTTTGTCCATACATAATTTACATAACTGCCGCTTCCCCCGGATGGGGTGGCCGTTAATATCAGACTCGTCCCTTCACAGACCGGGGCGTTGTAGTTTACCGTTACGGTTGGCCTTTCATTTACAACAACGGTTTCAAATGTTGTTCCGTC
>NZ_JBQTGI010000090.1:0-559 GCF_052400645.1 Saccharicrinis sp. GN24d3
AATCCGCAAGCACTTTAATTCATTACCCTGCAGAACACGCCCGTCAGCTATGTTTAACCCGCAATATGCATTAGAAAATCTATTACACATTGAAATTGTTTCAAAACAAGACACTCCGCTGCTCCACTTCAACTCACCAGAACGATGCTCACGAAAGTAATCGGGACAAGTGATGCCTCGTTTCGGTAATGCCTTGTTTTATTTTACTTGCAATGCTCATGACGAACCTCCAATATATAATCCGGGTTTAAAAGTGCAGTTTATTGGCAAAAACACGACTACATTGTCATGGAAAAGTTCGATAAAGACGCTATTGCCGACGGATACGAGATTTCTTTTGTTCTGCAAGAAATTTCGAGGGTTAAGAAAGAAAAGGAAAACGTGAAGAAAGAACTGGCCAGGCTGAAGTGAAATAAGCTAATGCCCCTCCAACTAAAAACATTCTAATGCACCCTTATATGGAAAAACAGGTTCACACAAGGCATATAAAGTAGAAGGCACCATCAAACGTTTTGATGGTGCCTTCAATCTTTAACCAAACCTAACCCTAAACTATGAG
>NZ_JBQTGI010000091.1:0-558 GCF_052400645.1 Saccharicrinis sp. GN24d3
GGTCGCACCATAACGCGCGGGCGTTACGGCGAACCTATGATTTTGATTGTTTTTGCCAATATGTCAATGTACGTTTTGTCCAAATTCCGGACAACGCGATTCATGATTTCATTTATGAACTCATCAATCTT
The DNA here is from genome assembly GCF_052400645.1 of Saccharicrinis sp. GN24d3. NCBI lineage: Bacteria > Pseudomonadati > Bacteroidota > Bacteroidia > Marinilabiliales > Marinilabiliaceae > Saccharicrinis > Saccharicrinis sp. GN24d3. Next base: position 132 of record NZ_JBQTGI010000091.1, read on the forward strand.
TATTTCACCATAAATCCACCATCACCATTGTAACGGCTTAATAAGATATATGATCTAAAAGAAGTGGAGAATATCGGAGTCGAACCGATGACCTCCTGCGTGCAAGGCAGGCGCTCTAGCCAGCTGAGCTAATCCCCCGTAAAAAGTAGTCCTGCGCAGATTTGAACTGCGGACCCCTACATTATCAGTGTAGTGCTCTAACCAACTGAGCTACAGGACTATCTTATTTAAATTATGAAATACACAAAAAGGAAAAGAGGATTCTTCAATTGAAACTTCATCGATTTTAAAAGTCATCAAGCATTGCTTTCAACTTTTAACCTTTAAATTTTCAACTTAATGTTAGGACTCTCTCCAGAAAGGAGGTGTTCCAGCCACACCTTCCGGTACGGCTACCTTGTTACGACTTAACCCTAGTTACCGGTTT
>NZ_JBQTGI010000092.1:0-508 GCF_052400645.1 Saccharicrinis sp. GN24d3
CAATGTTTATAATTATTTGCCAATTTTGTTCAATATCCTATTTAAAACATCACCTTTTAACGTGAAGTATAACAACAGTGTTGTCAACCATATAAACATCAGGTTAAACCAAAAGGTAGGTATCTCGGTGTTCCCAAGACGTTTGTACGACGCATAAAAATGCGCCCGCCCAAAATTGGAATCAGGTGTTTTATATATCGGATCCTTAAGCTGCACCCACTTGTCGTTCACCTGTGTGATCATGTCAGATCCTGTTCTGTTGGTGACCAAATCGTTTAATCGTTTATTAAAATACCGTTGTTTATTCGCATAATATTCCTCTTCGCCTCCCAATGTTCTCACCAGCTCCAGGTATTTTTCATCATTTTCGCGAGCGGCCTTATTCCTCTTTTCATTGAGCTGTTGTGTCAGCTGCAACAGATAGTTCCCGATATCTTCCAATAGCTCGGTGTTCACTTCCTTTATATTTATTTTTGCTGTTTTTTCATAAGGAAAGGCGGTGTTTCGT
>NZ_JBQTGI010000093.1:0-504 GCF_052400645.1 Saccharicrinis sp. GN24d3
TAGGTCGCCGCCCATCTTTGACAAGAGGACAGTTTTCGAAAGAGGACTGTCCTTTTTGCGTTAATCGCGTTTTTTCCGGGAACACCAAAGCGATGTCAGGACCCCAGACCCCGAGGGATGAAGGGGGATCACGCACAAAGTTTGGGTCTGTTAAAAAATATTGTTTATTTAGCTGTTAAATAGAAACAGGAAAATAAATTGAAAGAAGGACTATCACAGGAGCTACTAGCTCTATTTCTCCCAGAAGGTATACTAGATTATTTCGAAATAGTATCGTACGAAAAGAGTTCAAGTGGCAAAAAGATCTGCGATTCAAAAGCTGGTCCGTTCACCGAATGAAATAGATATCATCCCCGAGGAGTACAAAAATATATCCCAGTAAAGCCTGTCGTTTCAAAGAAGGCAGGTGCCTTAATGAGTATCAATTGACAAATAATTTGGGTGAAAAAATTATTTTGTAATTAACATTACAGAGCTTTTCTTTCCTTTTTCATAGCTATTTTC